>CAZCBO010000063.1:0-12357 GCA_964496825.1 uncultured Acidimicrobiaceae bacterium
TCGAGGATCGGCCCCTCCGGTGTGAACAGGTCGATGATCACACTCGCCGGCACGCCTCCCGTGTTCGAGAGCACCAGCGTCGGGTCGAGCCCCGGCACGCTCGTCGCCGGGAAGTCCCACGTCGCCGACTGGCTCGTCCCGTTCCAGTAGGCCTCGTCGAGCTCGTTGTTCAGGACGAGCGCCGGGATGACGAGCCCGGTCTCGGTCTGCACGGTGAACGTCACGTTGTCGAGGAACGGGATCACCCGGGACAGATCCTCGGTCACCCACGACCTCCCCGGCACGTCGAGGCCCTCGAATCCGCCCAGCGGGGAGCTCCCGAACTCGCTCACCGCCTGGATGGTGACCTTGGCCGCCTCGGGGAACGGGTTGAACAGGCGCAGCTCGAGCGTGAAGCCCTCTGCGGTGAGGCCGCCGACGAGATGCCACACCTTGGGCACCGACACCACGCACTGGTCGCCCGTCAACAGCTCCTCGGTCCAGGTCGTGGTCGAGGCCACCGCAGGGCCCGCGTCGAACTCGACGATTCCGGGTGCGGGGCCCCTGCGCGCGATCTCTGCGGTGTCGACGCTCCTGGCATCGGAGTGCTGGAGCCCGAACGGAAAGGTGTCGGGCTCCAGGGTGGGGTTGGGGTTGGGCAGCGTGATGACCGCCTCGAGATTGACGGCGGTGGCGACGTCGTAGGTCGAGTCCCGCACCGCTCCCGACTCGACCCACGGGCAATACCAGGCGGTCTCGTCCCCGACCGCGCCGACGGGATCGGTTGGGACGGGGAACCCGAGCCCCGGGCCCTCCGGTGCCGGCTCGGCGGCCTGCACCCAGGCCGCGCCGGCCAGGAGGGCGATGACCACGATCGCGGCGAGGCGCCTCATCCGAACCTCCTGCCCGCCCAGGCGAAGCCGACGAGGATCAGTATCCATGCTCCGGCGGCATACGCTTGAACCCGTCGTCCCTCGATCGGGTCGAAGCCCGCCGCGCCGGTCCCCGCAGACACCTCGTTCCACGGACCCGACTGCTCCCAGGGCTGAGGGCCCCACCGGGGATGGGCGTTCTCCCTGACGGTGAGGCGGGCGATGCTCTCCGGTACTCCTTGGTAGCCGGTACCCACCCGCGGCCAGTGCGTGCCCCCGGGGGTGCCTGCCCGGACGGCCCCCTCTGCCTCGACCTCGAAGGTCTCATTGGCCAGCCCGGCGCTCAGCGAGACGATGTCGAGTTGTCCGGTGAGCCGATCGCTCCAGGCGTTGGCATGGGGCCCCTCCCCCATCACCACGATCCAGCGGATCCCAAACGAGGAGAGGGCCTCACCGGCTCGCGACGTCTCGCCGGCGATGATCGTGCCGAGTACGTCGCTCAGGGCTTGGTCCGCAGGTCGTTCGGCGGCGAGGTGCGCCTCCCAGAGCTCCACCATCGGTGCCGCCACGACCCGGTAGGCGGCTCCCTCGATGATGCGTTCGTCCCCCGCCAGGTCGCCGGGAGCGCCGAGGAGGAGGACGCGAGACTCGGAGGGGACGCCGGGACGAGCGTTGGTGAACGCCAGCGCCTCCCTGAGTTCGTCGGCGGGTAGACCCAGCCTGCCCCCAAGGAGAACGGCGGCGGAGGCGGCCACGAGCACGCCGGCCGCCACCACGCCCGTACCGCCGATGAGGCGGCGCCAACCCGCCGTTTCCGTCCGGGTGATCGACTCGAAGGCTGCCCCGGTGAGCCCGGCGAGTCCGAGCGAGGCGATCGCCAAGCCTGCCAATCCGAGCTCGTCGCCTCCGCCGACGCCACCGCTTCGCGCCGCGAGCGCTCCACCGGCGGCCAGAACCCCACCCCACCCGGCGACCAGAGCCAGTCGCGGCGGTGCGGACACGATGACGGTCAGCGCACCGATCGCTGCTGCGACGGCGATCACGATCGATGTCGTCCAGTAGGCGTCGCCATCGGTGAGGTACGCCTCGAAATCGGCGGCACCGGCCCACGGAAAGAGCACCGGAATCGCCAGCACCCCACCGGCCGCTCCGACCGCCAGGGCACGCCAGGCGGCGCCATCGGTCAGATTCAGCAGCGCCCAAACCGCCAGAGCGAGCGACGGTACGACGAGCAGCGTGGGCGATGCCGCCGCGGCAACTGCCGTGACGACGCCGACCGCCGCGATCCGGCCGACCCGGCCCACCGCCGATTCGGGCCAGCGGGCGAGCGACAGCCGGAGCGCCCAGGGAAGCGCACCCAGCCCGATCATCGCACCGACGGCCGTTTCCGCACCCAGGCCCTGGGCCGCCGACCCGGCGACGTAGACCACACCGGCGAGGGTTCCCGGGACCGCCTTGCTGCCCCATCCGCGCAGGAGGCGGACGGTCCCCCAGACACCGAGCAGCGCCGACCCCGTGATGGCGGCGTACTCGGCGAGACGCCCCGAGTTGAGGGTGAGAGCTCGGATCACACCGGCGACGGCGATCAGCGGACGGAGCGCCTCCTCGCTGCCGAAGCCCGCCGGGTTCCAGCCACCCGCATAGGCGCCGAGCGCGGCAGACCAGGAGTCGGGGAACGGCAGGCTGTAGCCGACCGCAGGCAGGCCGGTCGACCACAACGAGCGCGCCGCGATCAGAACGAAGAGCACGGCGATGATCCCGACAACGAAGGAGGGGCGCCGCAGCTCCTGGCCGATCACGTCGACCGAGACCGAGTCCTCGCCGGGAAGCCGCCTGCGCACCCGATCCGACAGCTCCGACCACGTCCGCTTCAGGGCGACCGATCCGCCGACCTGGTAGCGGAACAACTCCTCGTCGCCGACGACCCTCCCGTGCCTGGCACGCCGCCGTTCACGCAGCGTGCTGGGCAGCCGGACCAGGTTCCATCCCCAGGATCGGAGCCAATCGAAGAAGGTCCACCGGCCCAGCAGGAGCGATATCGCCGACTGGGCGAAACCCGACAAGAACGCCATTGGGAGCGCCCACAGCAGCGTGATGGGACCGTACGCCTTCCCCATGGCGCGCAGCCGACCCGCCCGCTCTCGCCAGGGCTCTCGCCGCACACCCGGGTCCGGAACGAGCACCTCGGACGAGGGAACCACGATCACCCTGGCCCCGCGCAGCCGCGCCCGCTGGCAGAAGTCGACCGCCGCCGCGGTGGACGGCATCAAGACATCCGGGCCGTCGAGGCCGCGGGCCAGGTCCCTGCGAACGAAGAGCGAGGCACCCCCGACCGCGGCGACATCGCGCACGACGTCGTACTGGCCCTGGTCCAGTTCGTCGTCGTCGAGGCCGGTGTACGGCGTCTCGAACACGTCGGTGGCGAAACCGACGGACAGCAGATGATCCGGATCGTCGACATTGAGGATCTTCGAGCCGGCGACGGCAGCGTCGATTGCCGTCGCGGTGCCGACGAGCGCACCCAGGGCGTCGGCGCGCGGCCGGGCGCCGCTGCGCACGAACCAGAGGTAGCTCGCCGACACGCCATCGCGCGAGAACATGGCTCCGATGGTCGGGAACCAGTCGACCTCCTCGGCACCCGCCATCCGCCTGGCATCGGCGTCGCCGCCGATGATGACGATCTCATCCGACCCGTACACTTGGCGCCGGACGGCATCGAGGGTCTCGGCGAGACCGACGGTGTCGCTGGCGAGGATGGCGACGACGACCGAGGGCTGGTCGGTTCCCATGGGAGAGGCTGACATGAACGACGCCATTCAAGAGACGAAGTCGCGCTACTCCAATCACCCCCGGATCGCCGTTCTGGCGGGTGGCGTGGGCGGCGCGCGAGCCGCACGTGCTCTCGCCGCGGTCCTTCCGGCATCGCAGTTGACCGTGATCGGAAACGTCGGCGACGACGATGAGCGATACGGCGTTCATGTGTCCGCCGACCTGGACACGATCACCTACACGCTGGCGGGAATCGAGGGCCCCCAGGGCTGGGGCATCGCCGGCGACACCTTCACGGTCATGGATCAGATCCGGGCGATGGGCCAGGACACCACCTTCCGTCTCGGCGATCGAGATCTCGCCTGCTGCCTCCTCCGCACCGCACGGCTCGAAGCGGGGGAGCCCCTGTCGGCGATCGTCGCCGACACCGCCGCTGCGCTCGGCGTGACCCCCGCCGTGCTCCCGGCGACCGACGATCGGCTCCGCACCGAGATCCTGGCCGCAGACGGTGAGCGGCTCGCCTTCCAGGAGTACTTCGTGATCCGCGGCCACCAGGACGAGGTCGCCGGGCTCGATTTCGTCGGTGCACCCACCGCCGCCCCGGCTCCGGGCGTGATCGAGGCGATCGACGGCGCCGACGTCGTCGTCATCGCCCCGTCGAACCCACCCCTGTCGATCTGGCCCATCCTCGCCGTGACCGACATCGAGGCCGCGGTCGGCGCCCACGGCCGGGTGGTCGCCGTCAGCCCGCTCTTCAACGGGGCCCCGCTCAAGGGTCCGGCGGATCGAGTCCTGGCGTCGCTCGGCCTGCCCCCGGGGAACGCCGGCATCGCCGCCGCCTACGACGGGCTCATCAGCGACCTCGTCGTCGACGTCGACGATGGAGCCGACGTCGACGCCCTGGCGTCGCCGCAACTCACGGTCCACGCCCTCGACACGCGGATCGGGGATCGCGACGCAGGAAAACGCTTCGCCGCGGCCCTGCTCGAGGCCCTCGGATGGTGAGCCGGCTCGAGCTGATCCCGCTCGACGGGGTCCCGGAGATCCGCGAGGGAGAAGACCTCGCTGCGATCCTCGTCGACGCCATCGCCGCATCGGGTGAGACGCTTCGCCATCGGGACGTCCTCGTCGTCACCCACAAAGTGGTGTCGAAGGCGGAGGGGCGGGTCGTCGATGCCCCCGACGACGCCTCATACCGGCGGATCGTCGAGAACGAGGCTGCTGCGATCGTTCGCAGACGTGGCGACCTCGTCATCGCCCAGACACCCCACGGCTTCATCTGTGCCAACGCCGGCGTCGACCGCTCCAACACCGCGGCCGGCACCGCAGTGCTGCTGCCCGTCGACCCCGATCGGTCGGCGAACCTGCTGCGGAAACAGATCGAGCAGGCGACCGGTGTCGCCATCGCCGTCGTCGTCACCGACACCTTCGGGCGCCCCTGGCGCCGCGGCCTGGTCGACGTCGCCATCGGAATCTCGGGACTGCCCTCCATCATCGACCTGCGCGGCACCGCCGACGCCTCCGGCCGCGTCCTCGACGTGACGGAGATCGCCGTCGTGGATGAGATCGCCGCCGCGGCGGATCTCGTCATGGGCAAGGCGGCCAACGTCCCCGCCGCGATCGTGCGGGGTCTCGACCTCACCGGTGACGGCAGAGCGTCCGAGCTCGTGCGTCCGGCGGACGAGGACCTCTTTCGATGAGCCACGAGCTGCAAGTCGCAAGTCGCAAGCTTGGAACTTGCAGCTCGCAGCTTGGAGCTCTCCATGCCTGAACTCCCTGAGATCGAGGCGTACCTCCACGCCCTGCGGCCGCGCATCGTCGACCAGGTGCTCGAGCAGCTGCGGGTGTCGAGCTTCTCCCTGTTGCGCACCTACGACCCGCCGACGACGGCGGTCGAAGGCAAGGCCGTGACCGACGTCCATCGGATCGGCAAGCGCATCGCCATCGACCTCGAGGACGATCTGGCCGTGGTGATCCACCTGATGGTGGCGGGACGCCTCAAGTGGGAGAAGATCGGAACGCCGATCCCGAAGCGGTACGGGCTCGCCGCCCTCGACTTCGACAACGGGACGCTGCTGCTCACCGAGGCCGGCACCAAGCGCAGGGCCACGATGCACGTCGTCCGAAGACCAGAGGGACTCGCCGAACTCGATCCCGGTGGCGCCGAGCTCACCGACCTCGACCTGGCAGGGTTCAAGGAGCGGCTGCTCGCCGAGCGGCACACGCTGAAGCGCACCTTGACCGACGCCAGATTCCTCTCCGGGATCGGCGGGGCCTTCGCCGACGAGATCCTCTGGCAGGCCAAGCTCTCCCCCACCCAGATGAACACCAACCTCGACGACGATGCGATCGCACGGCTCTACGGCGCCACGGTCGACGTCCTCGATCGATGGACGGCGATCCGGATCCAGGAGACCGGCGACGGTTTCCCCGAGAAGGTCACGGCCTTCCACCCGGACATGGCCGTCCACGGCAAGTTCGGCGAGCGCTGCCCCGAATGCGGGGCCCCGATACAGCGCATCGTCCACGGGGAGCGCGAGACGAACTACTGCCCGGGATGCCAGACCGGCGGCAAGATCCTGGCCGACCGGGCCCTGTCGCGGATCCTCAAGGACGACTGGCCAAAGACCCTGGACGAGCTCGAGAGCTAGCGCGTAGTGTTCCGGTCATGAGCATGCCCGACGGAGCGTCTTCTTCGACGGGGGGACCCAACCGGGCGCTGCTCGTCGTCGGCATCGCCGCACTGGTGATCGCCGTCGCCGCGATCGCCTTCGGCGCCGGTCGCCTCACCGCCCCTTCCGAGGAGGTGGCTGCGCCCGATGAGTCGACGACGACCACGACACCGATCGAAGTCGAAACCGTCGGGGAGACGCTGGCGTGGAGCCAGAGCGCCGACATCGGCGAGTTCTGGCCGGTGGGGCTGGTCGAGCACGACGGACGGACGTACTTCTTCGGGAGCGCAACCGTTCCGTACGGTCAAGGGACGGAGGAGGACGCCGGACTCGATGCCTGGCGGTCGGACGACGGCGAGAACTGGGAATCGCTCGGCACCGTGATCGACGCCCCTGCCCTCGTCTACAACGTCGCTTCGACGCCACGGGGCTTGATCGCCACGGGACGCGACGCCGAAGACCAGCCGACGGTCTGGGTGTCGCCGGACGGGGCGACATGGACGGTGAGCACGCTCCCGAACCCGGGGACGGATCTGCAGACCACCGACCTCAGCGCTGCCGCCGCCAACGATGCGGTCATCGTGGTGTTCGGCAACAGCTACTCCAACCCCGACCAGCTGATCCTCGACGCCATCGGCGCCGACTTCCAGAGCTACGGGATGAGCTACGGGGCGCCCGGCGGGGCGTTCACCCTGTACGGCCCGCTGGGCATCCCGGTGGTCAGCGTCACCGCCGAGGAGCTCGGCTTCACCGAGGAGCAGCTCGATCAGCTCTACGGCGACGAGGGAATGCAGAACGCCACGGTATGGACATCGCCCGATGGGGCGAACTGGACGATGTCGGAGATCGACGCCGATCACGTGATGTCGGCGTCGACCAACGAGGATGGCGAGCTCGTCGCCCTCGGCTACGGCCCCAGGGGTCTGCAGGCCTGGACTTCGATAGATGGGTCCGAATGGGTGTCACAGGGGACGGTCGGCGACGTGGACCAGATCGTGCCGTGGAACGACGCGTTCGTGGGCACCCGGTACACGGGCGCCGGCAGCGAGCTCGCCTTCTCGACGGACGGCCGGACCTGGGAGCCGATCGGTCCGAACGAGCAGCTCCCCGACGAGCTCGAGTGGAACTTCTACCCGCTGGCCGCCGGATCTGCAGGGATCGCCACCGTGGCCAACGGCTTCGACCCGTTCATGGAGATGGGATTCGAGGAGCCCGGACCGGTCGTGCTGGAGCGCGACGGCTACACCCTCACCGTGGACGACATGCGCGGCCTGCTGTCGGTCACCGACGGTGACACCGAATTGCTCCGCATCTCCCTGCACTCCGATCGGGTTCCCGACGAGGTCGCGGTGGACTTCGCCGCCGAGACGATGACCTTCCTCCACCCCGACACGGCGGAGCCGCTGATGACGTTCACCTTCGACGAGCTCGAGGAGGCACAGCAGGCGCAGTACGCGGCCTTGGAAGGCGACATGGGTCGCCAGCCGCAGGTGTTCCTCTTCTCCCGCGACGCCACCGACTGGAGCCTGGAGGACCTCGCGGCCGTCTTCGACAACGGCACGGTCAACCTCCTCCACGTCATGGACGACGGCGTCGTCGCCGTGGTGCCCGAGTTCGACGAGGCCGCGATCTTCGGGCCGCCCGACGTCCCTTACGTCAGGCTCTGGACCGGTCTCGTCCCATAGGACTCACCCCTTCACCACACCAACCGGCCTGAGCCGGGCGACGCGGGCGGCGAGGCCCGCCACCTCACACACCCTGACCACCTCGTCGACGTCCTTGTAGGCGTAGGGCGCTTCCTCGGCGAGCAGCTTCACCGACCCCGGCCTGATGGAGATTCCCTCGCGCTGGAGCCCGCGCTGCACGTCTCTTCCCGACTCGACCTTCTTGGCGGCGCTCCGGCTCATCAGCCGGCCGGCCCCGTGGGCGGCCGAGTCGAAGGCGGGGTTGCCGGCGACACCGCGCAGCACCCACGAGGCGGTGCCCATCGACCCGGGAATGAGCACCGGTTGGCCGACCTGCCGCAGATCGAAGGGCAGGTCCGGGTGCCCGGGGCCGAAGGCCCGGGTCGCCCCCTTGCGGTGGACGCACAGCGGTCGGATGCCGCCGTTCACAGTGTGGTCCTCGAGCTTGGCCAGGTTGTGGGCGACGTCGAAGACGAGCGGCATGTCGATCGTCGCCCCGACGCCGTCGGCAAAGGCCCGCCGGGTCTCGTGGGCGAGGATGTGGCGGTTCGCCCAGGCGAAGTTGGCCGCAGCGGCCATCGCACCGAGGTAGTGCTCGCCCTCCTCCGAGCCGACCGGGACGCAGGCCAGCTGCCGGTCGGGGACGCTGATCCCGTGCCGGTTCATCGCCGGGCCCATGAGCTTGAGCTGGTCCTGGCACGTCTGGTGGCCCAGGCCCCGACTGCCGCAGTGGATCATCACCGCAAGGGCCCCTTCCTCCAAGCCATAGGCGATGGCGGCGCTGGTGTCGAGAATCCGGTCGACGACCTGGACCTCGAGGAAGTGGTTTCCGGCACCGAGCGAGCCGAGCTGGCCCCCGCCGCGCTGCAGGGCACGCTCCGAGACCAGGTCGGGACGGGCTCCCTGCGAGGTGCCGTGCTCCTCGCACCGCTCGAGATCGTGGTCGGTCCCGAACCCGGCATCGACGGCGGCGCGTGCCCCTTCCCTGAGGACGGAGTCGATCAGCCCGCGACCGGCGATGGCTCCCTTGCCGAGCCCGCGCGGGACCCGCCGGTCCAGCTCACCCATGATCGACTCCCGGTGCTCGATGAAGTCCTGTTCGGAGAGCTCGGTGGCCAGGAGACGGACGCCACAGCAGATGTCGAACCCGACGCCCCCTGGGGACACCACCCCGCCGGCGGCGACATCGGTGGCGGCGACCCCTCCGATCGGGAATCCGTAGCCCCAGTGGATGTCGGGCATGGCGAAGGAAGCGGTCACGATGCCCGGCAGATGGGCGACGTTGGCGACCTGGTTGATCGCCCGGTCCTCCCGTGCCTTGACCATCAGCTCGTCGGAAGCGAACACGACGCCGGGGACGGCCATGCCCTCGGTCGGCGAGATCTCCCAACGAACGCTGTCGACGTGCCGCAGGTCCATGTCCTCATCGTGGCGCCCGCGGGACGGGTCGTCTAGAGGCGTCCGTCGTGGTTCCGATCTCCCGCCTACGGCGCCCGGGAGCGGTAGGCGACCCCGGGGATCGGTCCGCCGGGCTCGCTAACGGGTCAACACCCTCCGCAGCCGCCACGTCGCCAGGGCGTAGAAGATCGCCGCATAGGCGAGCAGGATGGCCAGGAAGGGCACGATGTCGACGATCGTCCCGTTCTCGATCACGAGCTCGTCGAATGCCTCGAGCCCCCAGGCGTGCGGGGTGATGTGGGCAACCTGCCACAGCGTCGGAGCGAAGTACTCGAAGATGATCAGCGGGATCATGCATCCGCCCAGCGCCGCCAGGCCGAGCCCGAGCAGCGTGCCCGCACCCCCGGCCTGCTGGTCGTTGCTGAAGACCGAGCCCATCAGCATCGCCGCCCCCGATCCGACGAGGGCGAAGGCGACGAGGATGGCGACGGCGCCGATCGGATCGCCCCAGTCGACGCCGAACAGCAGCAGCGTGCCGAGCATGATGAAGGCGCCCTGGAGGAAGGCGACGGCGAACCGGCCCAGCCCCTCACCGAAGAGGATGGTGCGCATCGGAGTCGGCGTCGAGGCCATCCGCCTCGCCACACCGAGGCGCCGGGTCTGGATCAGCGCCGCCGATGCCGACAGCGAGATGAGGAAGACGAAGAGGAGCAGCTGCGACTGGGCGCTGGCGTCGAACCGGCCGAGCTCGAAGTAGCCCAGTTGCTCGCCGGCCGCGCTCACGTCGACGGTGACGTCGCTCAGCTCCGCTGCCATGGCCTCGGCCGTCTCCAGGCCTTCTGCATAGGTGGCCACGCCCTCGTTCTCCACGAAACCGGCGGCTCGCAACACCACGGCCTGCTCGGTGAGGGCTGCCTCCACGTGACCCTGGATCCCCTGCGTCTCCTCCGCGTCGCGAGCCATCAGCTCGACGGTCACGGGCGCTCCCCCCTGCAGCGAGGCGTCGTACTCGGCAGGGATGACGAGACCGGCCTCGGCCTCGCCGCGCTCGACCGTGACCAGCACCTCGTCGCGGGATCCGAAACCCTCGACCCGTATGCCCGGCTGCTCCTCGAGCAGCGCAACCAGGTCTGTGGACAGCGGTCCGGCGCTGGCGTCGTGGACGGCGAGCCGCGGGTCGGATTCGCCCCCGAAGGCCGACCCGAGGATGAGGATCAGCAGCATCGGGAAGATGAAGACCCAGAAGATCGTGGATCGGTCGCGGAAGAACCGGCGGAGGTTGGTCCCTGCGATGGTCAGCACCTTCATATCCGCAGCCCCCTCCGCATGCCGAGCAGGGCGATCGCTCCGGTCGCCAGGCCGAACAGCATCATCGCCCCCACCGCCGGCATCACCGTGGCCACCGATCCGTCGGCCAGGTCGCCGAGCCCCTGCATGAACCAACCGTGGGGGGTCAGGTAGCGGAGATCGGCGAGGATCCCGCCGGCCTGGGCAACCGGAAAGAAGGTGCCGCCGAGAAAGCCGAGGACCACGGCGATCATGGCCGAGTAGTTGGTGGCTTGCTCCGGCGTCTTGGCGAAGCCGGAGACCACGGCCATGATCCCCAGGGCCGCGATGATCCCGGCCACCACGAGCAGCAACACCCCGATCGGGTTGCCCCACTCTGCACCGAAGAGCACCGAGGTGGCGACGACGAGCACGGTCATGCTGACCAGCCCCAGGATGAACGCCATCAGCGCCTTCCCCGCGATGATGGCGGTGCGGGGGAACGGCGCCGCGAGCAACCGGGCCAGGGTCCCGTCGTGACGCTCCTCGAGCAGGCCGTTGACGCCGAACTGCACGGTGAAGAACAGGAAGAAGATGGCCAGGCCCGCGGCATAGAAGGTCGTCCCGTTCAGCTGCTTGTCACCCACCTCGAGCTGCTCGAGATCGACCGGTGGCGGCGTTTCGATCGCCCGCAGACCGGCGGCGAAGCGATTGTCGGCTCCGCCGAGCGCCTCGAAGGTGGCGACGGCCACCCTGGCCGATTCCATCTCGCTGGCAAACCGCTCGGCGACGGCGACGGCAACGGCGGCACCGAAGCCTCCCTCGTTGCTGATCACCTCGAGGCGCGCCGGCTGCTCAGACTGCACCGCCGGCGAGAAACCTGCGGGCACGACGAAGGCGGCGTCGGCGCCTTCCTCGTCGCTGAAGGGCTCGACGTCGACCAGCTCCATTGCCTCGGCGCGGGATCCAACCTCGACGATCTCGACACCGGTCGCAACCGCGAACTGGTGGAGCGTGTCGACGAACAGCGCTCCGACCTCACCCCGATCCTCGTCGACGACGGCATAGGTGG
This sequence comes from uncultured Acidimicrobiaceae bacterium, assembly GCA_964496825.1. Classification (GTDB taxonomy): domain Bacteria; phylum Actinomycetota; class Acidimicrobiia; order Spongiisociales; family UBA5794; genus JACZST01. The sequence goes on from CAZCBO010000063.1 coordinate 11,714, forward strand.
CGGTGAAGTCGAACTCCTCGATCGGGTTGAAGACGAAGCTGAAGATGGCGGCGAGCGCAAAGGGGGCGACGATGCCGATGAGGAAGGCGGAGCGGTCGCGCACCCGCAGCTTCAGGTCCTTGATCGCGATCGTCCAGGCATGCCGCATGCTCAGTCCCTCAATGCCCTGCCGGTCAGGTGGAGGAACACCGACTCGAGGTTGGGTTCCTCGACCTCCACGGAGGTGACGCTGACTCCCGCCCTGGCGAGGCTGCCCAGGATCCCGGGAAGCTCCTCCGAGGCGTCGGCGACGAGCATCTCGATGCCGCCGTCGCGCACGTCGGCCTCCTTGATTCCGGGCACCGACATCAGTGCGGCAACGCCGGCTTCGAGCTGTCCTCCGGCGTCGAGCCTGATCCGGTCGGCCTCGCCCACGATCTGCACCAGCTCCCTGCGGGTTCCCTCGGCCTTGATCTCGCCCATGTCGATGATGCCGACCCGGTCACAGAGGCGCTCGGCCTCCTCCATGTAGTGGGTCGTGTAGAGCACGGCCATGCCCTCGTCGCTGAGCAGTTCGACGCTCTCGAGGATGGCGTTGCGGCTCTGCGGGTCGACGCCGACGGTCGGCTCGTCGAGCACGAGCAGGCGCGGCCGGTGCAGGAGCC
>CAZCBO010000064.1:0-12348 GCA_964496825.1 uncultured Acidimicrobiaceae bacterium
CGTTGCGCTCCACCACCGCATCGAGCACACCGAGCTGGGGCTGGTCGGGCCCGGTGGTCGACGTCGCCAGGAAGATCATCCCGGCGCAGGTGCCGAGGACCGGCATGCCGTCCTCGATCCGCACCCGAAGCGGCTCGATGAGTCCGTAGATCTCGGCCAGCCGGCCGATCGTCGTCGACTCTCCTCCGGGGATGATCAACGCATCGACGGTGTCGAGGTCCTCGGGAGTCCGAACCGTGGCGCCGACGTGGCCGAGGCGTTCGACGACCGCCAGGTGCTCGCGGAAATCCCCCTGGAGCGCCAGGACGCCAACCCGCACCTCAGTCGCCCCGGTCCTGCATCCGGTCCTCGGCGGCCAGCGTGTCGATGTTGATGCCCACCATGGCCTCGCCGAGATTCTTGGAAACCTTGGCCACCTTCGCCGGGTCGTCGTAGAAGGTGGTGGCCTCGACGATGGCCCGGGCCCGGACGGCAGGGTCGCCGGACTTGAAGATCCCCGAGCCGACGAAGATCCCGTCGCAGCCCAGCTGCATCATCAGGGCCGCGTCGGCCGGTGTCGCGATCCCGCCGGCGGCGAAGTTCACCACGGGCAGGGCGCCGGTTTCGGCCACCTCGAGCACGAGGTCGTACGGAGCCCGCAGCTCCTTGGCGGCGCTCATCAGCTCGTCGGGGTCGAGGGTGGTCAACCGCCGGATCTGCGACGTCATCAGTCGCATGTGCTTGACGGCTTCGACCACGTTCCCGGTCCCGGGCTCGCCCTTGGTCCGGATCATCGCCGCCCCTTCGCCGATGCGGCGCAGCGCCTCGCCGAGGTCCTTGGCGCCGTTGACGAAGGGAACGGTGAAGGCTCGCTTGTCGATGTGGTGCTCCGAAACCGGAGTCAATACCTCCGACTCGTCGATGTAGTCGACGCCGAGCGACTCGAGGACCTGCGCCTCGGCGGTATGGCCGATGCGAGCCTTGGCCATGACCGGGATCGAAACGGCGGCGATGATCTGTTCGACCTTTGCGGGATCGGCCATCCTCGCCACCCCACCGTGGGCGCGGATGTCGGCGGGCACGCGTTCCAATGCCATGACCGCCACCGCCCCTGCCTCCTCGGCGATCTTGGCCTGCTCGGCGCTGACGACGTCCATGATGACGCCGCCCTTGAGCATCTCGGCCAGGCCGCGCTTGACGCGATCGGTTCCCTGCTGCGTCTCCATGACACCGAGTCTACCGGGGTGCGGATCCTTGCTCCTTGGCGTTCCTCGCCCCGATGGCGTCCTCGTATGCCGCCAGGTACCGGCCGGCGACGACCGGACCATCGAACTCCAGTGCCCGCTCGCGTGCCGCCGTGCCGGCGTCGGCGGCTCTGTCGGGCTCGGTGAGCATCCTGATCACCGCGTCGGCAAGGGCGCCGGCGTCGCCTGGAGCAACGAAGGCACCGCTCGAGCCTGCGACGTACTCGAAGCCGGGGAGCGCCGAAGCCACCACGGCGCACCCCGCCGCCATCGCCTCGAGACCGGAGATCCCGAAACTCTCACCTCCCAGGTTGGGAGCGCAGTGGACCACGGCGGCGGCGAGCTCGCGGCGCTTCTCCTCCTCGTTCACCCTCCCGAGGAAGCGCACCCCTCCTCCCTCGGGACCCTTCGCGCCGACGACGTGCAGCGTGGACCCGGGCACCGCCGCCAGCACTTGCGGCCATGCCTCGAGCAGCACCGAGAGCCCCTTTCGCGGCTCGTCCCTTCCCACGAACGTCACCCGTCCCTGCTCCTTCGGACCGGTCTTGTACTCGCCGACGTCGATGCCGTTGGGGATGATCCGGTACTCGACCACTCCGTCGAGCGGCGACGCCGCGACCGGGCTCACCGCGGTGAACACGTCGATGCCCCCGAGCAGAAGCCGCAGTGCGGCTCGACCGTACCGGTAGAGCCCCCGCACCCAGCCCGAGGGATCAGCGTGGAACGTTCCCACCTTGGCGACGCCGGGAGTGCTCATCGCCGCCAACGACACCGAGGGGACAAGCGGCTCGTGGATGTGGACCGCGTCGAAGGCTCCGACAGCCCGCCGCACCCGGCCGATGATCCTCGGATCGAGCTTGACCGGCGCTCGCGATCGGTTGGCGGGGATCGACATCGTCGCACCGAAGAGGGTGGCGCCCTCCGGCCCCTCGACGCCCGGCCCGAGCAGCGTCGCCTCATGGCCCGCCTCCCGGATCCAACCGACCAGTCGCTCCGCCTGATCCTGGACTCCCCCCGGCAGACCCAGGTCATAAGGAGAAACCACGGCGATCCTCAACGGCGCTCCTCCAGCCAGCGCCGATCAGAGGGCCAGTTCGGCTGGAAGAGATGCCACTGCGTCGGTTCGCGACGTACGATCTCCTCGAAGCTCTCCGCCAGCTGCTGGGTGGTGTGCCGGATCCGCTCGTTGCGATCCTCGATCGAGGTGTCGACCTTCAGTTCGGGGTGTGCCACCAGCCGGAATCCGGCGTCCTCGTAGTAGGTGCCTACCGGAAACAGCGCGGCGTCGGTGAGCTCGGCGAGAGCGGCGGGACCGCTCGGCATGGTGGTGCGCTCACCGAAGAACTCGACCTCGACTCCCTTGCCGGTGATGTCACGGTCCGCAACGAGCGCCACCGCCTTCCGCCGCCGAATGCCATGCACGAGCGAATTCATCGTCGACCCCCTCCCGGCCACGATGATCTCGATGTCGAACCCGGCGCGGACGTCGATGAACCACTCCGTGATCCGCCGGTTGGACAGCTCCTCGGCGACCGAGAGCACGGGGAGCCCGATCGAATCGGCCACGACCGCCGCCACCTCCCAGTTGCCGCAGTGCGCCAGGACGAGGATCACGCCCCGCCCCTCCTCCTGGGCGGCGACCACCGCATCCTTGCCGTCGATGACGGTGTTGCGGATCGCCCAGTCCCTGCGCTTCGGTCGGAACCAGAACACCTCAGACCAGTAGCGACCGTAGAACCCGAACATGTCACGGGCCGCTGCGGTGATCTCGGCGTCCGAGGGACCGTCGCCGAGGATCCGGCGCAGGTGACGCCGGAGCAGGGCCATTCGCCCGAAGGCGACGTAGGAGATCGAGCGACCCGCCAATCGTCCCCCGTGTTGGATGACCGGATACGGCATCCATCCCAGGATCCCGGTGAGAAGCCGGAAGAGAAGGTAGGCGGGGAGGCCTCTCACTCGGGGAGTTGCTGCCAGGTCCGCCGGATGCGCTGGGCCACCGTGAGCCCGGTCAGGACCACCATCACCCACAACACGGGCACCAGAATCGGTTCCCAGAACCCGGCGATGAAGATGCCGACGATGATCAGGATCATCCGCTCGGCGCGGCCCATCCACCCGCCGCGCCCCTCGGCGCCCCACGACTCGGCCCGTGCCCTGATGTAGGGGGTGAGCAGCGAGAACGCCAGGGTCAGGATGCAGAGGATCAGGGCAACCGGATCCTCCCGGAGATAGACGGCGAGGCCGACGAGGATCGCGATCTCGCCGAAGCGATCCGACATGGTGTCGAGGAAGGCTCCCCTGAGACCCTCCTTGTCCTGCAGCCTGGCCAGCGGGCCGTCGAGCGCGTCGAGCACGACCCCGACAGCGGCAAAGAGAGCGCCCTGCCACAGGTAGCCGAGGGCGATCAGCACCGACCCGATCACGGTGAGGAGCAGACCGATGATCGTCACCATCGTCGAACTGACCCCGACCTTGTTGAGACCGACGGCGAGGGGTTCGAGGAGCGGCGCGGCCTTCTTTCGTGCTTTGAGATCGATCATGGTGCGTCCCCCGAGAGTAGTGGGAAGCCCTTCAGATCAGCCGTCGAAGCTACCACACCGTTTAAGGCGCACCGCTCGCCGGTACAATGCGAGGACCCGCTCCCCTCCCGGAAGGACCACCAGGTATGACGGAACGCACGGCACGGCTCACCTATGACGGGCAGGACGTCGAGCTTCCCATCACCGAGGCAACGATCGGGAACGAGGGGTTGGTGATCAAGAGCCTCCGCGGCGACACCGGTGACGTCACCTACGACCCTGGCTTTGGCAACACCGCGGGGACCCGCTCGTCCATCACCTATGTCGACGGCGAGCAGGGCATCCTTCGTCATCGCGGGTATGCCATCGAGGACCTCGCCCTCAACGCCGATTTCCTCGAGGTCGCCTATCTGTTGCTCTTCGGCGAGCTGCCGAACCAGACCCAGCTGGCCGAGTGGACGCGCGCGGTCTCCGAGCACACGCTGCTCAAGGAGGAGATGAAGCGGTTCTTCGACGCCTTCCCCAACGACGCCCACCCGATGGCGATCATGGCGTCGGCCACCAACGCCATCTCGACGTTCTACGAGGAGTTTCACGATCCCACCAACGAGGCGGCGGTCATCGCCAGTGCGACCAGGCTCATCGCCAAGATGCCGACCATCGCCGCCTGGTCCTACAAGAAGTCGATGGGCCAGCCCTACGTCTACCCGCGCAACGAGCTCGACTACGTCGAGAACTTCCTGTACATGATGTTCCACCTTCCCACGGAGGAGACGAAGGTCGATCCGGTCGTCGCCCAGGCCCTCAACGTGCTCCTGATCCTGCACGCCGACCATGAACAGAACTGCTCGACGGCGACGGTGCGCGGGGTCGGGTCGAGCCACGCCAACCTGTTCGCGTCGGTTGCCGCCGGCATCTGCGCCCTGTGGGGACCGCTCCACGGTGGCGCGAATCAACGGGTGATCGAGATGCTGGAGAGGATCATCAACGACCCTGATGCCGATGCCAAGACGATGATCGCCAAGGCAAAGGATCCTGACGATCCCTTCCGGCTGATGGGATTCGGCCACCGGGTCTACAAGAACCACGATCCCCGGGCAACGATCCTGCGCAAGTACGCCGACGACGTCCTCGCCACGGTGGGGATCACCGACCCCGCACTCGAGGTTGCCAAGGAGCTCGAGCAGGCGGCGCTCAACGACGACTACTTCGTCGACCGCAAGCTCTACCCGAACGTGGACTTCTACTCGGGGATCATCTTCCGGGCGCTCGGCTTCCCGGTGCGGATGTTCACCGTGTTGTTCTCCATCGGGCGGGTCCCCGGCTGGATCTCCCAGTGGAAGGAGATGACCGAGGACCCGGATACGCGCATCATGCGGCCTCGTCAGATCTACACCGGCGAGGTCGAGCGCGAGTTCGTGCGGCTCGCCGACCGCTAGCGGAGTGCCGCGGGCCCTCGTCGTCGTCGACCTCGACGATGTGTTGTTCGACTTCGTCAAGCCGTTCTTCGCGTGGCACAACCGCCGCTACGGGACCAACCTCAGCGCCGAGGATCTCGCAACGGCTCGATACCTCTACGAAGCCTGGGGTGGCACCTCGGAGGAGGCGGTCGAACGGGTGCGGCTGTTCTACGAGGAGGTCGACATCCTCGATCTCGAACCAATGGCCGGCGCCGTCGCCTGTCTCGAGCGCCTCAACGGCACGTATCGCCTCGCCCTGGTGAGTGCCAAGGATCCCGACTTTGCGGCGGTCACCGAGACCTGGATCGAGCGATACTTCGCCGGTGTCTTCGACCCGGTGATGCTCGGCATCGGGCACTCCGAGCGCGGCGAACGGCAGGTGACCAAGGCGGACGTGTGTCGCGAGCTCGGGGCCACCATCCTGATCGATGACCAAGTCGGCCACTTCACCGGCGCGGCTCGCGATGGCGTCCGCGCGCTCGTCTTCGGCGGGCACCCATGGAATCGTGACGAGCCGCTGCCGCCCAACGCCCTCCGCGTCGCCGACTGGTCGGAGGTCTGCAATGTACTCATCTAACCCCCAAAACGCGCGTGCCCGGAGCCGTTCCAGAGCCGGGTCTCGGGCACGCGCCACTGGTTACGGCTCCGGGATGTCCTCCTCGTAGGTATCCCGAACCCGGCCGTCGATGCCGTCGACGCGCACCAGGCCACGCTCCGAGGGCGGCTCGTCGGCGCTGAACACCAGCACGTTCCACACCGGCCGCGCCCGCCAGCCCGAGAACCCCAGCGAGGCAGACGCATGCCCGACGGCGAACGGGACCTCCCGGTTGGCCGCCTCGAGCGCTTCGGGGTCGCGCACCCGAAGCGTCCACCCGGCCACGAAGTGGTAGATGCCGACGACCATCAGCACGGCCACCGTCGTCCACCACATCGCATCCGGCAGGAGGCCGGACACGATCAGCACACCCACCCCGACGGCCCCGGCGACATACACGACCCCTGCCCGGCGACGCCGGTTGGTATCGGGAACGGCGTACTCGAGGTCGTCGACGCCCGAGTCGAGATCGTCGGGAACGGCGGCGGCCTCCGCCACCTCGTCGGGGAGGTAGATCGCCCGCCGATCCGGCCGTTCGTCCTCGGTCATGCCTCGGTTTCCAGCTCCAGGTCGAAGGCGTGTTCGAGCGCCTCCGCATCGATCGCTTCGTCACCGCGTCTCCGGTGCCACCGATCCCAGATCACCAGGTAGCTGGGAAGGATCAGGACCGCAGCCAACAGCGCCAACGCGATGGTGTAGGCGGTGACGAACCCGAACTGACGGAACGGGATCGTCGTCGAGGTCACGAGGATCCCGAACCCGGCGATGGTGGTGAACGCCGACCCCGCCAGTGCGCCGCCGGTGTGGATCAGCGTGCTCTCCGCCGCCTCGTTCTCGTCGGTACAGCGGATCCGGTCCTCCTCGTAGCGATGCGTGATGTGGATCATGTAGGGGATCCCGATGCCGATCGCGAGCGCCGAGATCGTGGCGGTGATCGGTCCGAACGGAATACCGAACAGCGTCATCAGCGCAAACGACAGCAACACCACCATCACGACGGGCACGGTCGTGATCACCCCGAGCATGGGGCGCCGAGCAGTCACCCAGAAGTTGACGATCAGCAGGACGAGCGCAGCCACCAGGGTGAGCAGCAGCGACGACACCTGCGAGTCCTGTAACGACGTGATGATCACGTCGGAGATGATCTCGTCGGAGGTGGCGATCGCCGCAACGCCTGCCGCCGTCACCGGTTCGAAGGCTGCGTTGAGGTCGGTTTGGAGCTCGGCGGCGCCCGCCTCCCCCGCCTGGGTCTGGATCGTGAACAGCGCGGCGACGTAGTTCCCGTCGTCGGTTGCCAGCACGCGGGCCGCCTCGGCCGGAGCCGCGGCAACCATGGCGTCGTAGAGACCGCTGACGTCGGCGCCGGGAGAAACCGTGGGATTCTCCGCCGTCATCCCCGCCGCCTCGGCGGCCTGTGCGACTCCGGGATCGAAGAGCTCGGAGTCGGGTGTCGTGAGCTGGAACAACAGCGATACCGGCGATTCGGCCGCCGCGAGATCGCCGAACTGCACGACGTTCTCGACGCCGGTCAGGCTGCCGGCCGCAGCCGCCATCCCGTTCCAGGCGTCGGGGGTGGCGACGTTTCCTGCGCTCGTGCAGGTCGCTGGATCTGCCTCGGTGTCGAAGTCGCACACGAGCACCTGCGTGGTCTCACCGAATCCCCCGCCGTAATCGTCGAGCAGCGTGCCGAACGTGTCGCGCAGCGGAGACGTCGTCGGAATGAAGTCGATGAAGCTGAACGCCGCCTCGAGATTGAGCGTGCCCCACACGCCGAGGCCGCCCAGGACCAAGGAAACGATGAGCGTGGCAACCGCGGCGTGCTTGGGGAGCCAGGACGCCCTGCCGATGAAGCGTGGCAGGCGCTTGGCCGTTCCACCCTGGAGCATCTCACGATTGAGGTGCTCGTGGCGTTCGGCGCGCCGATCGAGCAGCTCCCGCACCGCCGGGACAAAGGTGAGCATGAGCACGAACGAGGCGACGATTCCCACCGCGGCCAGCTCACCGAACTCCCGCAGTGCCGGGAGGTCGTTGAACACGTTGGTGAGGAAGCCGACCGCGGTCGTGATGGTGGCCAGGATGAGCGCCACCCCGACGGTCCTGATGGCGATGTTGACCGAGTTCTCCACCGAGCGGCCGCTGTACATCTCCTCGCGGTAGCGCGACCCCATGTGGATCGAGTAGTCGACCCCCAGCCCGATGAGCAGGATCGGGAGGATCTGCACCATGGCGCTGGCTTCGGTGAACCGGAGGTAGCCATACCCGTTCATGATCGAAATCGCCATCCCGATCGCGACGATCGTCAACAGCGTGTCGGCGGTCGTGCGCCGGAGCCCGGTCGAAGCGAAGGAGAAGAACGAGCTGAAGATCCAAACCAGATAGACGACGAGATAGACCAACGCGGCAAACCCGAGCACCGGGCCCACCTCGAGGTCCCGGACGGACTCGGGGAAGGCGTCGGGGAAGATCGTGGCCAAGCTCGGAAGGATCAGCACCCCCACCGCAAGCAGCATCGCGATGAAACCGACGATCGCCATCCAGCGGTCTCCGCGAGTCTGGGGACGGACGAGGAAGATGACGCTCAGGACGAGCAGGATGATGAACCCGGCGGTGGCGAACAGCCGGGAGATCTCCTGCTGGAAATCATCCGTGTCCGAGAACAGCAGCTCGAAGGAGAACGGCTCCGCGGTCATCCCTGCGGGCACCGCCGCGGCTTGGATCTCCTTCGCCGCCTCTCCGCTCGCGGTGACGAACTCGTCGAACTCCTCGGTCGACGCCGCACCCGTCGTGAAGATCAGCAACAGCCCGGAGGGTGAGGTCCCAGCCGTCGCCTCCGCCGACGCCGGCAGCAATCCGGTGGCGAGACCGGTGAGCTCGGCGGGAGCGTCGGGACTCGACAAGGCCGCACCGTACGTCTGCTTGAGCTCGGCGTCGCTCGTCGGCACCGGCGCACCGTTGCCTACGGCGAACTCCACCGGCGTCAGATAGTGCACCACCGGGCCGGTGCCGGGCTGGTCGAGGAGGTAGGGCGCGAGCGACCCACCCAGCACTGCCGTGCGCACGGCGTCGACGGTGGCGAGACCGTCCTGGGTGATGACGTCACCCGAAGCGGAGGAGATGATGACCTGCATCACGCTCTGGGAAGACTCCTCTCCGAAGAGCTCGCTGATCGTGTCGAGCGCCTGGAGCTCCGGCTCCTCGGGGGCGAAGGACTCGTTGTCGTTCTCCGCAGGCGCAAACTGCCCGGAGAGGCCACCGAAGATGGCGGCGATCACGATCGTGCCGATGACCACGACCCAGGGGAGGCGACGGACGAGCGACGCCAGCAGGTTGACGAGAGTCTTCACAGGATCACCTTTCGCAAGTCACTACTACCGGGGTGGAGCGCACAGCTCGGTCAGCTCCTCCACCGCATCGGTGAGTGGAACCCCCCGCCGTTCGGCGTCATCTTCGCGCAACCGCAATCCAACCGTGCCGTCCTCCTTGTCCTTGTCTCCCACAACGAGGACCGCAGGGTGCTTGTGCGTGATCGCCCGGCGAAGCTTCTCGCCGACCGTCTCGTCGGCGGCGTCGACCTCGACCCGCAGCCCGGCGTCCTCGAGGGTGGCGCCGACCTCTGCGGCGTAGTCGTGGTGACGGTCGGCAACGGGCACGACCGTCGCTTGAACCGGTGCCAGCCAGCAGGGAAAGGCTCCGGCGTAGTGCTCGACGAGCACCCCGACGAAGCGCTCGATCGATCCCAGCAGCGCCCGGTGGATCATCACCGGACGCTCCTGGACGTTTTCCGCAGTGGCGTAGCCCAGGTCGAAGTTCTCCGGTTGGGCGAAGTCGAGCTGCAGGGTCGAGATCTGCCAGCGGCGTCCGATGGCGTCGCGGAGATGAATGTCGATCTTGGGACCGTAGAACGCGGCCTCGCTCGGTGCGATCTCGTACGGAAGCTGGGCCTTCTCCAGGGCGGCGGCCAGCGCAGCCTCTGCGATGTCCCACAGCTCGGGGTCGCCGATCATCTTGCTCTCGTCCCGGGTCGAGAGGTCGGCTTCGAACTCCTCGAACCCGAAATCCCGCAGCACCATGAGCACGAAGTCGAGGAGGCGCTGCAGCTCGTCGGCGACCTCGTCACGGCTGACGAAGATGTGGGCATCGTCCTGGGTCATCCCGCGCACCCGCAGCAGGCCCTGCACCACACCGGACCGTTCGTAGCGGTACACCGTCCCCAGCTCGAAGAACCGCAGCGGCAATTCGCGGTAGCTGCGGCTCCGTGACTTGAACGTCAGGATGTGAAACGGGCAGTTCATCGGCTTCACCAGGTAGCGCTGCCCGCCGTCGAGCTCCATCGCCGGATAGAGGTTCTCGGCGTAGAAGTCGAGATGACCGCTGGTCTTCCACAGGTCGGCCTTGGCGACGTGGGGGGAGTAAACGTAGTCGTAGCCGTGCGCCTGGTGGGTGCGGCGTGAGTAGTCCTCGATCACGTTGCGCAACACCCCGCCCTTGGGGTGCCAGATGGCGAGCCCGCTCCCGACCGTCGCGGGAAACGAGTACAGATCGAGCTCGGCACCGAGGCGGCGGTGGTCGCGGCGCTCCGCCTCCTCGAGACGCTCCAGATAAGCCGCAAGCGCCTGCTCCGACTCCCAGGCCGTGCCGTAGATGCGCTGCAGCTGCGGGTTGCCCTCGTCGCCCCGCCAGTACGCCCCCGAGGTCCGCATCAGCTTGAAGGCCCCGAGCTTCCCCGTCGAGGGCACATGGGGGCCTCGGCACAGGTCGACGAACCCGTTGTTGCGGTACACGCTCACCGAGTCGGCGGCGGCGCCTTCGCTCTCGTCCACGCCCTTGATGATCTCGGTCTTGAAGGGCTGGTCGGCAAAAACCTCGAGCGCGTCGGCGATCGAGAGGTAGTCGCGCTCGAAGGGCTGGTCGGCCGCGATGATCTCGCGCATCCTGACGTCGATGCGATCCAGATCCTCGGGAGTGAACGGTCGGCCGACGTCGAAGTCGTAGTAGAAGCCGTCGGTGATCGGAGGTCCGATCGCAAACGTCGCACCCTCGAAGAGGTCGAGCACCGCCTGGGCCATCACGTGGGCGGTCGAGTGGCGGAGCACGGTTCGTCCGGCCTCGGTCTCTTCAGTGATCACCGCGAGGGCCCCGTCGATGGGGATGGGCCGGTTCAGATCGAACTCCTTTCCGTCGATGGTGATGGCGACAGCGGCGCGCGCCAGGCCGGCGCCGATGTCGGCGGCCACGTCCAGGCCGGACGTGCCGTCGGCATACTCGCGCACCGAACCATCGGGGAGGGTGAGTTTGATCGCCATCGGAGGAGCTCTCAGATTGGGGCCGATAAGGCTAACGGGTCGCGCGTGGGACAATCGCCCTGCTGGGAATGGAGTGAACCGTGGATAGCGTGGCGCTCGCCGAACGGATCGCCGACGGTGATCGGTACCAGGACCTGACCCGGCCCACCAAGGCGCTGGCCCAGGACCGATTGTTCCGGATCTTCCGGCAACCCGACCCTGTGCTGCTCAAGGTGTACGGAACACCGGCCCGTGCCAGGCGCGAGACCCATGCGCTCGAGGCGCTCTCCGGTATCAAAGGTGTGCCCTCGCCCCTCGAGTCCGGGATCCACGCCGACGTCTCCTGGGCGCTGTTCGCCGACCCCGGCGAGTGGAGCCTCGCCCAGCTGCCCGACAACAAGCGCAATGGCATCGCCGCCGGCCGGATCCTGCGTGCGGTGCACGACTCGGATCCGCGCGTGCTCTCCAACCTGTCGCGCGGCATCGACGCCGAGTGGATCGCCGTCGACTTCGCCTCCACGATGCGCCGGCTCAACCGGTATCGAGGGAGGCTCGACATCAGCGTCGAGCTCATTGAGGCGGCCCGATCGATCCCGACACCGTTTGCGTCTGCTCCCCGCGGCGCCCACACCGATCCGGCGGCCGAGAACTTCGTCGTCAACGAGTATGGGGATGTGACGCTGGTCAACTGGCAATGGGCGACGCTGGCGCCGCCGGAGTGGGATGTGTCGAAGGCGGTGTGGCTGACCGCACGTCACGCCGGGACCAAGGTCGCCGAGGGGATCCAGGTGGGATACGGCGTGTTCGTCGGTGAGGAACAGCTCGCCCGTTGGACGGTGTACCACGCGGCGATGCGCCTGGTGTACGACGCCGAGCAGCGCATGTTCGATCGGGGCGCCGACTCCTTCGAGGACATGATCGGCCAGCTCGCCACTGCGGTGCGGCTCGCGGTCTGAAATACCGCAGCTTTTCGCGCTCTCGGATAGCATCGTCCCAGGTCAACTGGGAGATGCCAATGCTCGAAATCGGTCTCATCGTCGCGGTCGCCGCCGGTGCCGCCTTCGTCCTCGGACGGTTGCGCGCCCGGGAAGGTCTCGCGGTCGACGACGACGTCTTCGTGGATCTTCCCTGTCCGTGGTGCCTGGCTCCGACCAGCGAGGACGACATCGCCTGTCCCTCCTGTCTCGAGCCGTTCGGCGTGACGCGACGCGCCGGCTAGCTGTGCTCTTCGGGGAGGTTGTCCCTGATGATGCTGATGGGGGTTGCCCA
>CAZCBO010000065.1:0-12234 GCA_964496825.1 uncultured Acidimicrobiaceae bacterium
AGGTGGACCTCGTTTGGATCAAGGGCCACGCCGACTATCAGTGGAACGAGTACGCCGACGCCCTCGCCAACCGGTGGAAGGAATGATCCCGCCTCGGCTCCGAGACGTGCTCGCCCCGGGGACTCCGGCCCACGAGCTCGCCGGGTTGTTCGACGATGCCGGCCATGAGCTCTACCTCGTCGGGGGAAGTGTTCGCGATGCACTGCTCGATCGACCGATCGCCGACCTCGATTTCGCCACCGGAGCGAAACCCGACGAGATCGAGGAGATCGTGCGGCCGTGGGCGTCGGAGCTCTATCTGGCCGGCAAGCGGTTCGGCACGATCGGCGCCATCCGCGACGGCCTCATCTACGAGATCACCACCTATCGCTCCGAGGTGTATCCCGACGACAGCAGGAAGCCCGATGTCGTGTTCTCCGACGACATCGAGGAGGATCTGACCCGCCGCGATTTCACCGTCAACGCGATGGCCATTCGGATTCCTCCGGACGAAGGGACCCCGCAGATGATCGACCCAACGGGGGGCCTCGATGATCTCCAGGCCGGCGTCTTGCGAACACCGCTCGACCCCGAGGTCTCCTTCGGGGACGATCCGCTCCGGATGCTCCGGCTGTTCCGGTTCGTTTCGATGCTCGGCTTCGTCCCCACCGAGGACGCGGTCGGCGCGGTGAAGCGGATGCACGACCGGCTCGAGATCGTCTCGGCAGAGCGGATCAGGGCCGAGTTCGACCGGTTGATGGTCGGCGACCACGTCGGGCCGGCTCTGCGAGGGCTGGTGGAAACGGGTCTGGCGGACGAGTTCATCCCCGAGGTCCCGGCCCTCGCCCTCGAAGCCGATCCCATCCACCACCACAAGGATGTGCTCGCCCACACGATCGCCGTCGTCGAGAAGACCACACCGGAGTTGCGGCTTCGGCTCGCCGCGCTCTTCCACGACATCGGCAAGCCCGAGACACGGGAGTTCGGACCGGGGGGTGTCTCGTTCCATCATCACGAGGTGGTGGGATCGCGGCTGACCAAACGCCGGATGAACGCTCTCCGTTATTCGCGGAACATGGTCGATGACGTCTCCCAGCTCGTCTACCTCCACATGCGGCCCCACACCTACAAGATGGGGTGGACGGACTCGGCGGTGCGGCGCTACGTGCGCGACGCCGGACCGCTGCTCGTCGAGCTCAACGAGCTCGTGCGCAGCGACGTGACGACGAGGAGCGCCAAGCGGGCGCGTGAGATCGCTTCCAGGATCGACGAGCTCGAGCGGCGGATCGCAGAGCTGCGCCAGCAGGAAGAGCTCGATGCGCTGCGTCCGCCCATCGACGGGCACCAGGTGATGGAGCACCTCGGCCTCGAACCCGGTCCGGTGGTGGGGGAGATCATGCGGATGCTGCTCGAGCGACGCATCGATGAGGGTCCCTACACCGAGGACGAGGCCCTTGCCATGCTCGACGCCTGGGCGAAGAGGAGGGGGGCGTAGGGTTGCCATACTACGTCCATGAGGCGCGCCGGCACCGTGCTCGTCATGGCGTTACTTGCGGCCTGCTCGGGCACCGATGCGGCCACTACCACGACCATGGCGACGCAGGCGCCGACGAGCGCCGCTGAGGGAGGTGCGCTCATGGAGCTGACTTCACCCGCCTTCGATCACGAGGGAGCGATTCCGGCGAGGTTCACGTGCGACGGTGAGGATGTCTCCCCCGAGCTGCACATCGCAGGCACCCCCGATGCCGCGGTGTCACTGGTCGTGATCATGGAGGACCCCGATGCACCGCGCGGCACCTGGGATCACTGGGTGGCGTTCGACATCACGCCGGTGGAATCGATCCCCGAGGATGTCGGCGCGGTTGGAACGGCCGGGCTGAACACGTCGGGACGGACCGGTTACGGGGGCCCGTGCCCGCCCTCGGGGACTCACCGGTACTTCTTCCGGGTCCTCGCCCTCGATGGGGCTCTCGGTCTGGCCGAAGGAGCGACCAAGGGAGAGGTGCTGGCGGCGGCCGAGGGCCATGTGCTCGCCGAAGCGGTGCTGATGGGCACCTACAGCCGCTGATCGTCGTTGGATCGATCCGAACGCCTTGCGATCCGGATCACGACGAGAGTGACCACGAACCGGCGGAATGGCGAACCTCCGTGCCTTCGTCCCACCACACGAAGCCGCTCTCGGTCTCATGGGCGACGACGAGGTCGAGCACGGGCGGCAAGGTGGCCGTCCGTAGGATCCCATGATGCGGATCGCCGGGATCATCACCGGATTGGTGGTTGCCGCCGCAGGTGCGGTGTGGCTGCTCCAGGGGCTCAACGTCTCCTTCGTTCCCCAGAGCTTCATGACCGACACCGGTCGGTGGGTAGTGATCGGCGGGCTGACGTTCGCCGGAGGTCTGGCGCTGGCCTTCTGGAGCTGGCGCCGCGACTGATGCGGGTCTCGGGCCCGGTTTAGCGTTGCATCCCTCGGGCCCGAGCCGAACTCATGCCGCCGGCCGCAGGACTCCTGCGCAGCGCACACACCGCGGGTCGGGACACCGGTCGACGACCTCCACGGTGAGACCTGCCCGGGTGAACCAGGCGACGAGCGACCCGTCGTTGGTGGGCGGTTTCCGTGGTGTTCTTCTCATCATGGAGACACCGTATCGGGCAGGTGTGACAGAATCGGCGGATGGCAGTCACTCGCGTCGGTTCGGCATCGCCGTGGGAGCCGGAGTACGGGTTTTCCCGGGGTGTGCGGATCGGGAATCGGATCGAGATCTCGGGGACCGCACCGCTCCCACCCGAGGGCGGGACGGTCGCCGCCACCGCCTACGAGCAGATGCTGCGCTGCGGTGCGATCGCCCTCGCCGCGCTCGATGATCTCGGTGCCACGGCCGCGGACGTGGTGCGCACCCGTATGTACATCACCGACGCCGACGACGCCGATGAGATCGGAAGGGCACACCGCGAGCTGTTCGGGGAGGCGGCGCCTGCGGCGACGATGGTGGTGGTCGCCGGTCTGGTCGACCCGGCGTGGAAGGTGGAGATCGAGGTCGAAGCCGAGGTGACCTAGGCTCCCGCCGCCTCCTCCGCGGCGACGCCCTCGATCCGGTCGAGCTCGGCGAGGAGGCGGCCCGCCCCCATCCGTCGGGCCTGTTCGCGAGCCGCGACGATGACGTCCTCGAGCCGATCGTCGGTGAGCACCCTGGCGGCGTCGACCCTGGCCAAGGTGGCGTCGAGCGGACGCCGGTACTCCTCGGCGATGGCGACTGCCTCCAGGTATCGCTCGGCAGCCGCTTCCAGGTCTCCCCGAGCGTCGGCGAGGTGTCCCTCCGCGCGCGCCCTGCCCACCATCGCGTGGCTGCCGTTGACCGGTGATCCCTCGAGCAGCGCCGCTATCCGCTCGCCATCGCCGAGCTGCGCCAGCGGACCCGTGACCCAGGGCAGGAACCAGGTCCGGTACACGTCGATCGTCGTTTGGTTGTACTCGTCGGCGAGGGCGAGGGCCCTCGCTTGGTCTCCTGCGTCGTAGGCCAGCGTCACCGCGAAACCGACCACCGGGGCGAGCACCTGCTGGTCCTGGATGCCACGTGCACCCTCGAGGAGGTCGTTCCAGTCCACACTGGGTGGCTCGACACCCTGGTAGTGCTCCAAGACGCCGATGTGGGACCGCGCCCCGCTTCCGGCTTGGCTGCCGCCATGCTCGTCGTCCCGCCGGATGACACCCCGAGCGAGTTCGGCGGACTCATCCCAATCGCCGGTCCAGATCAGGATCTCGGACTTGGTGAACTCGAGCCACTCGACCGAAGTGGGCAGGCCCCGCTCCCTGGCGAGCGCGATCCCCTCATCGATGATCGTGACCGCCTCCCGGGGTGAGCGCAGTTGGTGCGTCAACGTGGCCAGGTTGTTGCGGATGGTGACAGCCTGGAAGGTGAGGTTCCGGTCGTCGGCTATTCCCATCGCCGTCGCCATGTCGTCGAGACCCTCATCACCGAGGCCGGCGTTTGCGTAGGCGGCTCCGCGCACCGACAGCAGCCTCGCCTGGTCCTCGGCCGATCCGGCGGCGTTCACCACGGGTGCGGCAGCGTCGGCGGCGACGACCGCCTCGGCATCGAGGCCGCGAATGAAGAGCGTCGAGACGTTCGAGACGAGCGCCTTCGCCTTGGCCTCCGAGTCGGGTCGATCCTCGAGGAGTTCGACCGCTCGTTCCCTCAGCTCCATGGCGCGCTCGGTCTCACCACGCCACCACGCCCAGCGGGCGATGGCGTCGAGTGCCTCGGCTTGACCCTCGGGGTCGCCGGCCGCGGTGAGGAGTTCCAACGCTTCGTTCACCCACCGCTCCGATCGCTCTACGTCGGTCTGACCGATCTCGCCCGCCCGGAGCAGGGCCCGCCCGCGGTCGCGGTCGTCATCAGCGGCCTCGATGGCCTTGGCGTAGTACGACGTGGCGAGGGTGGGGTTGAGGCCCCGGGCGCGCTCGCCGGCCTGCATCAGTGCCCGATAGGCCCTCGCGCGGAGATCGGCGTCCGGGTGCATGGTCAATGCCATGGCCTGGCCCAAGTGGTAGGCGAGGAGCTCGGCGACGTCCACTCCTCGCTCGCCGCTGACTGCCTCGATCCAGGCTGCAGCCGCCTGGTGCATGGCCGCTCGATCGTCGCGGGCGATCTGGCCGTAGGCGACGTCCCGAACCAGGGCATGGACGAAGGCAAACTCCTCCTGACCGTGCATCGACGCGTCGCGAATGGGCCGGATCATCTCGCGTCGGACCAGCTCGCGGAGGGTGGTGGCTGGTTGTGCCGATGGCCGGAGGGCAACCAGCGCGCCGGACCAGAACACCTTGCCCATGACGGCCGCCGCCTGCAGCAACTCCTTCTCCTCGGTGCCGAGCAGATCGAGCCGCGCCGCGATGATGGCCTGTACCGAGTCGGGAAGGGCGAGATCGGCGATGTTGCCCGATTCGTCGAGCAGGTCACTGTCTGCGGAGAGACGGACGAATTCGGTGACGTAGAGGGGATTGCCGCCTGCCCGGTCGAGGATCAGCTGCTGGGTCTCGACCGGGAGCACGGCCCGCTCGAGCAGGGCCGCCAGCAGCGTCGCTGCGTCGTCGTTGGCGAGGGGGCTCAGGCTGATCGTGGCGGCATTGCGGACACCGCCGCCCCACCCTGATCGATTGGCGAGGAGCTCGGGTCGTGCCGCGGTGACGAGCAGGATCGGCACGTCGACCGCCCATTCGGTCAGGTATTCGAGGAAGTCGAGCAGCGCATCGTCGGCCCAGTGAATGTCCTCCACCACCATCACCAACGGGTGGCGGTGGGCCATGGCCTCGAAGAAGTGGAGCCAGGCGGAGAACAGCTCACCCTGCTCGATCTGCTGGCCGCTCATGCTTCCTCCGGCGAGCAGGGCAAGGCGTGACACCACCCACTCGGCCTGGGCCGTATCCTCGATCAGTGTCGTGACGGCGTGGTGGAGCTTGCGGTCGGCAGTGGCTTCCGTATCGGATTCGAGGATCCCGGCCTGGGCCTTGACGATCTCACCCAGCGCCCAGAACGTGATCCCTTCGCCGTAGGGGAGACAGCGGCCCTGTTTCCACCAGAACGTATCCGATCTGGTGTCGAGGACCCCCTTGAACTCGTGGAGCAGCCGGCTCTTCCCGGCTCCCGGCTCACCGATGATGGTCACGAGCTGGATCGTCTCGGCACCGATCGTGCGCTCGAGCGAGTCGACGAGCACCGCCAGTTCGTGGTCGCGGCCCACAAACGGGCCCTTGTGGCGCTCCTCGACGGCGACGCCCTGGCGAGCCCGGGTCCCGGTGGCCAGCCAGATCGCGGTGGCGTCGGCCTTGCCCTTCAGGTCGACGGATTCGAGATCGTCGTAGGCGATCATGTCGCGCGAGGCCAGATAGGTGCGCTCGTCGACCACGACGCCGCCCGGCGGCGCCACCGCTTCCAGACGTGAGGCGGTGTTGACCACGTCGCCGATGATCGTCTCGCGGTCCTGATCCTCGCCGTCGAGCTGGACGATCGCCTCGCCGGTGGTCACGGCGATCCGGACCAAGAGGGCGAGGTCGGGGTCGTCCTCGTTCAGCCCTGCGATGGCCTCCTGGAGGCGGATGGCGGCCCGCACGGCGCGCTCTGGATCGTCCTCGTGGGCGGTGGGGACGCCAAAGACGGCGAACACTCCGTCGCCCATCAGCTTCTCGACGCGGCCCCCGTGGGCCTCGACTTGTTCCCTCGTGGTCTTGTGATAGACGGTGAGGCGGGCCCGCACGTCTTCCGGATCGGACCGCTCCGTTCGCGCGGTGAACCCGGCGAGGTCTGCGAAGAGCACCGACACGATCCGGCGCTCCTCGGCGGACCGCGTCGGGGCATCGGCCGTCTCGTGGAGGGCGGTTCCACAGGACGCACAGAACCGGGCGTCGGGTGCCGCCTCGGCCCCGCACGACGGACAAGTGTGCGCCAGCGAGCTGCCGCACGAGGCGCAGAACCGCGCCCCTGGGGCGGCCTCGGCGGCGCAGGACGGACACGCAGCGGTCATGCGGCAACTCTAGGGGCCGCGACCCTGCGAACCATGGGCCGGGAGTAACACGATCTGGGCGTCTGCCAGCCCACGGTTCGACGGTACGCTTCGAGGATGACCGACCAGAAGGACGATCTCCGCGACCGTCTCTCCGAGCTCCAGTGGTACGTCACCCAAGAGGCGGGCACCGAGCGGCCCTTCACCGGGGAGTACTGGGACAACCACGAGGACGGCATGTACCACTGTGTCGTGTGCGGCGAGCCGCTGTTCTCCAGCGACACCAAGTTCGAGTCGGGGAGCGGTTGGCCGAGCTTCTACCAGCCCGAAGACGAGTCAGCCGTCGAGGAGCGTTCCGACAACAGCCTGTTGATGCAGCGCACCGAGGTGGTGTGCTCGAACTGCGGGGCCCATCTCGGCCACGTCTTCGACGACGGGCCGAACCCGACGGGTCTGCGGTACTGCATCAACTCGGCGTCGCTGGACTTCGAGAAGACGGGGGAACAGGGCTAGCCCTGAGGGTGGCCGGTAATGACGAGTCTGACGGCTGGTTGCCGTCCACTCAGCCGGCGTACGGCAGCACGTAGCGCCAGATCGCCATGAAGTGCGCCCCGGTCGCCACGATCGTCATCACGTGGAAGACCTCGTGGTACGAGAACACGCGGGGCCAGAGTCGGGGCCGGTTCGTGACCAGGAACACCATTCCGATGGTGTAGATCACCCCACCGACGGCGAGCCAAAGGATCGGCACCCAGCCGAGACGTTGGGCGATGGGCCAGATGAACAGCAGCGACAGCCAGCCGAGCGTGGTGGCGAATGCCACCGGGAGCTTTCCCGAGACCTTGGGGAAGAGGGCCTGCTGGATCGATCCGCCGATGGCGAGACCCCAGATGAATCCGAGCATGATCCAGCGCAGCGGGCTGTCGAGCACCACGACGGCAAAGGGCGTATAGGTGCCGGCGATCAGGACGTAGATCATCGAGCGATCGGCGCGTTGCATGCGCTTCTTCGCTCGCTCCTTCCAGGGAACGGCGTGGTACAGCGAGCTCGTCGTGTAGAGCCCGACCATGGCCAGCCCGAAGATCAAGGCCGCGAAGCGACTCGGCCAGGTGTCGGCGTAGAACAGGAGGAATACGGTTCCCAGCACTCCCGCCACCGCGGCGCTGCCGTGCAGGAACCCGCGTATCGGGTTCTGCATCTTCCCGAGCGCCCAGCGCGGCAGATGGAGGTCCATGTCGGTAGCAGCGTACCGACCGGCCTCAACAACGTCCTCCACCACTGGCGCGGCCATACTTCAACTATCGGCAGCGTTCCCGCGCCGGGTTGATGGTGCGCTTGGCCCAAATCCCCGCCGGTGTAGGCGGATCGCTAGCGGCGCCTCGTCTGTTTGACCCCCGCCTTGCGGAGCGTCGCGGCGGGCACCCCTGCCTCCCGCCATGCCGTCCAGGTGATGCCCTTGCGGTCCGAGTAGGAGGCGACGTGCTCGACGAACCCCGCCTCCAGCGCTTTGAGATCCGCAGCGGTCTCGAGATCGTCGAGCGCACGCTGGGCATCGATCCTGGCCTGGATGAGGTCGACGCGGGCCAGGGGATCGTCCTCGGTTCGGATCCGCTCGTCGAGGGAGGCGATCTTCGACGCGAGCGTCGCCTGGGTCACCGGACGGCCGCGCTTCTTGGGCCTCGTCACCGCCGCCAGATAGGCCTTGAGCGCTCTGGCTTCGGCCCTCCCTTGGGCCAGGGCCGCCTTGTGCTCGCTGGACATCGCCACGTGGTCCCTCCCCTTTCCGGTCGACTCCATCTTGGCAGGTGCCCGGAGCCAATAGCCCCCTGTCGCGGTGAGCCTTCTAGCATGGCACGTATGGGATTCCGGGATCTGGCCAGACGACCGCTGTATCGCCTGTACGAGGAGCGGTTGCTCACCGAGCTCGACCGATCGCGCCTGCCCCACCACATCGGCGTCATCCACGACGGGCACCGGCGCTACGCGAGGAGTGAGG
The DNA here is from genome assembly GCA_964496825.1 of uncultured Acidimicrobiaceae bacterium. Taxonomy (GTDB): domain Bacteria; phylum Actinomycetota; class Acidimicrobiia; order Spongiisociales; family UBA5794; genus JACZST01. The sequence continues at coordinate 8,471 of CAZCBO010000065.1, forward strand.
GGCTGCCCGACTATGCCGCTTCCTACCGGGTCGGCATGGGCAAGTTCATCGAGTTTCTCCACTGGGCCGAGGAGCTGGAGGTGCCCGCGGTCACGTGCTGGTTGCTATCGAAGGAGAACCTGCAACGCCCCGATGCCGAGCTCCTGCCCTACTACGAGGTGCTCAAGGAGCTCTTCGAGCAGATCCCCGATGCCATCGAGGGGCACGACGTCGGGGTGCGGTTCATCGGCAGCCTCGATCTGCTGCCCACCGACCTCGTTGCCGCGGCGAAGCGCCTCGAGGAGCGCATGCCCAACGGCGGGAGGCGCCTGACGATCGCCCTCGCCTACGGGGGCCGCCAGGAGATCGTCGATGCGGTCAAGGACCTCGTCGGCACCCTCGCCGATGACGGCGTCGCCGCCGGTGAGATGGCCGAGCGAATCGACGCCGACGGCATCGGCGCCAACCTGTACACCGCCGGCTTGCCCGACCCGGATCTCGTGATCCGGACCTCCGGTGAGGCGCGCCTCTCGGGGTTCCTGCTCTGGCAGTCTGCCTACGCCGAGTACGCCTTCGTGGACGTCTATTGGCCGGCCTTCCGCCGCGTCGACTTCCTGCGCGCCCTGCGCGACTTCACCCGTCGCCAGCGGCGATACGGACGGTAGACACCGGACGACCTCGCCGGCTCGCCGGAGGATTGCCCAGCACCCTCCTAGCGCGTTCGCACCTCGATGGGGAGGTGCTCCCGGTCGTTGAAGGTGCGCAGCGACCAGGCGTAGCCGCCGGCGATGGGAACGGCTCGCATCCTGGCAAACGAGGCGTGGCCGAGGATGAACCGCTCCCACTCCCACGGTGTCGGATCGGCGCCGAGGAGGAAGCCGATGGCGACGGCGTTGGTGCCCCCGTGGGCGACGACGGCGATCCGCTGATCGGGGTCGTCGACCGTCCACAGATACTCCTGGTCGCGGTCGGGATGGACGCCCCGTTCTGCGAGCACGGTGGTCATCGAGCGGGTGATCCGGTCGTGGAAGTCGCGGAACGACTCGCCTCCCTCCATCCCCTCCCACCACTGCTCGGGTGGGCGGTGCCTCGCCTCGGCAAAGATCTGCTGGACCCGCTCCTCGAGCTCTCCCGTCCAGTCGGGCATCCTCACCTCGACGATGTCGTCGACCGTCTGCATCGGCAGACCGGTCTTGGCGGCGATCGGCGCCGCCGTCTCCTGGGATCGGATCGCAGGGGAGACGACGAGTTCGGTCAGTGGACGCTCGATGTTGGCGATGCGTTCGGCGGCGAGCTCCGCCTGGTGCCTTCCGACTTCGGTCAAATGTGGATCGGTCTGGGAGATCCCGTCGACAGACCAGGCCGGCTCGCCGTGACGGATGAACAGCAGTTCCATGGTCGGGAACGATAAACCGACTGGAAGAAAGGGATCGAAGGGTGACTAGTCCGGTGCCGAGGTTCCGGCCCCAGACGAACCGAAGGCCGCCTTTCGGCGGCCTCGGCTCGGGCTAGACGGGAGGTAGGAAGGCATCCTGTCTAGGTAACGTATCGACCCCGCCACGATGGTTCTTGAGCGACTTTCCGAGATTCTTGTGACCGACGAGACCGACCCCAAAGGCCACCTGATCGAGCATCTGCGCCAGCACGCGGTGCGGACCGACGGGCCGTTCACCCTCAGCTCCGGCGAGGTGTCCGATTGGTACATCGATGCCAGGCAGACCACCTTCGACGGGTGGGGAGCCATTCTCGTCGGCGAGGCGATACTCGCCGTCATCGACCCGGCCGTGGACGCGGTCGGCGGGATGACGATGGGAGCGGATCCCATCGCCGTGGCTACCGCCATGTCGGCCGCCCGGGCCCGTCGCCCGCTCCAGGCGTTCTCGATACGGAAGGGGGCCAAGGGCCACGGCACCGGGGGCCGGCTCGTGGGACCGGTGCGAGCGGGCGACGTCGTCGCCGTCGTCGAGGACACGACGACCACCGGGGCGGCTCTCGTCCAGTCGATCGAGGTCCTGGTCGACGCCGGGCTCGAGGTGGCCCAGGCGATCGCCCTCATCGACCGGAGCAACGGCACGGTCGCCGCCCGCCTCGAGGAGGTCGGCATCCCGTATGTCGCGCTGCTGACCCCGGCCGACCTGGGGGTGGGACCATGAGCCTCGTCGAGGTTCACCGCTCCCCGATCCGGCTCTTCCTCATCGGAGTCGTTGCCCTGCTCCTCGTCCTGGCCGCGGCGGATGTGATGTGGCTCCACCGGCTGTCGACTCCTCCCGAGGTCGTCGACGGGGTGCTGACCACGCAGGGAGAGAACCAGCGACGCGCCGACTACCTGTGGGGCGTCCCGATGCTGCTGAGCGGCACGGTGCTCTTCGGTTACGCCGTGTTCACGTTGTGGCGGAGGGAGCCGGTGCTCGTCGTTCGTGAAGACGGTGTGGAGTTCGCGCTGGGTCGGCCAGGCGAGGCCCCCGTCTTCGTTCCCTGGAGCGCCATAGCCGACGTCTACACCGCCGCCGATCGCGACCCCGACGGGGGAGCTTCGGTCGATATCGTCGTGTTCGATCTCGTCGATACCGGGTCCCTTCCCGGCGATCCCTATGACGCCGAGTGGGATGGCTTCCGGTTGAAGGTCAACGCCGCGAGCTGGGAACGCCGGCCCGAGGACGTCGTCGTGCATGCCAAGGTCGCCATGGAAGCATCGCATCGCAATCACCGGGTAAAGGGGGAGCAGGATGACTGACTACCTCATCGGAGCCCACGTGGGATCGGCCGATCCGCTTGCGGCGGCCGCCGAGCGCGATGCCGACGTCGTCCAGATGTTCCTCGGCAATCCCCAATCGTGGAAGAAGCCCAACCCGAGGGACGACGCCGATGCGATCCTCGCCTCGGGCCTCCCCATCTACGTCCACGCCCCGTATCCGATGAACCTGGCGTCGGGCAACAACCGGGTGCGCATCCCGTCGCGCAAGACCCTGGCCCAGATCGTCGAAGCGGCTTCGGCCATCGGGGCCAAGGGGGTCGTCGTGCACGGCGGCAGCGTGGAGGACGACGAGGACGTGTCGGTGGGCTTCGAGCGGTGGAAGAAGGCGCTCGACTCCTTCGACCAGACCGTCCCCATCCTCGTCGAGAACACCGCCGGCAGCGGCAATACCGTCATGCAGGACCTCAACAACTACGGCCCCCTCTGGGAAGCGATCGGTGATTACGACGTCGGTGTGTGCCTCGATACGTGCCACGCCTGTGCCGCCGGGGCCGACATGGAGAGCGCCGTGGACCTGATCACCCGGCTCACCGGCGGCGTCGCCCTCGTTCACGCCAACGATTCACGCGACCCTGCAGGCTCGAACCGTGACCGACACGAGAATCTCGGCGAGGGTGAGATCCCCGAGGAGCTGATCGTCGGTGTCGTGCGCGCCGCCAAGGCGCCGACCCTCGTCGAGACCCGCGGCGACGCCGAGCAACAGGCGGCGGACATCGCGTGGCTCAGAGAGCGGCTCTCCTGACAGTCGCACGTGTCTAAAGGGGGTCTCCACCGCCCCTTTAAGCACGTACGTCCGGCTCAGGACGCCAGGAAGTCTTCGAGATCCCCGTTGGTCGGATCCTCGCCGGCGATGAACGCCTCGAGGTTCTCGATGGCCACGGCGTCGCGGTACTGGACCGGCGGGCTCTTCATGAAGTAGGAGCTCGCGGCCAGCAGCGGGCCACCGATGCCCCGGTCGAGGGCGATCTTGGCCGCCCTGACCGCATCGATGATCACGCCGGCCGAGTTGGGGGAGTCCCACACCTCGAGC
>CAZCBO010000066.1:0-11953 GCA_964496825.1 uncultured Acidimicrobiaceae bacterium
GCGGGCGCGCGTCGTCCCCACGTAGGCGATGCGCCCCTCGCCGTCCCTGTGGTGTTCGGCCAGGATCTCGTTGCGTTCCTTCTTGTCCCTGGTGCCGCTCAGGTCGGGAAGCGTCCCGGCGTCGATCCGCAGCTCGTAGGGGACGTATCTCGGGTAGTCGATGGGGTTGTCGTAGCCCAGCGACCGGGCGGGAAAGGTGCCCTTGGCGACGGCGGGGAGCAGCACGACGTCCCACTCCAGCCCCTTGGCCCGATGCACGGTGAGGAGCGACACCGCCTCCTCGGTCGAGATGCCGGCGGTGTCGAGCTCGTCGACCGTGCCCTCGTCGCGCAGCAGGTCGAGGTAGCCGAGGAAGGCGCCGAGGGAGGGTCGTCCCTCGAGCGGGCTCCACGACTCGGTGAGATCGAGGAACCGGTACAGGTTGAGACGGGCACTGAGCGCGGCGTGGTCCTCCATGGCATCGATCTCGGTCCAGGCCTCGAGTCGGTTCAGGATGAGCCGCGACAGCTCGACCAGCGACACGCCCTGGGCGGTCACCAGCAGCTCGCGGTACAGGTCGGCAAACCCCTCGAGGCGGCGCCGTGCGGTCTCGGAGAGCCCTTCGACCTCGTCGAGGCGATCGATCGCCTCGATCAGCGCGAGCCGGGGAGCGTCCTCGTGTTCGGTGTGCCGGTCGTGCTGCTTGACCCACGACGCCAGCGGCGCAAGATCGCCGAGGCCGAGGCGGTACTTGCCACCGACGAGGATGCGGGCCAGCGCCGCCGAGTCGTCGGGGTCGTGGAGGATCCGAAGCCAGGAGTGCAGGTCGGCGACCTCGGGAACGTCGAGGAGCCCGCCGAGGGAAACGACCTGTACCGGGACGCCGGCGTCGAGCAATGCGTCTCGCACCATGCCGATGTGCTTGTTCTTACGGAAGAGCACGGCGATCTCGCGATACGCGGTGCCTGCCTCGCGGGCCCGCACCACCCGATCGGCGATCCAACCGGCCTCGTCGGCCTCGGTCCGGAGCCAGGCCACCTCGATCGTCCCCGGCCCGGCCCCCTCCACCGGCACCAGGCGGTCGAAACGGTCCCCGCCGTGGATCTCGGCCCTGATCCGGTTGGCGAGGTCGAGGATGACCCGATCCGACCGGCGATTCTCGGTGAGGGGGAGCGTCGCCGCCGGGGTGCCCTGCTCGGTTGGGAAGTGATGGGGAAAGCCCTCGAAGTTCTGCAGCGAGGCGCCCCGCCACTCGTAGATCGTCTGGTCGGCGTCGCCGACGGCGGTCACCGGGAAGCCTTCGCCGAACACCGCCACCATCAGGAGCCGCTGGGCCGGGTCGGTGTCCTGGTACTCGTCGAGGAGGACTGCCAGGTAACGATCGCGGATGCGATGGGCCATCTCGGGGTGTTCGGTCACCAGGCGGTTGGCGAGACCGACCAGATCGGCGTAGTCGACGACCCCGACGCGGCGTTTCGCCTCGGCGTAGGCCTCGGCGACGCCGGCCAGCTCCAGACGGTGCTCCCACACCGGGTCGGGGGTCCCCGGGGCCGCGGCGATGAGATCCGCCGTGGACAGCAGGTTGTCACCGAGCTGGCGGGTCAACGTCGCCGCCTCGGCGACCCGTCCGGGGGGATAGGTGAGATCGAGTGCCCGATAACTGCCGTCGGCGAGGCCCTCTTCGATCAGCTGACGCTGGAAGCCGGGCCCGATGACATCGGCGCCGCGCTCCATCCCGACCAGGGATCCGAACTCCTGGAGGATCCCGTAGGCGAAGCCGTGGTACGTCGTCACCTCGACCTCACGCCCCTCCGCCGCCAGCTCGGGGAGTTCCTGCCGGAGGCGGTCGGCCAGCTCCTCGGCCGCCTTGTTGGTGAAGGTGATGCCGAGGGCCCGCTCCGGCTCCAGACCGTCCTCGATGAGGGCCGCAAGACGCAGCACGATCGTCGTGGTCTTGCCCGTCCCGGCGCCGGCAGCGACCCGGAGCGGGTCGAGGGGATGGCCGATGATCGCTTCCTGTTCCGGGGTGAGGCTGATGTTCATCCGGCGAACGCCTCCCTTCCTTCCGGCCGTGCCGGACAGATCGATCGCACCTGACACCGCGAGCAGCCTTCATTGGGCCTCGGCGGCCAGCGCTCGGTGCCGATGCCTTCGGCCACCGCGTCCATGCGTTCCTCGACCTCGGGGAGGTGATCGAGGTCGAAGGGCCGCACGGTGATTCCCCGCTTCAGCGGCGCGAGCGGGTACCACAGCTCGGCCGCATCGACGACACCCGCGCCGGCGAGATCGGGATCGTTGCGCGTGGCGAGGAGGTAGAACCCGAGCTGGAGCGACCGCTCGGCGTCGCCGACGGCCATCGGGCTCTTCGAGGTCTTGTAGTCGACGACGGCGAGCGTTCCCCGGCGCGCCTCGATCCGGTCGGCACGCCCGACCCACTCGGTGCCGCCGTGCTCGAGCTGGAGGTCGTGCTCGTGGGCCAGCGGCGTTCCGGCCGACGGCCACGATCCGTAGAGGTCGCTGAGACCGCGGCGGCCTCGCTCCCTCCAGGCGGCGTCGAAGGGTCCACCGCCGAAGCGCCCGGTGTAGAGCTGTGCGTCGAGCTCGTCGAGGGCCTCCTCGAGCGTGGCATGCCGGTCGCCCCGTTCCGTGGCCCGGGACTCGACGGCCTCGAGCACGTCGTGGATCAGGCTGCCGAACTCTGCGTAGATGCTGTCGCCCTCCCCAATGCCCAGCCGGCGCTCGAGGACGTACCGCCGCGGGCAGGTCTCGTAGGCGTCGGCCTGGCTCGGTGACAGCCGCATCGTGTCGCCGACGATGCCGGTGTCGGGCCCGGGCTCGAGCACACCGGCGAACTCGCTCGGATGGCGCAGACCGTGGCTGGGTCCCTCTGCCAGCACCGCAGCAGCGGCGAGTCGTCGTGCCGGCGGAGCCTCCGGGTCGACGAGGGTGCGGCGGAGGGTGCTCTCGGCCTCGCGCGGGGTGATGGGCCGCGTTCGGCCGGGCGGCCTGCTGGTCGCCGCTTCGACGGTATCGGTGCCGGCGACGAGGGCCAGGAACCGGCTCGGGATCCCGGTTCCCTCGCTGTACCCGGAGTCGGTGGCGGTCCACACGACGCGCCGGGTGGCCCTGGTCATCGCGGTGTAGGCGAGGCGGCGCTCCTCGTCCAGGCGGAACCGGAGGTAGCCGGCGGTGTCGGTGGGGATGGAGGGTTGCAGGTGGCGGGTGTTGAGCAGCGAGTCGCGGGTTCGGAGGTCGGGGAAGACTCCCTCCACGGCGTCGGCGATGAAGACCACGTCGAACTCGAGGCCCTTGGACTGATGGAGGGTGGTCAGCGTCACCCGGTCCGCATTGGCGGCCTGGTAGGCCAGCAAGGGGCTGGCCTCGAATTCCTCTCCTTCGGCGAAGCGGCGGTACTCCTCGAGCGTTCCCCTCGGCTCGCGCTCGTTCCAGCGACCGAGGACCTGTGCCAGGGACGACCAGGCGGCGCGATGCTGGGCGGCGTCGGGGTCGGCCACGATGGTGTGGATCTGGGGGAGCGTCGACCAGAGCTCCCAGAGCCCGTTGGACGCCGGCAGGTCGGTGGCCCAGGCGTGGTCGTCGATGAAGCTGGCCAGGGCGACGCCGTCGGGCACCAGCCGGCGGATGGCTTCGGGCCAGCCGAGCTCTCGTTGGATCCGCTCGCGCTCGATCTCGCGGAGCCGGGCGAGGGGGATGCGGAAGAGCGGTCCGAGGAGGATCCGGCGCACCGCCAGATCGGTCTCGGCGGGCCGCTGGGTCGCCGCGATGACGACGTCGAGGGTGAAGCGCACGGCCGGCTGGTCGATCAGCCGGGCGTCCGGCCGATCATGGGGCACGCCCCGCAGCTCGAGGGCGCGGGACAGCGGTCCGAGGAAGCGACGCTTGGACCGCGTGAACACCGCCATCCTCCCGAAGGGGATCCGCTGCTCGAGATGGAGGCGCTCGATCTCGGAGGCGATCCACTCCGCCTCTTCGACCTGCTGCTCGAACCGGTAGGCCTCCACCGAGCCCTCGGTCGCGGTGGCGATCACCTTGCCGGCCGCCCCGGGGAGCTCCCGGGACGTGACCCGGACTGCCGCATCGAGGATCGGCGCCGGCACGCGAAACGAGGTCGTCAGCACGAGGCGCTGGGCCGGTTGTCCTTCGAGGCCGGTGAAGCGGGCGGGGAAGCGCTCGACGTTCTCGAGATCGGCACCGCGGAAGCTGTAGATGGACTGGTAGGGGTCGGCGGCCGCGGTGATGTTGCGATGGTTGCGCGTCAGCCGGTCGAGGAGCACGGCCTGGGCATGGGTCGTGTCCTGGTACTCGTCGACCAGCACGTACCGGTACTGCCCGTCGATGGCGTCGATGACCTCGTGATCGGCGAGCACCCCGGCCGCCTCCGAGAGGAGTGTGCCGTAGTCGATGACCGATCGTCCCCGAAGCTCGGCGTCGTATCGATCGAGGAACTGCGGCAGGCCTCGCCACTCGGCTCGATCGAGCCGAGTGAGCGCTTCGGCGTCGATCAACTGCTCGCGGCACCGCAGCACGAAGTCCGTGACCTCGTCGGCGAACGTCTTCGTGGCAAGCACGGAGCGGTAGGAGGGTGACCACTCCGATAGGTCCTCGGTGGCGAGCATCGCGGCGACCAAGCGCTTCTGGTCGGGGCCGGGCAGCACCTCGGGGGCCCGCTGCCAGCCGGCTCGATCGGCATGGGTCTCGAGGAGGCGGCGGGCGAAGGAGTGATAGGTGGTGACGTCGATGGCCGGCATCGAGCGGGCGACGGCGGCCTCGATCCTCCCCTGGAGATCGGCGCTTCCCCGGCGAGAGAAGGTGAGGACGAGGAGGTTGCCCCCGAGGCCGGCGTCGATGAGCGTCTTGGCCCGCCGCACCAGGAACTCGGTCTTGCCGGTCCCCGGACCGCCCACCACGAGCTGTGGCCCGTCGGTCTCAGCGAGGTGGGTCGGCCACTCGCTCGGTGCGATTCGCGTTTCGGCGGTCACGAGAACGGGAGCGGCGGCTCGTGTCGTCGTGTCGATCCGTCGCCGAGGACGTGCACGACTTCGACACCCCGCTCGTCGAGGGCGGCGGCCACGATCTTCGAGCGGTGGCAGGTCGACGGCTCGAGCTCGGCACAGAGGATCGCGGTCGGGGCCGACTCGGCGAGCTCGATCAGCTCCTCGATCGACTCGTCGAACCCCGGTCGTTCCGGACCAACCGGTCCGTCGTCCGGTTTGCCGCCGAGGGTGGCGCCGAGCCATCGGTAGCCGATCCCCGCCTCCTCGCACAGTGCCTCGAGCGCGCGCCGCGTGAAGTCGGGTGCGTGCTTCGAATAGGGCCGAGATCGAACATCGACGAGCACCGAGATCTCGTACGGGTTCATCCGCTGCTCGAGCTCGGTGAACGACTGTGTCCCGTGGCCGATGGTCCACACCGTCGTCGTCAGTTCAGACCTCCGTCCCCAGAAAGGCCGGGCAGATGTCGCGATAGGCGCAGTAGTCGCACAACGGACCGGTCCTGGTGGGGAAGCGCTCTTCGTTGATTGCCCGCTCGATCGCGGTCCAGAGCGCAGCGAGCTGACGCTCGACCGCGTCGAGCTGCTGGTCGTTGACCGGGATCTCGTACACCGTCGGTCCGTTCAGGTAGATGAGCCTGAGAGCGTCAGGCGTCCGCCCCTCGCGGATCCTGATGAGCAGGGCATAGATCTTGAGCGCAAAGAAGGCGGGGAGCGCGTATCGCTCGGGCGGGGCCTTTCCGGTCTTGTAATCGGTGATGACGAGTCCGTCGTCGGTTTCCTCCATGCGGTCGAGGATGCCGCGGATCGTCATCTCCCCGATCTCCTGGGTCATGTCGAGCTCCCTGGCCAGCGGATCGAAGCTGGTCGGATCTTCGACCTTGAGGTAGTTCGCCAGGATCTCCAGGCTCTCGATCCCCCAGGCCCGCTCGTCGGCCTCGCTCTCGAACAGATCGGCGAACTCGCCGGGCTTGAGGTCCTGCCACGCTTCCCTGAAGAGGTCGTAGAGGCGCTCGGCGGTGCGGTCCCGTGCGGGCAGATCGAAGAGCCGGTCGAGGGCCGTATGCGCCGTCGTTCCCCGTGCCTGGTAGACGGTCGGCGGTGTCTCGATCCGGTCGATCGACGTGAACTTGAACAACTGTGGGCAGCGCTTGAAGTCGCTGGCCCTGCTGGGCGACAGCGAGGTGAGGCCCGGTCCGACCTCGGTCTGCATGTCGACGCTCATACCACAACTATACGGGAGGGGTGTGACACGAACCACATCAATGTAACTTCGAAGTGACAAATCTTCTGGTACCCCGCGAAAACGGAGCACCACCTTGGGTTGACGTCGCGACGAGGCGTCGCATAGGTTGGCCGACGCTCCAGGGGCTTGCCCCTGGGAGCGCCCGGAAGACAGGCCTTCGGGCCAACCGGTAGCCGGCGGCTCGCCGCCGGGAAGCGGGTCGGAAGGGGGTTCGGGTGCCGGCTTCGGCCGGACACCGGACGGGAGGATCCGCTCCTCGGAGCGGGCCTCCGAAGGTCCGAAGGGGACAGCCCAGGTCCCGGACGGACCGGTCTGAGGAAACGGCGCAAGTCGGGACCGAAGGCATCGGAGTGGTAACACACTTCGCCGAGAGCCCCGAGAGGGTTCGGTGAGAGCCGGACTCCCTCGTGGCCTCTCGCGTCACGGCGGGCATAGGCCTTCGATCGCAAGCGTTGCATCCTTCCAATGAAGCCCATCGGCGTCTTCTACGAGCACCCGGTCTGGTTCGAGCCCATGTTCGAGGAGCTCGACCGGCGCGGCGTGCCCTACGAACGCATCGACGCAACTCGCCTCACCTACGACCCGACCGAGCCCGAGTCACGGTTCGACGTCGTCGTCAATCGCATGAGCCCATCGGCGTGGCTGCGGGGCAATGGATCGGCGTTGTACGCCGCCCCCGACTACCTCGCGCATCTCGAGCGCAGCGGGGTGCGCGTGATCAACGGCACCAGGGCGTTCGCCTTCGAGACCTCGAAGGCACGCCAGCTCGGCCTGCTCGCCGAACTCGGGATCAGGCATCCGCGGGCCCGGGTGTTCACGGAGGCAGCCGACGCCGTTGCCGCAGCCGACGGGCTCGAGTACCCCGTTCTCGTCAAGCCGAACACGGGAGGGAGTGGAGCGGGGATCGTCTCCTTCGACGATCCCAAGGCGCTGGGGGCCGCGGCCGAGAGCGGCGAGCTGGAGCTCGGCCCCGACGGGACCGCCCTCGTCCAGGAGCATCTGCCTGCCGAGGGCGACGCCGTCTACCGCATGGAGTTCCTCGACGGCGAATTCCTCTATGCGATCCGACTGCTGCTCGTCGCCGGCTCCTTCAATCTGTGCCCTGCGGACTACTGCGATCTTCCCGGCATCGCCGACGGCGTCTCCGGAAGGGGTCTCGCCGTCGAAGCACACACCCCGGCCGAGGGCGCGATCCGCGATGGGGCCCGGCTGCTGGAGGCGGCGGGCGCCGACCTGGGCGGCGTCGAGTACCTCATCAACGCCAGGAACGGGCAGCCCTACTTCTACGACCTCAACGCGCTGTCGAACTTCGTGGCCGACGCGCCGGAGGTGGTCGGCTTCGACCCGTTCGTCGATCTCGTCGACTTCATCGTCGGTGAGCCGGTTTTCGCGTTCTGAACGCGAAAACCGGTGCCTGCAGAGGCGCGAAAGCTATTTCTCATTCGCGAAAACGAACTAGCTATCTGGCTGGCATTTGACGGAGGCATCGGATACCTTCCTCACTGTCGGAGGACGCGGGAGACCGCACCGGCGACAACCGGCCCTTCGGGGTCGGCTCGGAACCGAAAGGGACCGAGGAAGTCCGCCCTGGGTGTACCTCGGAAGGGGACCACACCGGCTCCGAGAGGAGCGTACCGGGACCGGCTTACGGGCCGGAGTCGACAGGAACGACACCGCCCTCCCGGCGCAAGCCGAGTTGGCGGGCGGGTGATGGCAACGTTGCCCGCAGTGAGAACACCCCCAGGGGGCTTCGGCTTCCTGGGGGTTTCTCTCGTATGCGGCCGGAATCTTGATCCCACCCAAACGGGATCAATGTCTTCTGGGCGGCTCGCAGTTCGCTCGCCGCCGACTGCGTGGTCTCGACGCAATGCATCGGGCAACAATTCGATGCCTACCATCTTCCGTATGCCCTGGCCCGATGACGCCCTGACCGACGACGAGACGGTCGTCATGTCCTTCCGGCAGCACTGGAAGCTCCTGATCGTTCCCGTCATCTGGTTCCTCGGCGTGTTGGTCGCCCTCGTCGTCATCTACCAGTGGATCCCCGGCGGGCGCTCGGCCGATCTCATCCTGACGATCCTCGTGCTGGGCGGCTTCGTGTGGTTCGTGGTGCGCCCGTTCATCAGCTGGATCGTCACCCGCTACGTGTTGACGACCGAGCGCCTGATGACGCGCACGGGACTCATCGCCCAGTCGGGCATCGAGATCCCGTTGGAGCGGATCACCAACGTCAACTTCAGCCAGAGCTTCCTCGAGCGGTTTCTCGGTGCGGGAGATCTCCTCGTCGAATCGGCAGGCACCACCGGCCAGAGCCGGTTCTCGAACATTCCCCGTCCCGATCAGTTCGCCTCCGTCCTCTACAACGTCAGGGAGCAGCGCTCGCTGGCGCTCCAGGGCGGGGCGACGGCCCCCCAATCGGACGACGCCATCGAACGGCTCCGGCGGCTCAAGGAACTCCACGAGCAGGGGGTCCTCTCGGACGCCGAGTACGAGGAGAAGCGGCGGAAGCTGGTCGGAGAGATTTGAGCCGGAACCGAATCCCGCCACCCGAGCGTCGGAACGTCGTGAAGCGGTTCACTGCCTTGCTCGCAGTTGCTGCCCTCGCCGTTGCGGCCTGCGGCAGCGACGAGTCCGTCGGGAGCGGGTCCGAGTCGGGTGAGATCTACGCGGTGTCGCTCGTCGAGCTCGTGACGAAGGACAACACCTTCGGCGGCGGTGGAAGCCCGTTTGCCGAGCTGCTCGTCCAGACCGGCCTCGACCCCGCCGCCGGGTCCGGGGTGCAGGGAGCAGAGGCCCGATCCCTCACCGACGAGGAGCGCACCGCGATCGAAGCCGCGCTGACGCCGATCGCACCGGTGCGCTGGATCGACGACCCCGACGAATGGCGAACCGATGATCTGATGCCGGTCGTCGAGGGATCGGCGATCCTCGGCGTCGGGCCCATCACGTTCGACGACCAGGGTGCCCTGGTCCCCATGTCGATGTGGTGCGGAGGTCTCTGCGGCACCTGGTTCACCTATCGCGTCGTCGAAGCCGACGGCGGCTGGACGGTCACCGGCACCGAAGGACCCATCGCGGTCAGCTGATCGGTACCCTCGCCGGGTGGAGTTCGCCGCCCTCGAGGGCATCGACCATCGCCTGGTCAGCTACGAGCCCGCCGACGACATCGAGACGGCGGCCGAGCGACGCGGCATCGACGTCGCCCGGATCCTGAAGACCATGGTGGTGCGGGTCGAGGCCGACCGCTACGTGCTGGTGCTGGTGCCGGGCGACCGGTTGATCGACTGGAAGGCGCTGCGCGACCTGCTCGGGGTGCGGCGCCTCGCCCTCGCCGACGAGGACGAGGCGTTCGCGGCGACGGGGTACCGGAGGGGGACCATCACCCCCTTCGGGGCAGGGGAGTGGCCGGTCATCGTCGATGTCTCGGCGCAGGGGTCGGGCGAGGCGTCGGTGGGGTCGGGGACCGAGGGCACGGCCATCCACCTCGATGCCGACGATCTGATCGCGGCCACCGCTGCCCGGGTCGCCGCGGTGACCAAGGCCGGCGGCCGGTAGCATCCGCGCCCGTGGACGCGGTCGCTTGGTTTCACCAGAGCTGGTTCTACGTCGCGGTCGCCACGACCGGCGTTGTCGGCCTGTGGGGGATCGCCCTCGCCATCCTCAGGAGGGAACCGGGTCGCGCCTTTGGGATCGCCACCGGCGTCGCCGTTGCCGTCATGTTGCTCCAGGTCCTCGCCGGCGTCATCCTCTACTCATCGGGAAGGCGCCCCGGTGACGGGTTCCACGTCTTCTACGGCGTGGTGATCGCCATCACGTTTGCGATCGCCTATGTGTACCGGGCCCAACTGGCGCGGAGGCCCGCGCTGTCCTATGGCATCCTCCTGCTGTTCGTGATGGGACTCGGGATTCGGGCATGGGTGAACACGTGACATCTACCATGGCCCTTCGTGCATGAGGAGCTTGGCGTGCTGAAAGGCAAACGGATCGTCGTCACCGGTGTGCTGACCGACGGCTCGATCGCATGGCACGTGGCCCGACTCGTTCAAGAGCAGGGGGCCTCGATCGTGCTCACCGGTTTCGGCAGGGCGCTGCGTCTCACCGAACGGTCGGCGAAGCGGCTCCCCGACCCGCCGCCGGTCCTCGAGCTCGACATCAACGAGCCGTCTCACATGGAGGCGGTCGTTGCCGAGCTCGAGACGCACTGGGGTGCGGTCGATGGGGCGCTCCACGCCATCGCCTACGCTCCCGAGGACGCCCTCGGCGGGTCCTTCATGTCGACCCCGGCGGAGTCGGCGAGCACGGCCTTCCTCACCTCGGCCTTCTCCTACAAGACCCTGGCCGCCGGGCTGCATCCGTTGTTGAAGGAGGCCGGAGGCGGCTCGCTGGTGGCCCTCGACTTCGACAACAGCTGGGCGTGGCCGGGCTACGACTGGATGGGGGTGTCCAAGGCGGCGCTGCAATCGGTGACCCGGTACCTGGCTCGTTACCTCGGTGCCGACAACATCCGGGTCAACGCCGTTGCCGCGGGTCCGATCTCGACGGTCGCCGCGCGCTCGATCCCCGGGATCGAGCAGTTCATCGAGGTGTGGGACGAGCGCGCCCCGTTGCACTGGGACATCATGGATCCGGAGCCGATCGCCCAGATGGTCGTCGTGCTGCTCTCCGACTGGACCCCGGCGACGACGGGTGAGGTGATCCACGTCGACGGCGGCTTCCATGCCGTCGCCATGCCCAAGCACGAGGAGTAGCAAGCCGCCACGGAGCGTCGATGGCGGTCCTGGCCCCATTTCGCGCTCCCGGTAACCTGGCGCCCCATGAGCCACGTCCTATTGCTCTTCGGCGGGCGCTCCGCCGAGCACGAGGTGTCGTGCGTCTCGGCGGTGGCGATCCACGACGCCCTCACCGAGGGCGGACACCGCGTCATCCCGGTCGGGATCGATCGAACCGGGTCGTGGTTCCTCGTCGACGTCTCACACCGGCCGTTCCGCGCCGCGGGGCGCCCGGTGTCGCTCCGGGTTCCCGACGGGGTCCTGGTTCACGACACCGACGAGCTCGGCTTCGACGTCGTCTTCCCGGTCCTCCACGGTCCCTACGGCGAGGACGGCACGGTGCAGGGGGTGTTCGAGATCGCCGACAAGCCCTACGTCGGGGCCGGCGTCCTGGGCTCGGCCGTGGGCATGGACAAGGACGTGGCGAAGCGGTTGATGGTCTCGGCGGGCCTTCCCACGCCCCGCTGGCAAGTGGTCCGCTCCGGGGACTACGTCGACGATCCGGCGGGAACGGTCGATGGCTTGATCCGGTCCCTGGGGAAGACCGTGTTCGTCAAGCCGGCCTCGCTGGGCTCCTCGGTGGGCATCACCAAGGCCGACAGCCCCGCGGCGGTCAAGGACGCCCTCGACGAAGCCTTTCGGCACGGCGACAAGGCCATCGTGGACGAGTTCGTCGACGGGCGGGAGATCGAGGTCGCCGTGCTCGAAGGACCGCGGGTGGCGGTGCCGGGCGAGGTGCACCCGGCGAACGAGTGGTACGACTACGACGCCAAGTACCACGACGACCGGAGCGAGTTCGAGGTCCCCGCACGGCTGACCGAGCAGCGCACCGCCGAGGTGCAGGCGCTGGCGGGCAGGGCCTTCACCGCCCTCGAGGGACGCGGCCTGGCCAGGGTCGACTTCTTCTTCGAGGAGGGTGGGCGAGGCTTCCTCGTCAACGAGGTCAAC
>CAZCBO010000067.1:0-11948 GCA_964496825.1 uncultured Acidimicrobiaceae bacterium
CCACGGTTTGGCGAACCGCTGCAACCCCGCCTGCAAACGCGGCGCCAACAGGTCGGCGGCGGCGTGGCTGTAGGAGATGAATCCGTCATAGACCGATCCCCCCGACGGAACTCGCTCGTCGCGCGAGGTTTCGGCCTCTGCGGTCGCCATCCGGTCTCTCCTCGCCGTGCACCGACTCTACGCGGCGCAGACTCTCAGATGCCACTAACAGTCCACTTACAGCCCGCACCGATCGCCCGCAATGCGCCACAACACTCGCATCGCCTTCGTTTGGCGAGCATGCGCAGCACCGCCACGTGATCCTCCACCGCGACTAGCCGGAGCCTGGGTTGGCGCAAGGCAACGATGGCGACGGAGCGGGCATCGTTGGGGTCGTTCTTCTGGGACCGCGTCGTATCCAGCACCCGGACCCGCGCCGTTTGGGTCGAGGGCACATCAACCACCTGTTCTCCGGCGGCGACCAGCTGTTGAGCCAGCAGATGGCCGTGACCGTAGGCGGGTTATCGGAAGGCGGAGCCGCACCCGGGTCCGCTCTCAGCCGTTAGGGCCGTTGAAAGTGTGCCCACGATGCTCGCGAATCGGGAGGTTTCTTGGCAGTTGGGTCATTCGGAGGACTGGGCATCGGCGCGGGAACGTGCTCGGGCGAGGGCGGCTTGGATGATTGGGCGGGCGTTGCGTTGGGTCGTCCGGTCGTCCCAAGACCCGAAGGTCGAGGACCAGTGGAAGGCTTCGAGCACGGTGGGCGTTGCCGGGTGGTCTGGCTGTCGCATCAGGGCTCCTCTGGGACCGGCTGCTGCGAGTTGTCTGCGATCCTTAGCGCGTCAACGGGATCGAATGTACTGGGCCAGCATGGTCATTCGCGACCACCTGCCCATATCGGCACATGCGATGGCTGCGGCTCACCCATCCTCCTGGATGCGGCGGATGAAATCCTCGACGGCGCGGTTGCCAACGGTCTCGCCGTACCGTTCGTCGAGCAGCCCGCGCAGATAGACGAACACTTGCTCGCGTTCCTCGTCCTCGGTGAGCGTGGATGCGGTCAGAACCTTCGTGCCGTCGAGCCAGGGTTTCGAGTCCGAAGACCACGGAACGAGGACCAGCCAGGACCACACCGTGTTCCGCCCGCTCGCCGCCGTCTTGCGGGCCAGCCCGACGCACGAATACGGCAGCGGTGTCCACCCCATCGTTCGGAGCAGGTCTCGCCCATCGGGCATCGCGAAGGCATCGCCGTCTGTCATGGCTCCTCGGAATCGGGGTGCTGCTGCAATCACGGTACCGAAGCGGGTGCCGCACGGAGTCCATCGCACCAATCCGCGCTCACAGCCGCCTGAACCATGATGTGACAGGCCCCGCGTGAGTAGCCCATCGCGGCACATATGCCCTGCGCACGCTTGGGGGACGGACCTGTCCATGTCGCGTGATTCTCGGTCGGGAATCCCCGAAACAACGTCCGCGCTCAGGCGGCGGATGCCAGATCTTCCAGCGCCCGGGCCACGTAGACGGCGATCATCCACTTCCGGTAGCGGGAGCCGAGGTCGGTGTTGTCCATCGGGCGGAACGGCCCGGTAGCGATCTCGGCCGCTTCCTCGACGACCTCCTCGGTGAGCTGCTTTCCGGCGACGAACTCCTCGGCCTCCGTGGCTCGCCGCGGCGACGAGCCGGTCGAACCCAGAACGAGGCGTGGATCGCGGCACACGCCGTCCCCGTCGAAGGCTGCCGCGGCAGCGACCCCGAGGATGGGGAAATCGATCGAGCCCCGTCTGCGCAGCTTGTGGTAGACCGCCGGCCCCTCCCGTGGTGGGACGATGAGCTCGACCAGGATCTCGTCGGGCTCCTTGGTCAGGTAGGCCATCCCATCGTCGCGATAGAGCTCCTCGGCGAGGATGACCCGCTCGCCGCGACTGCTCACCAGCCGGACCGAGGCGTCGAGGGCGATGGACACCGGGGCCAGGTCGGTGGAGCTGACCGCCCAGCACCGGTCGCCGCGGGGCGCCACCCAGCAGGTGTCGCCACCGTCCTTCAGGCAGTAGCCGCTCGACTGGCGCCAGGGGTCGGACATGTCGATCCAGTTGCAGCGGGTGTCCACGCACAGGTTGCCCCCGATCGTGGCAGCGTTGCGCAGCTGGGGCGAGGCCACGTCGCCTGCCGCCCTGGCCAGCACTTCGGGCACGTCGGGGGACGCCTCGATCTCGGGGAGCAGGGTCGTGGCACCGATGACGCAGCGGCCGTCGTCGTCGATCCGGATCCCCCGCAGCTCCGGGATCTCCGAGAGCGACACCAGGACCTCAGGGGTCAGCTGGCGGCGCTTCATCTTGGGGAACAGGTCGGTGCCGCCCCCGACGATCGACACCCAGCGGTCGGTGTCGGCGAGCAGGGCGATCGCCTCGTCCAGGGACTCGGGCGCCTCATACTCGAAGGCGGGCATCGGCATGGTCACGGTGTGAACTCCTCCGGGGGCTCGACCCTTATGGCCTCGGGATACTCGAAGTCCGGGATGCCGTCCGGCCCAAATCGTGCCTCACGCCCCCGTTCGGCATTGCGCAGGGCGGCGATGACCTTGTCGGGCGTCATCGGGACCTCGTCGATGCGGACACCGAGGGCGTCGTGCACCGCGTTGACCACCGCCGGGATCACGGGGAGCAGCGGCCCTTGCCCCACCTCCTTGGCGCCGAACGGCCCCTCCGGGTCGACGGTCTCGATGAGGATGGTCTCGATCGGTGGCATCTCCAGCGAGGTGGGGATCTTGTAGTCGAGCAGCGAGGGCCCGCGATGCAGGCTGCCCCGGAAGGCCTGCTCTTCCATCAGCGCCTCCCCGAGTCCCATGTAGACGCTGCCCTCGACCTGACCCTCGACCAGCAACTTGTTCAGCGTCCTCCCGATGTCGTGGGTGAGCCACACCTTCTCCACGTTGACGGTCCCGGTGTCGCGGTCGCACTCGACCTCGACGACGCACGCCGAGTAGCTGTACGCAGGCGACGGGCCGACACCGGCACCCCGGTAGGGGCCTGCCAGCTTCGGGGCGGTGTAACTCCCGGACTCGACGAGCGAGCCGGAGGCGGCGATGGCCAGACGTACGGCCTCCGGCCACGAATAGCCGCTCTCGGGGTCGCCCTCGACGCTGACCCGGCCACCGGCGACGCGGAGGTCTTCGGGATCGGCCTCGAGTTCGTCGGCGACCGCGTCGACGACCCTGGCCCGGATCTTGTTCGCCGCCTCGATGGCGGCGTTGCCGGCCATGAAGGTCACCCTGCTCGAGTAGCTCCCCAGATCGACCGGGGTGAGTTCGGTATCGGCGGTGACCATGCTCAGCTCTCCGGGCTGCAGGCCCAGGCTCTCGGCAACCACCGTGGCCAACATCGAGGTGGAGCCCTGGCCGACGTCGGCCGCCATCGAGTAGACCGTCACCCCACCGCCGCGGTCGACCTTGATCTGGACCTCGGACTGCGGCATATCGTTGAAGTAGATGGGGAGTCCCGCCCCCGACATGTAGGCGCCGACCGCCAATCCGATCCCGCGTCCGTCGGGAAGCTGCCGATGCTTCTCTGCGAACCCGGAGGCGGCGGCGACCTGCTCGATGCACTCGGCGAGTCCGCAGCTGGTGATGCGGAGATGGTTGACGGTCTTGGAGAAGGGCTCGACGACATTGCGCAGACGGATGACGATGGGGTCGAGCCCGAGGTCCTCGGCCGCCTTGTCCAGGTGGCACTCCAGGGCAAACCGGGGCTGTGGGGTTCCATGGCCGCGCTTCGGGCCGCAGGGTGGCTTGTTGGTGAACGCCCGCACGCCCTCGAAGCGGTAGTTGGGGATCTTGTAGGTGGTCGTCTGGAGGGCGCCGGTGTAGTACAGGGTGGCGATGCCGTAGCTCCCGAAGGCCCCGCCGTCGAGGTAGGTCTTGAACTGCATCGCCGTGATCCGGCCGTCCTCCTCGAACCCGGTCCTGACCCACATGAGGACGGGATGGCGTCCCCGGTGTGCGTAGAAGACCTCCTCCCGGTTGAGCGTGATCTTGACGGGCCGGCCGGTGATCATGGAGAGCTTCGCTGCCGTGAGCTCGTGGGGGAACGGGTCGGTCTTGCCGCCGAATCCGCCGCCGCTCGGGGTGGCGATCACCCGGATGCGGCCGGCGGGGAGTTCGAGCACCTGCTCCAGGGTGCGATGCACGTAGTGGGGGACCTGGGTGGAGGACCACAGGGTGAGCTTGCCGTCGGCGCCGAAGGAGGCGAGGGCGGCGTGGGTCTCGAGCGGTGCATGCGTGTTGCCCCGGTAGAAGAAGACGTCCTCGCGGATGTGATCGGCGACGGCCATCCCGTCGTCCACGTCCCCGAACTCGAGGGCGACCGCCCGGTGCACGTTCGCTCCCGAGCCCTCGCCGTGGAGGAGGTCGTGGTCTTCGGAGAGGGCTTGCTCCAGGGTCACCACCTCATCGAGGGGCGCGTAGCTCACCTCGATCAGGTCGAGCGCCCGTTCGGCCGTGGCTGCGTCGGTGGCGGCGACGGCGGCCACCGGCTCGCCGACGTAGCGCA
Organism: uncultured Acidimicrobiaceae bacterium; assembly: GCA_964496825.1. Lineage (GTDB taxonomy): Bacteria > Actinomycetota > Acidimicrobiia > Spongiisociales > UBA5794 > JACZST01. The sequence goes on from CAZCBO010000067.1 coordinate 4,524, forward strand.
CCTTGTCGATCGCCAGGGCGTGCTCGTCCTGGCTGACGGGGAGGATGCCGTATTCGATCGGCAGGTCCTGCCCGGTGATGACTGCATACACGCCGGTCAACGCCTCGGCTCGGCTGGTGTCGATGCCGGTGATCCGCGCATGAGCCCGGGTGCTGAGGAGATGGCGCCCGATCAGGGTGCCCGGCGGGGCGAGGTCGTCGGCGAACACGGTCTGCCCGGTGACCTGGTCCATGGCGTCGACCCGGGGGAGGGCCCGGCCGACCACGGCGAACTCCCTGGGCATCAGCCCGCGCCCCTCGATGCGGCCAGGTGCACCGCATCCACGATCTTGGTGTAGCCGGTGCAGCGGCACAGGTTGCCCGCCAGGGCGTGGTTGATCTCGTCCGTGGTCGGGTCGGGGTTCCCATCGAGGAGTGCCCGGGCGGTCAACAGCATGCCGGGGGTGCAGTAGCCGCACTGGGCGGCGCCGAGCTCGGCAAAGGCAGCCTGGAGCGGATCGAGACGTCCGCGCTCGGCCATGCCCTCCACAGTGGTCACCGCGTGGCCTTCGGCGCGGCGCGCCAGCATCAGACAGGAGAGCACGGGCCGGCCGTCGACCAGCACCGTGCACGCACCGCACTCGCCGAGGTCGCAACCCCACTTGGTCCCGGTGAGCCTGAGGTCATCGCGAAGCACTTGGAGCAGGGTGCGGTGGTCGGGCGCGAGCAGCCGGTGATCCTCGCCGTTCACCTCCAGGGCGAGTACGTGCTCGCGCATCGGTGGCTGCGGCCAGGGGAGCCCTGCCGGCTGGTCGGATGGCCTCACCGTCATCGTGAGCTCCGTTGGACGATCGTCCCGGCGAGATGCTGCAGATCTTCGAGCGTCTTGCCTTCGAAGCGCCGGGCGCAGACCTCGTCGTAGCGGGCGCACAAGTCGACGCATCTCGGCCCGACGATCATCCCGTCGGCGAGCTCGAAGAGCCCATTGTCTTCCTTGCCGATGTGGGCCTGGATGCGGTCGACGTACTCCATGGCGGCGTCGGTGAGCTCGTCGGCGGCCGCGGCGTTGCCGTCCTTCGCGCCCGGGAGCGACGCGGCCATCGTCCCCACCAACGACCTGAACCGCACGTGTTCCTCGAGCAGCATGGCGATGGGGCCGGAGTCGTGAGGCATCCCCTGTTCCTCGAGCTCGGGGAACAGCAGATCCTCCTCCTTGCCGTGGTGGCACGCATCGGCAAAGAGCCGGAAGAACGTGATGCATTCCCCGACGGTGTCGTAGTCGAGGGGTTCGTCGGCGACGAGCATCGTCCCCAATTCATGGACCACGCCGAGGATGTACTGGTGTTCCTCGCGGAGTACCGCGGTTGCCATCGTGGCGGAGTCGGTCGTCATCGGGCGCCAACGTAGACCCGCCCCGCGCTCCGGCGCAACAGTCAGACCGTTTGCCGGAGGGTCGCCGGTGATGCACACTGCGCCGGTGGAGTTCACCTTCTTCGATCGGGAGCTCGAAACCATGCCCCGGGAACGGTTCCGCGCCGTCCAGGAGCCGAAGCTCGCCGCGGTCCTGGACCAGACGTACGGCACCAACCGATTCCTCACGGCCAAGCTCGACGTCGCCGGTGCAGAGCCCGGGGACGTGCGAACGCTGGAGGATCTCGCCGGCCTGCCCTTCACCACCAAGGCAGAGCTCCTCGAGGCACAGCAGCAGGGGCCCCTCAGCACCAACTGCACGTTCCCGGAGGCGGCCTACACCCGGATGCACCTCACCTCGGGATCGACCGGTCCACCGCTGCAGGTCTTCGACACCCCGGAGAGCTGGGATTGGTGGGCACGCTGTTGGGGGTTCGTCCTCGCGGGTGCAGGGATCACCGCAGAGGACCGGTTCTTCATACCCTTCTCTTTCGGCCCGTTCATCGGCTTCTGGGCGGCCGTTGGAGGGCTCGAGAGGATCGGTGCCCTGATGATTCCCGGAGGGGGTCGTGCCTCGGCGCAGCGGCTCCGATTGATGGCCGAATTCGGGGCGACCGCGATGTGCTGCACGCCCACGTACGCGCTGCGACTCAGCGAGGTGGCGAGGGAGGAGGGCTTCGACCTGTCGACCATCCCGATGCGGACCACGGTGCATGCCGGGGAACCCGGTGCCAGCCTTCCAGCAGTCAAGGAACGTATCGAAGCGGCGTGGGGAGCGAAATGCTACGACCACGCCGGAGCGTCTGAGGTGGGGGCCCACAGCTTCGAGTGCCAGGCCCAGCCGGGGTCGATCCACGCCATCGACAGCGAGTTCATCATCGAGGTGCTCGATCCGGCCACGGGGAAGCCGGCCGCCTCCGGCGATGAGGGCGAGCTCGTCATCACCAACCTGGGTCGGATTGGGTTCCCGGTCATCCGGTACCGCACCGGAGACATCGTGCGCGTGGATGATGCGCCCTGTCCCTGTGGGCGAACCTTCACTCGGTTCGCGGGAGGGGTCATCGGGAGAGCCGACGACATGGTGGTGGTCCGCGGGGTCAACATCTACCCGGGCGCGGTCGAGAATCTGCTGCGACGCCAAGCGGCGGTGGACGAGTTCCGTGTCGCGATCTCTCGGGTTCACGAGCTGGCGGAGATCCGCATCGAGATCGAGTGCCGGGAGGGTGCCGACGGCGGGGACACGGCCCGTGCCGTGCGAGCGGCGTTCGAATCCATGGTCGGTCTGCGGCCGGAGGTGACGACGGTGCCCCGAGGGACACTGCCCCGCTTCGAGCTGAAGGCCCAGCGCTTCTTCAGCGACTGAGGCCGGAGATCCGGCTAGTTCGTCTTCCGGTGGCCGGTGGCCTCGACCCACCCGGGCCGGTGGGCGAGCACCTGGAGTTCGCTGCTCTCTTCGACCGCCGCCCAGCCGTGGCCACGGCCGAGACCACTCTGTTTGAAGCCACCGAACTCCATGGCCACGTCCGAGGCGCCGACGCGGTGGACGTTGACGAACACCGTGCCGGCGTCGATGCGCCCGGCGACATCGAAGGCGTGGTCGACATCCTCGTCCCACACCGAGGCGGCGAGACCGAATTCGGTCTGGTTGGCCAGCTCGACCGCTTCATCCTCGTGCTGGAAGGGGAGGATGGGAACCACCGGTCCGAACTGCTCGCACTGGACGAGCTCGGAGCCCTGTTCCAGGCCGGTCGCCACCGATGGACGCAGGAACCATCCGGCATCCCACAGGCCGGCATCGTGACGGCTGCCCACCGTTGCCACCGTCGCTCCGGACGACCGGGTGCGGTCGACGAGCTCGTCGACGAAGCGGAATTGGGGCTCGTTGTTGAGCGGTCCCATCGTCACACCCTCTTGCGTACCGTCGCCCACGACGAGTTCGTCGACGGCGTCGGTGAAGCGGGCGACGAACTCGTCGTGGTGGGAACGATGCACGTAGATCCGCTTGATGTTGTAACAGATCTGCCCGGTTCCGGAATAGACGCCGCGCACGAACTCGTCGATGAGCGCATCGCTGATCGTGGCGCCTTCGAGGATCAGGGCCGGATCGTTGCCGCCTAGCTCGAGACCAACGTTCTTGACGGTGTCGGCGGCCTCGCGCATGAGCTGCCTGCCCGTCTCGGTGCTGCCGGTGAAGCGGATGCCGCGGATGTCACGGTGGCGCGCCAGTGCCGATCCAACCTCGCCTCCGGGACCCGTGACCACATTGACCACGCCGGCGGGCAGCCGGCGACCGAGGATGCGGAGCGTATCGACGAGGGCGAGGGGGTTGTAGCTCGGGGGCTTGACCACGAGGGAATTCCCGGCGAGCAATGCCGGAGCAACCATCAGGTAGGCGAGGTACACCGGTGCGTTCCAGGGAACGATGATGGCCATCGGCCCCGTCGGGCGCCGGCGCCGCACGATCCGGCCCAGCTCATCGTCGCTGACCTCCGGCGTGTCGAATCGCTCGGCCAGGCTCGCGTAGTAGCGCAGGATCCGGGGTGCCCCGGCCACGTCGTGCGCCGCCTCGGAGACCGGCTTGCCGTGCTCCAGGGTCAGCAGCCGGGCGCGTTCCGGGTTGCCGGCCTCGATGGCGGCGGCGGCGGTGAGCATCTGCTCGGCTCGTTCCTTGGCGGTGAGCGCGGCCCAGGCGGGGAACGCGCGTCGCGCCGCGGCGACGGCAGCATTGGCGTCGCTCGCGTTCCCGGCCTCGAACCTCCCGACCACCTGGTCGAAGCGGGCCGGGTTGACCACCGACCGGGCCCGTCCCTCATCAAAGCGCTCTTCGCCGTTGATCAGGATCGGGGCGTCCATCGCGCCAACCCTACGCGGTCGGCGACTTCTCGTCGGGTGGGCGAGCCACCGCGGGGACGCGCCGCCTCGCCATCCACGAGCGGATGGTGGGGATCACCCCGCGGGGAAGGAAGAGGAACAGCAGGAGGATCAGCGTGCCGTATACCACCAACCGCAGCTGGCCGAAATCGATCAGGATCTCGTCCACGATGGTGAACGTCGCCGCGCCCAGGATCGGCCCGAACAGCGTGCCGATGCCGCCGAAGGCCAGCATCACGATCACCTTGACGTCGACGGTGGCGAACGCAAAGGTCGTGGGGCTGATCCTTCCCTCGGTGAACGCGTAGGTGGCGCCGGCGAGTCCGAGCATCGCCGAACCGATCAAGGCCGCATAGATGCGGTACCGAGCCACGTCCACGCCGGCCAGTTCGGCGGCCACCTCGTCGTCGCGGAGTGCACGCCACGCCCAGCCGACGTGGGATCGCCGCAGGAGCCCGTGCACGAGCAGAAAGAGGAGCACGAGGGCGAGCATGAGGTAATAGGGCGGGATTTGCTTCCTGAGGAAGGAGTCGACGCCCGAATCGATCACGCGGCCCGTGTCCCCGCCGGTCAGGCTGCTGACTCCGAGCACCAGGGCTTCGAACGACAGTGAGAAGATGAGGGTGATGATCCCGGTGAAGATGACTCCCAGCGAGCGGCGCACCGCCACGAAGCTGAGCAGCCCGCCGGTCACGCAGGAGGCAAGCGTTGCCAGCGCGATACTGGCCACGATCGGCAGGCCGACGTCGTCGGCAAGGATGGCGCCGCCGTAGCCGCCGATCCCTGCCAGGGCGCCCACGCAGAGGAACAGCTGGCCGGAGCTGCCGAAGATCACGTTGAACCCGATGGTGTAGCACGCGAACGTGAGCCCGAGGACGGCGACTCCCATGAGCACCCCGGAGTCGCCCAGCCAGAGGGGGACGAGAGCGAGGAGAAAACCGACGACGGCGATCGGGATTAGCAGGAACCACAGCGAGCCCGACAGGCGCGCCTCGGCTCCGCCGATCAGGGAGGTGCCGGTCGCCGTACCGCGGTCGCTCACTCCTTCACTCCCAGCAACCCGGAAGGACGGATGAGGATCGTCACCCCGGCGGCGGCGAGGAGGATGATCAAGGACATGAAGGTCCCGACCTGGGTGGCGGCAATGACGTTGACGATGCCGAGGATGATCCCGGCGAGGAGCGCACCCGGGACGCTGCCGAGACCGCCGACCACGGTGACGATCAGGGCGAAGACGGTGAGCGGAAATCCGGCCTGGACGTCCACAGGGACGACCATCGACCGCGTCACCGCTACCAGTGCGGCGAGGACACCGCTGAGAACGAGGATGAGGCGCATGATCCGGGCGGGGTCGATCCCCACGAGACGTGATCCCTCCTCGTCCTCGATCACGGACCGGGCCGCCCGTCCCAGGGCGGTGTAACGGAAGAAGACGAAGAGTGCGCCAAAGGTGACCAGGGTGATCGCCGACGCCACGAGGCTCCCCCGGCGCATGGGAACGCCGAGGATCTCGACGGCGCCCCCTCCGATGAACAGGTTCAGGCCCTTCAGCGGATAGCGCCAGTTGAGGTAGCCGTCGACGACGAAGGCCACGCCGAGGGTGAGCAGCAGGCTGAGCAGAACCCGCGCCTCGCCCTGGCGGCGGTACACCGGGCGCAGGACGGTCAGGTCGAGGAACAGACCGAGCAAACCACCGGCGACGAGGCCGATCAGGACCGCAGGGAGTGCGGGGGCGCCCGCATCCATGGCGAACAGGACGACCATCGCCGAGATGACCGCCATCTGCCCGTAGGCCAGGTTGAGCACGCCGCCGAGCCCGTAGACCAGGGTGAGCCCGGCGGCGAGCAGCCCGAACTGGAGCCCGAGCACGATTCCGTCGAGGATGTTGGCGATCACGTCACACCCAGATAGGCACGTCGAACCTCGGGATCCGCGGCCAGCTCGGCCGAGGTTCCCTCGGTCCGGATGCGGCCGTTCTCCAGCACGTAGCCTCGGTCGCTGAAGGCCATCGCCAGGGGTACCTGTTGCTCGGCGACCAGAACGGTCAGCCCTCGCCGGCGCAGCACGCCGAGGGCCTCATACGCCTCGGCGGCCAGCTTCGGTGCGAGCCCCGTGGTCGGCTCGTCGAGCACGAGGAGCCGCGGCTTGGCCATCAGGGCTCTGCCCACTGCCAGCATCTGCTGTTCGCCACCGCTCATCGTCCCGGCGCGCTGCCGCCGCCGCTCGGCGAGGCGGGGGAACAGGTCCATCACCACCGCCATCGTGTCCTGGTCGGGACGCTTGGGATAGGCACCGAGGGTGAGGTTCTCCTGGACGGTCATCCTGGGAAAGAGATGCCGTTCGGCAGGCACGAAGCTGATCCCGCGGCGGACGACGCGCTGAGCGGGCACCCTGGTGATGTCCTCCCCCTCGAAGCGGACCTCGCCCGATGAGGGAGGGAGCAAGCCGATCATCGACCGAAACAGCGTCGTCTTCCCTGCGCCGTTCGATCCGATGATCATCACCGCCTCACCGGGCTCGATGTGGAAGGCGATGTCCTCCACCACGTTGTTGCCCTCGTAACCGGCGGCGAGCCCGCTCACCTCAAGCATCGGCCATGCCGTCCGATCCCAGGTAGGCCTCGATCACCGATTCGTCGCGCATGACCGCCACGGCGGGGCCCTCCGTCAGCACCCGCCCGAAGTGGAGGACGACGACGCGCTCGGCGAGGTTCACGACCGCCTGCATGACGTGCTCGACCCAGACGACGGTCACGCCGAGCTGGTCGCGGATCGTTCGCACCATCTCGATTGAGGCACGCAGCTCGGCGTCGTTGAGGCCGGCCATCACCTCGTCGAGCAAGAGGAGGCGGGGTCGGCCCGACAGCGCCCTGGCGAGCTCGAGGAACCGCTGCTCGTGCAGATTGAGGTTGCCGACGTGGTCGTCCTGCCGATCCGTGAGGCCGACAAGCGAGAGCATCTCGATGCCGATCTCGAGGGCTTCGGCCTCGTCCTGGAGGCCGGTGGGCGAGCCGAACATGGCACCGATCGCGGCATTCTCGAGCACGGTCATGGTCGGAAACGGCCGCGGGGTCTGCTGCACCATGGCGATGCCGAGCCCGCGAACTCGATGGCTGTTCATCCCGGTGACATCGTCGCCCGCAAAGCGCACCCTCCCCCGTGTCGGC
>CAZCBO010000068.1:0-11915 GCA_964496825.1 uncultured Acidimicrobiaceae bacterium
CGACGGGGCGTTGGCCTTGGCCTGCTCGAACAGGTCGCGCACCCGGCTTGCACCCACGCCGACGAACATCTCGACGAACTCGGAACCCGAGATCGAGTAGAACGGGACACCCGCCTCGCCGGCCACGGCCCTGGCGAGCAGGGTCTTGCCGGTGCCGGGGGGCCCGTACAGCAGCACGCCCTTGGGGATCTTCGCCCCCATCGCCCGGAACTTCTGGGGCGACTGGAGGAACTCCTTGATCTCCTGGAGCTCCTCGACGGCCTCGTCGACGCCGGCGACGTCGTCGAAGGTCACCTTGGGCTGATCCTTGGTGATCTGCTTCGCCTTCGACTTGCCGAACTGCATCACCCGGTTGCCGCCACCCTGGAGCTGGTACATCAAGAAGATGAACAAGCCGAACAGGAGCAGGTACGGGAACACGTTGCCGATGAACCACTCCAGCAGCGACGGGTTCTCGTTGACCACGTCGATATCGACTTCGGTGGCGAGGATCCTCGTGGTGAGCTCGGCCTCGACCTCACCGGGATAGCGCAGGATGAAGTCCTCGTCCTTCTGTGGTCCACCGCTGAAGGAACCCGAGATCTCGTTGTCCTTCTCCTTCATCTCGACCGGATCCGCCACGAACCCGCTGTCGAGCGCCGTATAGAACTCATCGAGGCTCAGCTCGACGGGCTCGCTGCCCTGGTTGAGGAACGTCGATACCGCCATGACGACGAGGAAGATCACGGCCAGGTAGACGAGAACGGTGCGTGCGGTTCGACTCAAGGTGCTCCGGAAGTTGCTGGGATCGGCCGTTTCAATGGTACGCCGTCATCACCGCTAAACCAGCGACGGTCGCGGCGGCTGGCTAGGTCAATCTTCGTCTTCCATGACGGCAACATAAGGAAGATTCCGATACTTTCCGGCGAAGTCGAGCCCGTAGCCGATCACGAACTCGGGCGGGATGTGGAAGCCCTCGTACTTGACGTCGAGGGGCGGTCGCTCGATTCCGTCCTTGATGAGGAGGGCGGCGACTTCGAGCGAGGCGGGCTTGCGCACCAGCAGATTCTTCATCAGGTAGTGGAGGGTGAGGCCCGAATCGATGATGTCCTCGACGATGAGGACGTCGCGGCCCTCGATCTCCTCGTCGAGATCTTTGAGGATCCTCACCACGCCCGAGGTCTTGGTCGAGGCCCCGTAGGACGACACGGCCATGAAGTCGAACTCGATGGGCAGGTCGATGTGACGCGCCAGGTCGGCCATCACCACGAACGCACCCTTGAGGATGCCGACCATGAGCAGGTCCTTGCCCTCGTAGTCCTCGGTGATGGCCTTGCCCATCTCACCGAGCTTGGACTCGATCTCGTCGGCTCCGATGAGGGTCTTCCCGATCTTCACAGCTGCTCCCGCGTGACGACGATGGCGGCGTCGCCGCCGGGCCGTGCCCACGGGGCGACCCTGACGCCGACGACCGCGGCAATCTTGGCATCGTTGGCCACCGCCGGCCAAGCCGGCCGCTTGCGTCTGGGCACTCCGGCCTCGGCGAGGGCGTCCCTGACCAGTTTGGTGCCCTCGGTGATGTCGATCCGCTCCCCTGTGGCGGCTGCCCGAATCGTCACCCCGGCATCGAACACCGAGGGATCCAACATCAGCGCGGCGCGGGGGGTGAGGTCGGTGGTTCTCGCGGGCGTGGCCGAGACCCGGACACCCCCGAAGACCACAGATCCCGGTGGCTCGAGCCCCACCGGCTCCGGCACCTGCGGCTCCTCGCGCCAGATAGCCACGTAGGGACCCTCCCGCGCAACCTGCACCGCCCCGGTCAGCGTGGCCGAGGACAACCCCCCGCCCCTGACTCCAAACACGACCTCGATGTCAGCCGCCGATCCGGCGTAGGGCGGGTTGAGGCTCCGCAGCGCCCGGCGAACCGCCCGGGTGGATACCGGGGGCGGGAGCGTCTCGAGCATGGCCACCGGCAGCAGCAAGGCACCGTCGTCATCCCGAACCGGAACGATGTCGGCGGCAGCATCGAGCACTGCGTCGTCACCGGCGAGGTGCACGGCCGCCCGTGCCAGATTCGCCTGGACACCTCCCTGGTAGTCGCGCTCGAGGCGCGGGATCAGCTCGGTCCTGATCCGGCTGCGCAGGTACCGAGCGTCGGCGTTGGCGGGATCGTCGGTGAACGGCAGCTCGAGCGTCTCGGCGAACTCGCGGAGCTCGGCGCGGGAACGATCGAGCAGCGGGCGCAGCACGCCGCTCCTCGGCGCCGCCATCGCCGCCAGCCCGGCGGAGCCGGCGCCGCGAAGCAGGTTGATCACCACGGTCTCGGCCAGGTCGTCGCGGTTGTGCCCGGTGACCACCGATTCCCGGTCGTCGAGGTCATCTCGGATCGCCTGCCAGCGAGCCGCGCGGGCGCGTGCCTCCAGGTTGGGCCCATCCTCCACGGGCGCCGCGAGCACGGTGAGGGGGAGCCCGACCGCTTCGGCGAGCGCAACCGCCGTGTCGCGGAGGTCGGCGGATGCGGGGAGGCCGTGGTCGACGAACACCGCACGCGTCCCAGGGATGATGCCGCACGACCACGCCGCGACGGCCGAGTCGGCACCGCCTCCGAGCGCGACCACGAGCCGGTGGCCACCGAGCTCTGCCGTGACTCGCTGGCGGAGCTCGTCGGGCCTCATGCGACCCGCTGGAGCCAGCGTTCCGGGTCGGAGATCTCTTCGAGCGTGGGAAGGGCCTCCGGCGATTCCCAGGCCCGGCTCAGGGCGTCCCATGAGGCCTTCTCCTCGACGCCCTTGATGAACTGCTCGCCGAGCTGGTACTGGCGCAGCTTCAGCTCGAGGCCGACCAGGCGCATGAAGGCCGCCGTCCGTTTGTCGGCGCGCCGCGCCTTGAGCATCCGAGACATGCGCTCCTGGGTCACCAGCTCGCGAGCACCGATGCGGTCCATGACGACGTGTCCGTGGCCTTCGAGCAGCGACATCAGCGCCTGGACGCGATCGATGATCTCGCGCTGTTCGGCGCTGGCGAATAGTCCGAACATTCCGGACTCGTCGATGAGCGGCTCGCCTGCCGCCGCGGCTCGTTGCAGCTGCGCACCGACGCGTTGGAGCCGTCCGGGCTCCGGTTTCGCCGAGGCGACCAGCTCGGCGACCAGGTCGAGGAAGTACTGCCGCATCCACGGGACACCGAGGAACTGGAGACGGTGGGTGCTCTCGTGGAGCGCAACCCAGAACCGGAATTCGTCCGGCCGGAAGGCGTGGTCGCGCTCCATCTTCATGATGTTGCCCCCGACGAACAGCACCGAGTCGCCCAGCTCTCCGTCGGCGGTGGGCAACACCAGCTCGTATTGGCCGAGGACCTTTCTCGACAGGAAGCCGAGTACCGCCCCCATCTCTGCACCCACCACCCGCCCGGCGAGGCTGCTGCCGAGACCCGAGTGCCGGCTCAACTGTTCCTCCGCCGGGGCCAGCAGCGTGTTGAACGACGCGACATTGGTCTCCGCCCACTCGCCGCGGCTCACCACCCTCACGTCGGGTATGCCGGGACCCTCCAGCCCGGTCTCATGCGAGACCATCTCGGAGGCACGCGCCACGAGGCCCGGTACGTCCCTGGCGAGGCGTGTCTCGTGGTACGTCCCTTCGAGGGGATAGCGCCCACCGACGTTCTTGGCGACCGAAGCGGCGAGCGGCCAATCGACTTTCGACATACCGTGAGGGTAACGAGCTGTGGGCTACCGACTACCGGCCGCCCGCTCACGGCGCATCAGCGCCAGTGCGCCGAGCAAGGCCGCGCCCCCCAGGCCGAGCAACACAGCGGCCAGGTCGCTGCCGGACGCGGTGCTGCCGCCGCCGGCACTCACCCCCCCGACCGGTGTCTCCAAGGTGCTGGTCGTGGCCAGGACCTCGGCCGTGGTCGTCGGGGCCGGAGGCGTGGTGGTGGTGGTGGTGGTCGTGGTCGTGGTCGTCGTCGTCGTCGGAGGCGGCTCGCAGATCACGGCCGCGACGACGGTCTCCCCGGCCATGCTGGCGATCCCGTGCTCGCCGAGGCGAACGGAAACGGTGATCGTGTCACCGAGGGTGAAGGCCATCGTCGCCGAGCTGACCTGGAACGGCTCCCGCTCGAAGTCGGAGAGCTGCGTGCTCGCGCCGCCGCTGCTGACGATGAGATCGTTGTCTGGATGCGCCGAGCTGTTGTTGGTGATCGTCACCGTCGACGTGCACGTGGCACCCACCAGGGTCGGGTCGACCGACGCCTGGGCGACCTGATGCACCTCGTCCTTCTCGCCTCGAACCGGTCCCTGGATCTCGATTCGGATCGTCTCCTCCCTGCAGTCGTCGGCCGCGGCAGGGGGGATCCCGATGAACACGACCACAAGGGCCACTCCGAAAACCACCCGTGACATGAGCGCCCTCCCGCTCTCGTCGTGATCAGGCTATTGGCGGGGCACAGGGCGCCGGAAGGGGACAAAGACCTCTTTCGCGACCCGCGAAATCGCAGCTAACCGTCGACGACCTCGTAGCGGCCGCGGATGAAGAAGAAGTGGTACGCAAGCGCCCCGCCGATGATGAGCACCGTCAGCAGAGCCAGGGTCGGCGGGATGAACCGTGCGGTCCAGGGTTCGGAGTCGTCGGCTTCCTCGAGAGGCGGCAGCGGGACCGCGGCGCCACCGGAATCGACCTGCACCGTGGTCTCCGTCGTCCCCTCGTCGCCCTCCTCCTGGGCGGTCGCGATGCCGGCGCCCAAGACCAGTACGAGCGAAGCGATCAGGGCGACGACGACGAGCCGGCGAGTCATGGCGGGTCGAGGATAGACATGAACGAGGCGCCGGAGGGTGTCCGGCGCCTCGCTACGAGCCGTCTTGTTCGATCAGTCTTCGTCCTTGACGATCCTTCCCCGCAAGCGCGGGTACTTGGTCGGAGCGTGGGCGTAGCAGAACTCGCGCCGGTTGTAGCGCGACAGCCGGGTATCACACCCCGGCTTGGCGCAGCTGCGCTCCGTCGAATAGGTCTTGGGGGCGCGCGTCCCTCCCGAGAGACGCCGTCCCTTCAATACGGTTTCGTTCATGGGAAAACCCTCCGGGTGAGCCAAAAGAAGAGGTGGCTAGGCCCCTACCTGCGGCTCGCCTTTGTCACGTTCTTGCTGTATCAACGCTCGGAGGGTGTCAAAAAGTTCCGGGGGCGGCTCGGAGCGGCCCCGTTCACGGATGAGCGCCTTCAAGCGCCGCTCGAACTCGAAGGCATCGGTGCAATGGACGCAGCGCTTGAGGTGGACCGAGACCCGTGACTTCTGGAAGAACGAGATCTCCTCGTCCAGGTACTGGTACACATACTCGATTGCGTGTTCACAGCCGCTGATCATTGGGTTTTCCCGGTGAGGCCGCGCGCCTCTGCAACGTTCCACAACTTGCGCTGGAGCGCTTTTCTTCCCCGATGTAAGCGGGACATGACGGTCCCGATCGGGATATCGAGCATGTCGGCGATCTCCTTGTAGGAGAAGCCCTCGACGTCGGCGAGCAAAACCGGCATGCGGAAGTTCTCCGGCAGCGACTCCAACGCCTCGACGATGTCCCCGTCGACGAACTCGTCCAGCATGTCCTGCTCGGCGCTCTGGGCCGCACCCGAGTGCTCCCCGATCCGCTTGTAGAGGTAGAGATCCTGGAGCTCACCGAGCTCGACCTCGGAGGGACGCCGCTGCTCCTTGCGGTACTTGTTGATGTAGGTGTTGGTGAGGATCCGGTACAGCCAGGCCTTGAGGTTGGTGCCTGCGGTGAAGGTGTCGTAGGCGCGATACGCCTTGAGGAAGGTCTCCTGGACGATGTCCTCGGCATCGGCGGGGTTCCGCGTCATCCGCAGTGCAGCCGAGTACAGCTGCGGAGCGAACTCCATCGCGTCCCTCTCGAAGTCTGCCTGGTCGGCCATCGAACCTCCGAGCCCGATCCTATGACCGGTAACGACGCCAGGCGGAATCTGGTTTCAGGACCGACATCAACCGGGCCGGGGCGCCTACCATCGCGCCGTCCCGCCGGGGTAGCTCAGTCCGGTAGAGCAACGCATTCGTAATGCGTAGGTCAGGGGTTCGAATCCCCTCCCCGGCTCTCGCCGGTCGTAGCCCCCGCTTCGCTCGGCGGCTTCGCCGCCGACCTCGCTACCGCCCGCTCGTCGCCATCGTCGCCTCCCGGCTCGCACCCAGCTCTCCTCGGTAGGCTGATCCGGACAGAGCGTCCACCGGGTCGGAGAAGGTTCGAATCCCCTCCCCGGCTCTCGTTAACCGTTGCGTGCATCTACGCACGTCTCTGGACAGTCGTAGACGCATCCGACGATCTGAACGGAGATTGATCATCAGCACCCGACTCGTCGTCGCCCTCCTCCTCGGCGCGAGCGTCGTGCCGGCGGCCTGTGGGGAACGGACCGACGAGCGGACCGCGGTGGGAGTGGTCACCTCCGTCGACGGCGACCTCCATCAGGTCGACGGCTTCACACTCCGGTTGAGCGACGGTCGCGACCTCAGCTTCGTCGCCGGCGCCAATGCCACCTTCCACGGCGGCCCGCTTGCCCACATCAGGGAGCACCTCGCCACCGGGATCCCGGTCGAGGTGACCTACACCGAGCAGCCCGACGGCTCCCTGCTCGCCGTGAGCGTCGGTGACGCATGAGACGCTGGTTGACCGGACTCGCCATCGCGACGGCGCTCGTGCTCGCCGCCTGCGGTTCCGGTGAGACGCCGACCTTCCCCGCCGACTCCTTTGCCATCGTCGCCAATTCCGACGTCGGGACGGGGCCGGCTCGGCTCCTCGTCGGGGTGCTCGAGGGAGACGGGACGCGGATCGGCGGCCCCGACGACGCGATCGACATCGAGGTCGCACCGCTCGACGGCCCGGGCGAAACACAACGGGTCCCCGGTGTGTTCACCCCGATCGTGGATGGCGCCTTCGGGTTGTATCGCGCTGCGGTCTCCTTCGATACCCCTGGCACCTGGACGATGACCGTCCACCCGGCGACGGGCGTAGCGCTGCCGGCGGTTCCCTTCCAGGTCGGTGAGGAGACGTTCGCACCCAACCTCGGAGAGCAGGCTCCGGTCGCCCCGACACCGACCGTGCGCGATGCCGCGATCGACGATCTGACCACAGACGGAGCACCGGATCCTCGGTTCTACGAGCTGACGCTGGCCGAGGCGTTGTCGTCGGGCAAACCGACCGTACTCGTCTTTGCCACGCCGGCGTACTGTACGAGCGCGACCTGCGGCCCGATGCTCGACACGGTCAAGGAGGCGGCGCCCTCGTACCCCGACGTGAACTTCATCCATATCGAGGTCTACACGGGTTTCAACGAGCCCGGCTTTGCTCCCGACCCGGCGCACCTGGCACCGGCGGTGGGTGTCGACTATTGGAACCTGCCGTCAGAGCCGTGGGTCTTCGTCATCGACGAGCAGGGCATCATCGCCGGCCGGTTCGAAGGCGTGATGACGCCTGAGGAACTCGCCGCGCTGCTCGGCTGAGGTCGCACGGTTATCCCACCGTTCCCCGTCGTTTAGCGCACGGTTATCCCACGAACGCGGATGCTGACCTCCTCCGACAAGAGGAGGCCAGGAATGCCGACGACCCTGTGGATCGATGGCGCCGAATGTCTCGGCGCCGGGACGTGTGAACAGATCGCTCCGGAGGTCTTCTCCGCTCACGATGACGGGACCTGGGTGGTGAAGGAGGATGCCGCCTTCTTTGGGGTAAACACTGTCTTTGACGGCGGCGACGGCCCGGGCCACGGTCCCTCAGGCCCATCGGGCATCGCCAGGGTTCCGGAGCCGCTGATCGAATCCATCATCGATGCCGCCGAGCAGTGCCCGGGCGAGTGCATTCACGTGGAGGTGCGCCGATGACCTCCCGTGACACCGGAAGACGGTTTGCCCTGTCGCTGCTGATCGGACTGCTGGCGATCCCCCTGTCTGCTGCAGCCGGGTTCGCCATCGTGAACGGCATCGCCACACGTCCTGCTGAACCCAATACGACCCTGGCGCTCCCCCCCACGACGACGACAAGCACCGCCGCAGCAGCGGGCGCCGTGATCGTCGAGCCGGTAACCACCTCGGCCGACGATCTGTCGTCGGCCTGCGGCACCGACGGAATGACCCTCGTCGGATTCGAGGCCGAAGGAACCATCACCGACATCCAGCAAGCAGCCCTCGATGCGCTTCGGCAGATCTGCGAGGACGCCGGCACACCCCTACCCGGCCCGGCCGCCCCTCCTCCGGTGGTGCGGACGGTACAAGCCGCGGCCAACGGGGTCTCTTCAGGACCCGACTCCGTGGTCCAGTCGGGCGAGCACCACGACGACCACGAGGACGAGGACGACGACCACGAGGACGAGGACGACGACCACGAGGACGAGGAACACGAGGACGACGACTGATGACGGATCGACCCCGGTCGCTGCTCGTGCCCTTGGTCATCTCGGTGATCGGACTCGTTCCGCTCGGCCTCATCGCATCGCTACCGTCCCCGGAACCCTCCCTCCCCCCTCCGGCCATCGCCGTCGCCCCTCCCGGGTCGCAGACGCCCCGCGCCGAGACGGTCGTGGTGACGACACCGCCGCCGACGATCGACGGGGTGTCGGAATCGGTGGCCAGGGTCCTCGCCGCCGGGGGATTCGCCACGGAGCAGTCCGTTCCCGAGCTCCCCCACAGTGTGGTATCCGTGCTTCGGGACCAGAACGCGGTCCTCGCGGTCGCGGTACCCGAGTCCTGATCGTGGCCCTCGACCGCCTCCTGCCCGACCGCTGGTTGCACATCGCCGCCTGGACCGCGACCGCCGTCGTGTGGGGGACGACGGCGGTCGCCGCCTCGTCCGCTGCATCGGGATCAGAAGACCACGCCACGCGTGAACCAGAGAGGGCAGCGGTTCCGGTCGCCCAACCGTCGCCTACGACCACTCAGTCGCCGATGCCCGTACCGCCGGAGAACGGCCTCATCGTGATCCGCTACACGCCCGTGGAACCACCTGCTCCACAGGTGATCACCCGGACCGTGTCACAGAGCGCCGCCCCCACCGTCGCCCAGCCCGCCCCGACCGTGCAGAGCAGCGGATCATGATCACGGCATCGTTTCCCGCCATGGGAACCACGGTCGAGGTCGTCGCCGAGCAGACAGGGAGCATCCGAGCCACGAGAAAGCTCTTCGACCACCTCGAGCAGCGCTTCAGCAGGTTCCTCGACGACTCCGAGCTCGCCGCAATCAACCGCAGCACGACGGCAGAAGTGCGGGTGTCCCCGCTCATGGCGCGCCTCCTCGCCGACGCCTCGGCGCTGCAGCGCCGGACCGACGGGCTCGTTGATCCGGCGGTGGGGGCTGCGGTGTCCTCCTGGGGGTACGACCGAACCTTTGCGGCGGTGCGTGACCTCGACCGAGCGCCCGTGCCGCGACCAACCGGCACATGGGAGATTCGAGGACGGCAGCTCAGGCGCACTCCCGGGACGGTGCTCGACCTCGGTGGCATCGCCAAGGGCTGGGCGGCCGACGAGGCAGTAGAGAGCGGCCGTGCCCTCGTCGTGTCCGCCGGCGGCGATGTCCGCTCGGCGCTCCCGACCGCCCGGGTCGACATCCGCGGGCCGTGGGACGACACCTGCGCCACGATCCGCCTCGGGCGCGGCGGCCTCGCCACGAGTTCGGTGTCGAGACGAAGGTGGCGTGCCGGCGCAACGGCTGCCCACCACCTCATCGACCCCACTACCGGGAGGCCCGCCGAGTCACCGATTCTCTCCGCCACGGCCCGGTGTCGAACGGCTGTCGAGAGCGAGGCCGCGGCCAAGGCGGTACTTCTACACGGTGAGGTTGGGCTCGCCTGGGCGGACGATCAACCCTGGATCGACGCCGCCATGGTGATTTGGCACACCGGATCGGTGTTTGCGACTACCGGCTGGGAGATGGCGGCGTGACCATCACCTGGTTCCTCATCCGTGGGTCGGGAATCGCCGCCTACGTGCTGCTGGCGACGGCGACCATCTGGGGACTGCTCGTCTCAACCAAGCTGCTGGGACGGGCGGTCAAACCGAAAGGACTGACGTGGTTCCACGAGTCGCTGGGGCTGGGTGCGGTCCTCGGCACCGTCATCCATCTCGGCGGCGTCGCCGCGGACGACTACGTCGAGTTCGGGCCGGCCGACTTGCTCCTCCCCGGAGCATCGCCGTGGCGTCCGTTGGCCGTGGCCCTCGGCATCACCGCCTTCTACGGCTTGGTCCTGGTCGCCGGCAGCTTCTACGTCAAACGATGGATCGGCCAGCGATCGTGGCGCGCCATCCACTTCCTCTCCTTCGGGTGCTTTCTCGCGGCGACCGCCCACGGCATCATGGCCGGCAGCGACATCGGCAACGGGTACGTCGTCGGGATGTACGCGGCGGCCGGCTCCGCCGTTGGGCTGCTCACCGTCGCCAGACTCGCCCAGACGGTCGTCCCGACATCGCACGGCGTCACCCAGGCGGAACCGGCACAGAATCGAGCGAGGCGCTGATCACTCGCCGAGCGGAAGCGCCACCGTGATCGAGGCGCCACCAAGCCGGAGACTCCTGGCGACGACCATATAGCCACCGATCGATTCTGCGGTTCGCTTGGCGATGTCCAGCCCGAGTCCGGTGCCCGATCCTCCCGACGCACCCCGCCGCAGCACGGAAGCGTCGGGAAATCCCGGCCCAGCGTCTTCGATCACGACCTCGGCGGCACCGTCGGTCACCGTCAGGGAGACGTCGATGCCGGTGCCCTCCGGCGTATGGGCAAACACGTTGCCAACGAGCGCGTCGACCATCGCTTCCAGGTCGGCAGGGGCGAGCGGAACGAGAACAGGACCCGGAACGACCGACGCGGACACGACACGGCGCTGCTCTTCGGCCAGCGCCCGCCAGTATTCGAGCCGGTCGGCGAGCACGCCGGCAACGTCGCCGACCACTCCGGGCTGCCGTCGAACCTCACGCCTGGCCTCCCTGATGACGAAATCCACGTGGCGCGCCAGATCGTCGATGTCGTCGAGCAGGCGCGCCTTCTCCCGACCGTCCGGGAGCGCCTCGGCGTCGAAGCGGACCGCGGTCAGCGGCGTGCGAAGCCGATGCGACAGATCGGCGGCGGTCTCTCGCTCCTGCTGGAGCAATTGATCCACGCGCTCCGCCAACCGGTTGAACTCGACGCCGACGTCGTGGACCTCCTTCGGACCGGCCGGCTCCACTCGGGCGTCGAGGTCGCCGTCCCCGAGCGCCGTCGCCGTCGCCGAAAGGTCCTCGACCGGAGCGACGATGCTTCGAGCCAAACGGTCGGAGATGAGCACGGCGATCCCGACGAGCACGACACCAAGGATGCCGAGGGTGATCCACGACAGGAGAACGCCCTCGGTGAGCTCTGCATCCGAGACGAGGAGGCGGACGACGACGTTGGAGCCGTCTGCCTGGAGCACCGGAACATAGATCGCCTCGCCGCCGTCGACGGCGACGCGGACCGCGCTCCCCTGGGCCGCCGGCGACAGGTCCTCTCCATCGGGCAGTGGCTCGCCGATCACGGAACCATCGGGCGAAACCACCGAAACGGGGAACTCGCTCAATGCCTGGCCCCCGAGGGCAGCCATCGTCTGTTCGACACCGCGCGACGGGCCGACGACGGCGAGGAACCGCGCAATCCCCTCGGCATCGCGTTGTGCCGAGCTCAGGGCCCTGTCGTGCGCCAGATCCCGCACCAGCTGCCCGAGTGGAACGACGAAGGCAAGCACGACCAGCGACGTCACTGCCAGCGTTGTGACGATCAGGCGCCGCCTCACGTTTCGGTCGGATCGACCAGGCGCACCCCGACACCCCGCTTGGTGTGGATGTAACGCGGGTCGGCTGCCGTCTCGCCGAGCTTCTTCCGCAGCCACGACAGATGGACGTCGACGGTCTTGTCCGCCCCGCCGTAGGGCTGGCGCCACACCGCGGCGA
>CAZCBO010000069.1:0-457 GCA_964496825.1 uncultured Acidimicrobiaceae bacterium
TGGTGAAGCGGTGGATCTCGTCGAGGAAGAGCACGGTCTTGCCCGCTTCTTCTTCGAGGCGCCGGATCGCCATCGCCAGCACCTCCCGCACATCCTTGACCCCGGCCGAGGTCGCCGACAGCTGCTCGAAGCGAGCCCCGCTGTTGGAGGCAACGAGCCTGGCCAGCGTCGTCTTGCCCGATCCCGGTGGTCCCCACAGGATCATCGAGATCGGGCGACCGGTCTCGACCATGGTGCGAAAGGCGGCGCCATCGGCGAGCAGGTGGTCCTGGCCGACGACCTCGTCGAGGGTGACGGGGCGCATTCTCGCCGCCAGCGGAGCATTGGCGCGGCGCCGTTCGGCGCGACCCGCCCGCGCTGACCTAAGGCGCCGTCCGCTCACGCAAAATTCAAACGAGTTGTGTGGCTTACCCCGCGCGCCGGCTGCTATAGCGGACTCGTAGGGTCGACTTGGGAG
>CAZCBO010000069.1:467-11894 GCA_964496825.1 uncultured Acidimicrobiaceae bacterium
GACGGGGCGCATTCTCGCCGCCAGCGGAGCATTGGCGCGGCGCCGTTCGGCGCGCTCCTCGGAGAACAGGTCTTCAGTCACCCGCCTGCTCGACCGACGCCCACTCGGCGCGCACCTCGGGCCGCACGTCGATGCCGAGCTCCTTCAACTGGGTCTCCTCGACCCGCGACGGGGAGCCGGTCAGTGGATCGGCGCCGGTCTGGGTCTTGGGGAACGGGATCACCTCGCGGATATTGGGAGTGTCCTGGAGGATCGAGACCAGCCGGTCGATCCCGATGGCGAACCCGGCGTGGGGAGGCGTCCCGTACCGCAGCGCCTCGAGGAACCACCCGAAGCGGACCTCGGCCTCCTCCTTGGTGATGCCCAGGATGTCGAACACCGCAGACTGCACCGCGGGATCGTGGATCCGGACCGAGCCGGAGCCGAGCTCGGATCCGTTCAGCACCAGGTCATAGGATCGCGAGATGGCATGACCGGGGTCCTCGCGCATCTGCTCGACGTCGACCGGCGCGGTGAAGGGATGATGGAGGGGCTCGTAGTCACCGTCCTCGTTGAGCTCGAACACCGGAAAGTCCACGATGAACGCGTACACGAGTTCGTCGTGGCCCTCGGGCCGGCCGAGTTCGAGGCGGAGCACGCCGAGGACCTCCAGGGCGACGCGGCGTTCGTCGGCAACGATCAGCAGCACGTCGCCGGGCGATGCCGTGAACGCCCCGATCAACCCCTGCTGTTCGGCCTCCGAGAGGAACTTCGTCACCGGCGACCGCAGCGAGCCGTCGCTCTCCACCACCGCCCAGACCAGGCCCTTTGCGCCGAGTTCCTGAGCCCTGGTGACGAGGGCATCGAGGCCGGCCCGCGACAGATCCAGACTGCCGGCGTCGATGCCCCGTATCGAGCCACCCGAATCGAGGACGCCGGCGAAGGCGTGGAACTCGGTCCCTGCGAAGACCGCGTCGAGGTCGTGGATCTCCATCCCGAACCGCAGGTCTGGCTTGTCGGTCCCATAGCGCTCCACCGCCTCCGCATAGGTGAGGCGGGTGAAGGGTCGGTCCGGCTCGTATCCCCGCATCTCGGCGGTCACCGCTACCGACACCGCCTCGAGCGTCTCCAGAACGTCTTCCTGGCCCCAGAAGGCACCCTCGAAGTCGAGCTGGGTGAACTCGATCTGGCGATCCGCCCTGGTGTCCTCGTCGCGGTAGCAGCGGGCGATCTGGTAGTAGCGCTCGACGCCGGCGATCATCAGCAGCTGCTTGAACAACTGGGGTGACTGGGGAAGGGCGTAGAAGTTCCCCCGGCGAAGCCGGGAGGGAACGATCATGTCCCGTGCCCCTTCCGGCGTCGAGGCGATCAGTGTCGGTGTCTCGATGTCGAGAAATCCGCGGTCGTCCATCACCCGGCGTATGGCGCCGATCACCCTCGAGCGGGCGATGAGGTTCTCGGCCATCGACGGTCGACGCAGATCGAGGTAGCGATATTGGAGCCGGAGCGCCTCGTCGACGTCGATGCGCTCATCGAGCTGGAACGGCAGGGGGTCGGAGGGGCTGAGCACCCGCAGCGCTGAGGCCCCGACCTCGATCGCACCCGTGGCGAGATCGGGATTGACGTTCTCCTCGTCCCGCTCCCGCACCGTGCCGGTGACGGCCACGCAGTACTCGAGGCGCAGCCCGTGGAGCGTCGGGTCGTCGGCCGGCTCGTCCTCCGGGTTGAGCACGACCTGAACGACCCCGGTCGAGTCACGCAGATCGATGAAGATCACGCCCCCGTGGTCGCGGCGACGGTTCACCCACCCGGCCAGTCGGACCTCGGCACCGGAGTCGCCGGCCCGCAGCGTTCCAGCGCCCCGGTCCTTCATCGGGCCTTCAGCCATCCCTCGATCTCCTCCAGCGCAATGGCTTCCTCGGCGCCGCTCCTCAGATCCCGGACGGTGACCTTTCCGTCGGCCCACTCCTCGCCAACGACGACCGCGGCAGCTGCCCCCCTTCGGTCGGCGGCCTTGAACTGCGCGCTCACCGACCGCGCCCCGAGATCCATGTCGGTCCTGAGGCCCCGGCGGCGCAACTCGGAAACGAGATCGAGGGCGGCGTCCCTTCGACCCTGGTCCGCGACGACGATGAAGGCATCTAGCGGCGTCGCGTCGGCTTCTTCCCTGGCCATCAGCATGATCCGGTCGATGCCCATCGCCACACCGACGGCGGGCGTCGGCTTGCCGCCGAGCAACTCGAAGAGGCCGTCGTAGCGGCCGCCCCCGCCGGCGGCGTCCTGCGCCGCCTCGTAACCGCCGGAGAGGTACTCCCACACCGTTCGGTTGTAATAATCGAGGCCCCGCACCAGGCGCGGTTCTATCCGGTACGGGATCTGGAGACGTCTGAGGCCTCCCTGGACGGCCTCGAAGTGCTCGGCGGCCCCGGGCCCCAGATGGTCGATCGGTGAGGGGGCGTCGGCAACGACGTCAGCGTCGGCCTTGCTGTCGAGGACGCGCAGCGGGTTGGACGCGATGCGGTTGCGGGCGTCCGCGGAGAGGTCACCGGCGCGTCCGCTGAGCCACTCCTTGAGGAGCTCCCGATACGCGATCCGGTCGTCGGGGTCCCCGATCGAGTTCAACGCAACGACGACGTCGGGAACACCCATCTCCTCCAGGTAGCGGTACCCGAACTCGATCACCTCGACGTCGGCTTCGGCAGCGGGCTCGCCGAAGTACTCGATGTCGCCCTGGTAGAACTGACGTCTCCTACCGGCCTGGGGCCGCTCGTAGCGGAACATCGGTCCCCACATCGCGATCTTTGCGGTGCCGCCGACCCCACCGGCCTGGATCATCGCCCGGACCAGGCTCGCCGTCGCCTCCGGACGCAGGGTGAGCGATCGGCCACCCTTGTCGGTGAAGCTGTACATCTGCTTCTCGACGACCTCGGTGGCCTCTCCCACGCCCCTGGCGAACAGCTCGGTCGCCTCGAAGTGCGGGGTGAGGACGGTGTCGTAACCGAAGGTCTCGGCCAGATCGAGGAAGACTCGCTCGGCGCGAATCCACCCTCGCGACTCGGGCGGGAGGATGTCGTCGGTCCCCTTCGGGGCGCGGTAAGTCACGGCCGGAGGGTAGCGCTGCGCGACTGCGAACCCAGGGCTCGGGACCGCGCCTGGCGCGACTGCGAGCCCAGGGTTCGGGACCGCGGGCGCTACGCGAGGTAGCTCTTGATGAAGGGGTTGACCGTGCGCTCTCGGCCCACCGAGGTCTCGGGGCCGTGGCCGGGGAGGACCCTCGTGTCGTCGGGCAGCGTGAGCACCTCGGTCTCCATCGAGCGCATCAGCGTCTCATAGTCGCCACCCGGCAGGTCGGTTCGGCCGATCGACCCGGCAAAGAGCTGATCACCGGAGAACAACACACCCTCATCCTCGACCACGAATACGCAGTGGCCCGGGGTATGACCCGGCGTGTGGCGCACCTCGATCGTCATTCCCGCCAGCGGCAGCCGGTCACCATGGGCCAGGTCGGTGTAGCGCTCGGGAGGGGCGAACTGCTCCCTCCCCGGCGGGACGAACCCGAAGATCGACTCGAGCTGGGTAATCGGGTCCATCGCCAGCCAGGCGTCGTCGGGATGCAGGTAGGCGGCGACTCCGGTGCGATTCACCACACTCCCCGCCCCGCCGGCATGGTCGATGTGGCCGTGGGTGACCAGCAGAGCGACTGGAAGCAGGTCGTGAGTCTTGATGAGCCCGGAGATCGCCTCGATGTCCGGTGGGGCGTCGATGATCACCGCCTGACCACCGCGCTCGGGGGCGATCACGTAGCAGTTCGTCATCGCCGCCCACAGTTCGATCGACTCGATGATCACGGACCGGCCCCGGGAACCAGCCGATAGGCGTCGTAGACCCCGTCGACGTGGCGCACCTCCGCCAACGCGCGCTCCAGCTGGTTCGACTCGGACAGCTCGAGCTCGTAGCGCAGGAATGCGATGCGGTCCTGGCCGGCTACCGACGACGAGGTGTGGATGTTCGCCCCGAGATCGGACAGCACCTCGGTGACATCGCGGAGCAGCCTCGGCCGGTCGAGCGCCTCGACCTGGATCCATACGAAGAAGGCTCCGGTGTGCTCCGGAGCCCAGCTCACCTCGATCAGCCGTTCCGGGTGTGCTTCGAGAGAGCCGATGTTCGTGCAGTCGGACCGGTGTACCGAAACCCCGCGACCGACCGTCACGAACCCGATGATGTCGTCGCCGGGCACCGGCGAACAGCAGCGGGCCATGCGGGCCAGCATGTCGTCGAGCCCCTCGACGATGACTCCGCGGCTCGGCCGCTCCCGTCGCCGCGGCGGCGCCACGAGACGGTCCATGAGCTCCTCGGTCGGCTCGGGCACGGGAGACAGCCGCCGCTCCAGCCTCCCGACGACGGTCTTGGCGTTGACCCTCCCGTCGCCGATCGCCCCGTAGAGCTGGTCGATCTCGGTGAAACCGAGCTCCTCCGCCACCCCGACCAGCTGCTCCTCGTTGCCGGACAGCGACAGCGAGGCTTTGCGCAGCTCCTTGGTGAGCGCCTCTCTGCCCTCGGTGGCGGCGTGCTCCCTCCGCTGCTTGGAGAACCACTGCCGGATCTTGGCCGAGGCCCGCGAGGAGGCAACGAAGTCGAGCCAGTCACGCGAAGGATGGGCGTCTTCCGACTTCGAAGTGACGATCTCGACGATGTCCCCCGACTCCAGCTTGGTGGAGAGTGGCATGAGCCTGCCATTCACCTTGGCGCCGACACAGCGATGGCCGACGTCGGTGTGGATGGCGTAGGCGAAGTCGACGGGCGTTGCACCCGAAGACAGCGTGATGTCTTCGCCGCGCGGCGTGATGGCGAACACTTCGTCCTGGTAGAGATCGAGTTTCAGGGCATCGAAGAACTCCTCGGGGTCGGCAATGGCGTCCTGAAGGAAGCGGATGTCGGCGACCAGCGGCAGGTCGCCCCCCGCCTCCGACCCCTCCTTGTAGCGCCAGTGGGCGGCGATCCCCACCTCGGCTTGCTCGTCCATCTCCGGTGTCCTGATCTGCACCTCGAGCGGCTTCCCGTCCGGCCCGACGACCGTCGTGTGCAGCGACTTGTAGAGGTTGAATTTGGGCATCGCGATGTAGTCCTTGAATCGCCCCTGGATCGGAGCCCACATCGTGTGCACCAGCCCGAGAGCGGCGTAGCAGTCCCGTACCCGCGGCACGATGATCCTGATGCCGATGAGGTCGTGGATCTCCTCGAAGGCCAGGCCCGAGTCCACCATCTTGCGGTAGATCGAATACAGGTGCTTGGGGCGCCCGGTGATCGTGGCCTCGATCCCGGCCTCCTCGAGACGTGCGCCGACCTCGGCCATCACCTTTTCCAGGTAGTCCTCGCGCTCCGGGGCGCGGCGCTGCACCTGGTCCTCGAGCTTGGCACGCCGCTTCGGGTGGAGCTCGGCGAAGCTGCGCTCCTCGAGCTCGTGCTTGATCTCCTGGACGCCGAGGCGGTGTGCCAGCGGGGCATACACATCGAGCGTCTCCGAGGCAACACGGCGCCGCTTCTCCTCGGGGAGCGGCCCGATGGTTCGCATGTTGTGGGTGCGATCGGCGAGCTTGATCAGGAGCACCCTGATGTCCTTGGCCATGGCCACCGCCATCTTGCGGATCGTGCCCGCCTGGCGCTCCTCCCAGGTGGACTCCTTGATCCGGTCGAGTTTGGTGACCCCGTCGATGAGCATGGCGACCTCGGCCCCGAAGTCGCGCTCCAGGTCGGTGATGGTCAGATCGGTGTCTTCGACCACGTCGTGCATCAAGGCGGCGGCCAGGGTCGCCTCGTCCAGGCCGTAGTCGGCGAGGATCTGGGCGACGGCGACGGGATGCGTGATATACGGGTCGCCGGTCTGCCGCGCCTGGGCGGCGTGAGCCTCGCTGGCGACCGCGTAGGCGCGCCGAAGCATGCTGTCATCGGCATCCGGATGCCTGGCGTGGAACGACTCGACGAGGCGGTCGAACATCGCCTCCGGATCGGTTGCGACGGCCTTCGCCATCGCGGGAGCTTACCGCCGCTTCTTCCGTTTCTTCGGTGGCCGCGGAACGGCCCCACTGGGCCCCGATGGAGGGCTCTGCTGCGGCGATGGAACGGGTTCCACCGCAGCTTCCGGTTCGGCGGCGGCGACCGGCACCGGCTCAGGCTCGACCTCGGCGGGGGCTCCCGACCGGCGTCGATCGACCCGGCGTCTGGCCCTGATCCACTCGTCCTCGCGCTCCTTCCACAGGGCGAGCAGTGGGGTCGCGACGAAGATCGAGGAGTACGTGCCGAGCGTGATCCCGATGAACAGGGCGAGGGCGAACTCGCGCAGGGTCTCGGCCCCGAAGACCAGCGATCCGATGACCAGTAGCGAGCCCACCGGCAGCAGCGACGTGAGGGACGTGTTGATCGACCGCATCAGCACCTGGTTCATCGAGGTGTTGACGATGTCGGTGTAGGTGTACCGGTCGTGCATGTCCTCGACGTTCTCGTTGACCTTGTCGAAGACGACGACGGTGTCGTAGAGCGAATAGCCCATGATCGTGAGCACGGCGATCACCGTCGCCGGCGACACGACGAATTGGAAGGCGGCGAAGATACCCGCGGTGATGACGAGGTCGTGGAAGAGCGCAGCGAGGGCGGTCATCGCCATCTTCCACTCGAACCGCCACGAGATGTAGACCGACACCACGAGCAGGAAGATCAGCAGCGCCTCGAGCGCCCGCCTCGTCACCTCGGCGCCGAAGGTGGGGCCGACGGCGGAGACGGTGACGTCGTTGATCTGGACCCCGGCCACCTCGGCGACCACTTCGATCAGCGCATCCTGGGGCTCAGGATCGAGGGCCTCGGTCTGGACCCGGATGACCCCCTCGCCGGTGAGCTGGACGCGAGCCCCGCCCTGGCCGACGTCGCTCATCGCCGACCGCACCTCCTCGAGGGAGGCACCGCCGGCGTTCGTGGCCACCACCACCGTCCCTCCGGTGAAGTCGATGCTGAGGTTCAGGGGACGGACGACGAGCAGTACGAGCGACAGGACCACCAGCACCGCAGAGACGATGAGGGTCTTCCCTGCCGCTCCGACGAAGTCGAAGTGGGTCTCCCCCCGGTACATTCGGGTGAGCACACTCATGCGCCCACCTCGACGAGTTCCTCGATGACCGCCTCCGCCTCGCGCTTGCCCATCGCGCCGCGAACCGAGAACGGCCCACCGTCGAGCAAACGGGAGTGGGCGACCAGCCACACCGCCGGACGGGTATAGAAGTAGGCGACGACCACGTCGATCACCGTTGCCAGCCCCAGGGTGAGGGCGAATCCCTTCACGGGACCGATTGCCAGCACCCAGAGGAGCACCGCGGCGAGCAGCGTCACCGTGTCCCCCTTGAGGTTCGTCGAGAAGGCGCCGGGGAACGCATGGTCGACGGACGGGCGGAGCGGGCGGCCGGCGTGGTACTCCTCCTTGATCCGCTCGAAGTACACGATCGAGGAGTCGAGCGTGATCCCGATCGAGACGATGACGCCGGTCACGCCCGCAAGCGTCAGCGTCGTCCCCTGCGTCTCGCCAAGCAGGATGATGGCGCCCACGATCAGCGCACCGAACACGGAGAGGCCCACGATGGCGAGCACGCCGAGGACCCGGTAGTAGAAGATCATGTAGATCGCGACGAGTGCCAGGCCGATCAGCCCGGCGATCAGCCCGGCTCGCAGCGAGTCGTCGCCGAGTGTCGCCGACACCGACTCGACGCGCTCACGTTCGAAGGTGGTGGGAAGCGCACCGTACTTGAGGATCGCGGCGAGATCCTCGGCCTCCTGTTGCGGGTTCTCGCTGAACCCGATCGTGATCACCACCTGGTTGGGATCGAGACCTTGAGCCGGATCCACGTCTGCGGCCACGGCGGGCGCCGACTGCACGATCCCGTCGACGACGATGGCGAGTTGGCGCTGGGGTGACCCGACGGGGAAGGTGGCGAGATCGCCGGTAGCCGCCCGGAACTTCTCACCGCCCTCGTCGGTGAACTCGGGGACGACCACCCAGCCTCCAGCGCCGCCGGCGCCGGACGTGCCGCTGAACCGTGCTTCGCCTCCTTCCATGTCGGATCCGGTGAGAAACGCGGGGCCCACCACGTAGATGGCGAAGCTGTCGACCGACTCGAGATACCCGATCTCGTCGACGTCGTCCGGATCGGAGACGCCGGTCTCGGGGTTGATGTTCGCCGGGTGTTCACCCTCGGGGTCGCTGAAGTAGGGGCTCTCGGAGACGATGTCGAGCACCGGCCGGAACGACATCTCACCCGTCGTTCCAACGGCCCGAAGGGCACGCTCACGGTCCTCGACCCCGGGAAGCTGGACGACGATGGCCCGATCGCCCTGGACGAAGATCTCCGGTTCCTGGACGCTGCCCAGCTCCTCGATCCGGCTCCGCATCACCTCGACTGCGGTCTCGAGGGTGTCCTCGTCGGTGCCCTCCGGACTCACCAGCACCACCGAGAAGCCACCCTGGAGATCCAGACCCAGCTTGGGAGCCCACCCGGCGATGAGCATCGCGGCGAGCGACCCGAAGGCGACCAGCAGGGTCACCAGGAGGGTGACGATCATCCGGCGGCGGTTCACTCGCTGTCGTCCTCCAGACGCTCGGCGATGGCGCGCTTGGCGACGCGCATCGTGCTCCCGTCGCCGAGGTCGATCGTGTACGTGTCGTCCTGTTCGGAGCGGATCTTGCCGTAGATGCCGCCGATCGTCCGCACCTCGTCGCCGACCTCGATCGAGGCGAGCATCTCTTCTGCCTGCTTCTGTTGCCTGCGCCTCGGCAGGTACATGAGCAAGAGGAACGCTCCGCCGATGATGAGGATGGGAAGGAAGCCCAAGATGCTGCCGCCCTCACCTTCGGCCTGGGCGATGAGGGGTACGAGGGCCGCCAGCTCTGGCATTGGATTCTCCAATCGTACGTCGGCGCCGTCCACCGACGAAGCGCGGGGAACCTTACCCCAGCTCCGGGTTATCAGCCGTGAGGGAGGAGCCGCGTGAAGCGAGGACTGCGGCGCGATACGCGGTGAAGCTGCCGTCGTCGATCGCGGCCCGCGCTCCCCTGAGGAGGTCGAAGGTGTAGGTGAGGTTGTGCAGGGTGAGCAGCCGGTCTGCCAGCGGTTCGTTGGTGGTGTGGAGATGGCGGAGGTAGCCGCGGCTGTGCACCCGACACGTCAGGCACCCGCACTCCGCGTCGAGGGGCCGGTCGTCGCGCTGCCACTCCTGGCGCTTGATCGAGAGGTCGCCGGAACGGGTCAACGCCTTGCCGTGCCTGGCCAGGCGGGTCGGAATGACACAGTCGAACAGGTCGGCACCCCGGGCGATGGCGTCCAGCAGGCCCTCGGTGTCACCGAGCCCCATCACGTACCGGACCGAGTCGTCGGGAAGCTGTGGAATCGCCGCCTCCAGGGCGAGGTTCCTCTCCTCGGCCGTCTCCCCCACCGCCAATCCGCCGATGCCGTAACCGGGAAAGCCGAGCTGGGTGATCTCCTTCGCTGCCTGCTCCCTGAGGTCGGGCTCCACCCCACCCTGGACGATGCCGAACAGTGCCCGGTCGGACCGGCGTCTGGCCGCCAGGGCCCGTTCGGCCCAGCGCCTGGTGAGCGCCATCGCCGCCTCGACGGCCGGCCGGGGCGCGGGAAGCCTCACCGGCACGTCGAGAACCATGGCGATGTCCGACCCGAGTCGTTCCTGGACCGCCACCGCCTGCTCCGGAGTCAGCTCGACCCGCGAGCCGTCGTAGCTGCTGCGAAACTCCAGGCCGTCCTCGTCGACGACCGGGTCGAGCGAGAGGACCTGGTAACCGCCGCTGTCGGTGAGGATCGGCCCGCCCCATCCGGTGAAGCCGTGCAGCTCCCCGAGATCGCCGACAACGGACTCGCCGGGCCTGAGCATCAGGTGGTAGGTGTTCGCCAGGATGATCTCGGCGCCCACCTTCTTCAGGTCCTCGACATCCATGGTCTTGACGGTCCCCCTCGTGCCGACCGGGATGAAGCTCGGGGTGGCGACGGGTCCGTGCGGCGTGCTCATCACCCCGGTTCTCGCGCCTCCGTCGCGAGCGGTCTCCTCCCAGGTCACCGCGCTCACGACGGAACCTCGATGAACATCGCATCGCCGAAGGAGAGAAAGCGATAGCCGTCGGCGAGGGCGTGCCGATAGACGGTGCGCCATCGCTCGCCGAGCAGCGCGGCGATCATCACCAGCAGCGTGGTGCGGGGAGCGTGGAAGTTCGTGACGACTGCATCGACGCTCCGAAAGCGGTGGCCGGGAGTGATGAAGAGCCCGGTATCGCCGGTCCCCGGTTGAACCACGCCGTCTCCGTCGACGACCGACTCCAGCGTCCGGACGACGGTCGTGCCGATCGCGATGACCCGCCGGCCGAGCTCGCGCGTCGTTGCGACGGCGGCTGCCGTCTCCTCTGGCACCCGGAACCGCTCCCGGTGCATGACGTGACCCTCGATGGCGCCGTCCTGGAGCGGTCGAAAGGTATCGAGGCCGACCTCGAGGTCGACCGTTGTGATCCCCACACCGCGGTCGCTCAGGACCGCTACGAGGCCGGGCGTGAAGTGCAGCGCAGCCGTCGGTGCCGCGGACGAGCCGACGGTCTTGGCAAAGACCGTCTGATAGCGCTCGTCGTCGTCGAGCCGTCCATGGAAATAGGGCGGCAGCGGGATCTCCCCTACCCCGGGGAGCAGATCGTCGGTGTCACCGTCACCGGTCACCGAGATCAAGGCGCCGCCGTGAACCGGCTCGGTGAGGACGGTGATCGTCAGCGGGCCCGCGCGCATCCTCATGCTCTTCTGGACCCTTCGCGCCGGACGAAGCAACGCCTCCCAGTCACCGTCGTCACGGCGCTTGGTGAGCAGCACCTCGATGGTGCCGCCGGTCTCCTTCCTCGCGTGGAGCCGGGCCGACCGCACCCTGGTCTCGTTGACCACGACCAGGTCACCGGGCTCCAGCAGTGAAGGAAGATCGCGAAACGTCAGGCCCTCGAGGGTCGATGCAACGAGCAGCCGCGACGCATCCCTCGGCTCGATCGCCTCCTGGGCGATGGCGCGCTCGGGCAGGTCGTAGTCGAAGTCGGCAGCCTCCATGGGCTGAACGTTATCGGGCCCCGACGCGTGCGCTCAGATGCGTCTCTGAGATAGACGCACGCGACCGCTAGTCCAACAGCGTCCCCTGGGGCGCGCCGGCGCGGTCCACCCCCAGATGGGCGTACGCCAAGTCGGTCGCCACCCGGCCCCGCGGCGTGCGCTGCAAGTATCCCTCCTGCAGCAGGAAGGGCTCGTAGGCGTCCTCGACGGTCTCCGGCTCCTCACCGACGGCGATCGCCAGTGTCGACAACCCCACCGGCCCGCCGCCGAACTTGCCCACCACCGATTCCAGAATGGCCCGGTCCACCTTGTCGAGGCCCTTGGC
>CAZCBO010000070.1:0-6417 GCA_964496825.1 uncultured Acidimicrobiaceae bacterium
GCCCTGCTCTACGGCGACGGGATGATCACCCCCGCGATCTCCGTCCTCTCCGCCGTCGAAGGCATCGAGGTCGCGACACCGGTCCTTCATCCGTACATCGTTCCCATCGCGGTGGTGATCCTGGTCGCGCTATTCCTGATCCAGCGCCACGGGACCGGCACGGTCGGCCGGATCTTCGGCCCGGTCATGGTCATCTGGTTCGTAACACTCGCCGTCCTCGGCTTGCCCCACATCGTCGGGAACCCCGAGGTCATCTCGGCCCTGAATCCGAGCTACGCGGTGCGGTTCTTCCTCGACAATGGATGGCATGCCTTCCTGACCCTCGGATCCGTGTTCCTCGTCGTCACGGGCAGCGAGGCCCTCTACGCCGACATGGGCCACTTCGGCAAGCCGCCGATCCAGATCACGTGGTACGCGATCGTCTTCCCTGCCCTGGTCCTCACCTACTTCGGGCAGGGGGCGTTCCTCCTCGACCATCCCGATGGCGTGCACAACCCCTTCTATCGGATGGCGCCGAGCTGGGCGGTGTGGCCACTCGTCGTGGTCGCGACCCTGGCGACGATCATCGCGTCTCAGGCGCTGATCTCGGGGGCCTTCTCCCTGACCCGGCAGGCCGTCCAGCTCGGATACCTGCCTCGCATGCGGGTGCTCCACACCTCGGCGGCCGAGTCGGGCCAGGTCTACATCCCGGTGATCAACTGGGCACTGATGGTGGCCGCGGTTGGACTCGTGCTCGGATTCGGCACCTCCAGCGCGTTGGCCGGCGCCTACGGCGTCGCGGTGTCGACGACGATGCTGATCACGACGCTGTTGATCTACGTCGTGATGCGCGACCTGTGGGGATGGTCCCTGCCGACCGCCGCCGCCGTCGTCGGCGTCTTCCTGGTCGTCGACCTCTCCTACTTCGGAGCCAACCTGTTCAAGATCCCGGCGGGGGGATGGTTCCCCCTCGTCATCGGGCTGGCGATCTTCACCCTGATGACGACGTGGAAGAAGGGCAGGGAGCTGCTCGTCAACCGCCTGGTGCGTGAGGACCTCGCCATCGAGCAGTTCGTCGGCGCCGTTGCCGAGAGTCGCCCGATGCGGGTTCCGGGCACCGCCGTCTACATGTTCTCGCAGGTCGGCATGACACCCCCGTCGTTGCTGGCGAACCTGCGCCACAACGAGGTCCTCCACGACACGGTCGTCGTCCTCTCCGTGCTCACCGAGGACGTCCCTCGGGTGCCCGGCGCGGCCCGCGCCACGGTGTGGGAGTACGGGCTGGGGTTCTTCCAGGTGCTGTTGCGCTACGGGTTCATGGAGGAGCCCGACGTGCCCGCGGCGATGACCGCCATCACGCGGACCGGATTCGGCATCGATCCCGAAGACACGGTGTACGTCCTCGGGAGGGAGACGGTGCTGGCGACCGAACGCCCCGGGATGATGTTGTGGCGGGAGAAGCTGTTCGCCCTGATGGCGCGCAACGCGATGAACGCTGCCCGCTACTTCGGTCTCCCCACCGAGCGGTCGCTCGAGATCGGTGTCAGCGTCGAGATCTGACTACCGCCCCCGCTCCATCTCCCTGCGGTCCTCCTTCTCGCGGAGCTTCTTGCGCTTGTCGTAGGTGCGGCGCCCCTTGGCCAGGGCCAGCTCGACCTTGGCCAGTCCGTGGCTGAAGTACACCTGGAGCGGCACCAGCGTCAGGCCCTGCTCGTTGATCCTGCCGGCGAGACGGTCGATCTCGCGGCGATGCAGCAGCAGCTTCCGCTTCCGCTCCGGCTCGTGAGCATCGACCGAGGCATGGCTGTAGGGGCCGATGTGGAGCCGCTCCAGCCATAGCTCGCCGCCCTGGATGGTGGCATAGGCGTCCTTGAGCTGCACCTGCCCGGCCCTCAGGCTCTTCACCTCGGAACCCTTGAGCACGATGCCGGCTTCGAAGGTGTCGAGGATGTCGTAGTCGTGTCTCGCCCTTCGGTTGCTGGCGACCACCCTGCGACCCTCTGCCATCACAGATACCCTGCCGGGTTCCTCGGCTCGCCGTACACCCTGACCTCGAAGTGCAGGTGCGGCTCGGTCGAGAGCCCGGTGGATCCGCAGTAGCCGACGACCTGGCCGGCGTCGACATGGGCGCCGTCCGCCACCGCATAGCCCGACTGGTGGGCGTAGAGCGTCACCATGCCGCCACCGTGATCGATCATGACCGTGTTGCCGAACCCACCCTTGGCGCCGGCGTGGATCACGATTCCCGACTCGGCGGCGACGATGGCGTCACCGCTGCCGCAATGCATGTCGACCCCGTTGTGCATGCGGACGTAGCCGAGGATCGGGTGGTAGCGGGGCCCGAACCCGGATCCGATCGCCCCGGGGACCGGGCGGACCAGTTGGCCCGGCGCCCGCCCCTCGCCCGAGGCCCGGCTGGCGATGAGGGCCCTGATGTCGTCTTCCTCCTTCTCCAGCGCCGCCAGCTCGCCCTCGAGGTGTGCGATCTCGTTCTCGACGCTGGCGAGCAGGGCGCGTTGACGCTCCACCTCCCGCTCCAGCTCCTGGCTCTTCGACTCGAGCTCCACCTCGAGTGCTTCGAGCTCGACCCTCGTCGCTTCGATGGCGACCACTTCCTGCCGGAGCACGGCTTCTGCGGCCTCGATCTCGGCTCCGGTGCGCTCTTCGTCGGCAAGGAGGGTCTCGAAGCGCACCACGCTCTCGACACCGCTCGCGGTGATCCGGTCGAGGTACTCGATACCGACCGTCAGGTCGTTCCAGGCCGTCGCCGAGAAGGCGATCTCCGGAATGCCGCCCCCGGCGGCCATGTAGGTCTCCACAGCCCAGTCGGCGGCATCGGTCCTGGCACCGGCGAGCTCGGACCTGGTGGTGGCCATGATCTGATACTGCTGGTGGAGGCGTTCCTGGGCGGCGCGGAGCTCCTGCTCCTTGACGACGAGCTGTGCCCGTACCATCGCCAGCTCGTCGCGCAGACCATCGAGCGCCGCCAGCGCCTCATCCAGCCGTGTCTTGGCCGCCTTCACGTCCCGTGCCAGGGCGCTGCGGCTCGCCGCCGCATCGTCGATCTGGCTGCTGAGGGTGTTGATCCGGGACCGGACGTCGTTGAGATCGTCCTCCAGGTCGTCCGCGATCGCGGCGGGCACGGCTCCGGTGATGAGGAACAGGGTCACGAAGGCGGCGGCGAGTCTCCGCGACGGCGTCACGTCTTCAGGTACTTGTGAACCGCCAGACTCAATCCGCTGCCGACGAGGCCAGCGACAACCCCGAAAATCAGCACGAGCGCCCCATACTGCATGAGGTAGTCGGACCGGATCCCGATGTTGATCCAGTCCGGGAGTTCGGTGAGTTGGTCGTCGGCGATGCGCAGGCCGGCGACCACGACCGCCACCGCCAGTCCGGCGCCGATCAGCCCCTCGATGGCTCCCTCGAGGAGGAAGGGTGTTCGGACGAACCAGTTCGACGCCCCGACCAGGTTCATGATCTCGATCTCTTCACGACGCGAGTAGATCGCCATGTGAATGGTGTTGGCGATCAGCGCTACGGCGGCAACGCCGAGGGCGATTGCGAGGAACCAGAACATGATCTGCAGCCCGTCGCGCAGCGAGATCATGGCGTCGATCGCCTGGTCCGCCGAACGGACCCGAAGCAGGCCGGGCATGGCCTCGAGGCGGGTCACGATGTTCTGGTAGTCGTCGGCATCGACGGGCTTGATGCGCAGCGAAGACGGGACGATGCTCGGGTCCTCCTCGATCACCCTGAGCGTCGCCGGCTGGTTGGCGAGCAGGATCCGTGCCTCCTCGAGGCCCTCCTGCTTGGAGACGAAGAACACGTCGTCGACCTCGGGCCAGGCTGACATCTCATCCTGCATGGCGGTGACACCGCTCGGGGTGACGTCGTCGCGGATGAAGGCGATCACCCGCACGTCCTCTGACCACTGGACGGTGTTGATGCGAACGATCTCGCCGATCACCAGCGTCCCGAAGGTGAGCGTCAGGGAGACGAAGACGGCGAGCACCGCACCGAGGACGACCAGCCCGTTGCGGCTGATGTTGGTGAAGGCCTCCCGGAGCGAATACGACAGGCTGGTCATGCGTCCTCGCGCTCGCCGGCGGTTTCGAGTTCGGCCTCACCGCCCTCGGTGGTCACGGTCTCGGTGGTGGCCTGGTTGACGGTGCCGTCGTCTTCGGTGGTCGGAAGTTCCTCGGCCGCGACGGGTTCTGCCGGCGGCCCATTGCCGCCTCCGTACACGCCACGGCTCTCGTCGCGCAGCACCCTGCCCCGGTCGAGCTGGACGACCCGACGGCGCATGGCGTCGACGATGGCGAAGTCGTGGGTGGCCATGACCACGGTGGCCCCGGTGCGGTTGATGCGGTCGAGGATGCGCATGATCCCCACCGAGGTCGCCGGATCGAGGTTCCCCGTCGGCTCATCGGCCAGGAGGATCAGCGGCCGGTTGACGAAGGCCCGGGCAACCGAGACCCGCTGCTGCTCACCGCCCGAGAGGCTCCTCGGATAGCGATCCGCCATTGCGGAGAGCCCGACGAGCTTGAGCACCTGGGGTACCTGGTTGTTGATCGCAGCGCGCGACTTGCCGGTCACCTCCATGGCGAAGGCGACGTTCTCGAAGACGGTCTTGTTGGGCAGGAGCTTGAAGTCCTGGAATACGGTCCCGATGGAGCGGCGGAGCTGCGGGACCTTCCACGGCGACAGCGCCGAGGCATGCTTGCCTGCGATCCAGATGTCCCCGGTCGTCGGAAGATCCTCCCGCATCATGAGGCGGATCAGCGTGGACTTCCCTGACCCCGAAGGACCGACGAGGAAGACGAACTCACCCTTGTTGATGTCGAGCGAGACGTCCTTGACGGCGACGACGCCTCCGTCGTAGACCTTTGTGACGTTATCGAGTCGGAGCATCAACCCTCGGAACGGTCGCGCGAGTCCTCGACCCCACCGGGTCGGGCTCGTTCGAGGTTACCGATGGGCCCGACATAGACGGTGGATATCGGCGCCCTGGCTAGCCTCACCCGCCATGGAGCCCGCACCCCTCGATCTGTCCGATCTCGAGGCAACGCTGGCCCCGTTCGGGTCCAGCAGGGGCCTCCCCTCCGCCGCCTACCGGTCGCCGGAGGTCCTCGATTGGGAGCGAACCTCCTTCCTCGCCGCCACGTGGTTCTGCCTGGGACGGGTGGACGACCTCCTCGGACCAGGCCGGGCGCGAGCCGTCCGACTCGGTGACGAGTCGGTGCTCCTCGTCCGCGACGACGAAGCCACGAGGGTGTTCTCCAACGTCTGCCGCCACCGCGGCCACGAACTTGCCGCGGTGGGCGAGGCCTTCGACGCCCGGTTCCTCCGCTGTCCGTACCACGGCTGGACCTACCGGCTGGACGGGTCGCTGGCCACCGCTCCCACGTTCGGCAACACGGTCGGCTTCGACCCAGACGACTTCCCGCTCGTTCGCGTGCCGGCGGAGGTTTGGAACGGCTGGCTGTTCGTGAACCTCGACGGGGGCGCCGGGCCCCTCGCCGATCAGCTGGGAAACCTGGGGGACGTTCTCGACGAGTACGCGATCGGGACGCTCGCCACCGGCCACCGGCAGCAGTACGACGTGGCGGCGAACTGGAAGCTCCTCATCGAGAACTACAGCGAGTGCTACCACTGCACCTCGATCCACCCTGCGCTGTGCGAGGTGACCCCGGTGAACAGCGGGGCCGATCTCGAGCCGACCGGCCTATGGTGCGGCGGCACCATGGAGCTGAAGGACCATGCGGTGACGATGTCCCTCGACGGGACGACGCCCCTCGACCCGCTTCCCGGCGTGAGGCGGCTGCGCCAGGTCGTGTACGTGACGGTCTTCCCCAACCTGCTGGTCTCGGCGCATCCCGACTACGTCCTCACCCATCGTCTCGAACCGCTGGCGCCCGACCGGACCCACATCGAGTGCGCCTGGCTGTTCTCGCGCGACACGGTCGCCGATCCGAATTTCGACCCGTTCTACGCCGTGGACTTCTGGGACCTCACCAACCGGGAGGACTGGGCGGTCTGCGAGGGCGTCCAGCGCGGGATGGCGAACACCGGGTATCGCCAGGGCCCGCTGAGCACCTGGGAGGCCACCGTCTACCAGTTCCTCACCATGGTGGCCCGAGCGTATGCGGGCAAGGGCCTGACACCGTCGCCGGTCGAGGAGCGGATCCTCTCCCCCTAGCAGCCCAGGGCCGGCAGGGGGACTGTGTGCACCTGCCGGCCCGCGGAATTTGGGAGAGCCGCGCTTCCGCGGGCCATGAGTGTCATATATGCCCCTCCCGGCCCTGGGCCAGGCAGCGTTACCCGGCCTCGGCCCTCCGCCACTGGAGGTATTCGTCGATGAAGGGGTCGAGGTCGCCGTCGAGCACGCCCTGGATGTTGCCGACCTCGAGGTCGGTGCGCAGGTCCTTGACCATC
>CAZCBO010000070.1:6427-11666 GCA_964496825.1 uncultured Acidimicrobiaceae bacterium
CTGGTCGCCCCGGATCGCGTCCACCTCCGCCTGCTGCTCGTGGCGGGCCTCCTCGGCGAGCCGGGCGGCGAGCAGCTTCATCGCCCTGGCCCGGTTCTGGATCTGCGAGCGCTCGGCCTGGCAGGACACGACGATGCCGGTGGGGATGTGGGTGATGCGGACCGCCGAGTCGGTCTTGTTGACGTGCTGGCCCCCGGCCCCCGAGGACCGATAGGTATCGATCCGCAGATCGTCGGGGTTGATCTCGATCTCCTCGACGTCGACCTCGGGGATCACGTCGACGCCGGCGAAGGCGGTGTGGCGCCTGGCGTTGGCGTCGAAGGGGCTGATGCGAACCAGCCGGTGGACGCCTCGCTCACCCTCGAAGCTGCCGTAGGCATGGTCACCGGTCACGGTGATCGTCGCCGACTTGATCCCGGCCTCGTCGCCCACCTGATACTCGTCGACCTCGAAGTCCAGGTCGGATCGCTCCAGGTACCGCAGATACATACGGAACAGCATGTCCGCCCAGTCCTGGGCGTCGACGCCGCCGGCACCGGCGTGGATCGACAGGATCGCCGAGTGATCGTCGTAGGGACCGAAGAACAGCGTCTCCCGCTCCAGCCTCGCCAGCGTCGATTCGATTCCGCCCAACGACTCGGCGGCTTCCTCCAGGCTCTCCCGATCGTCCTCCTCGACCCCGAGCTCGATGAGGACCTCGGCGTCATCGAGGGTTCGATCGATGCCGGCGACCTGTTCGAGCAGCCGCTCGTGGCCGGCCAGTCTCCTCGTGACGTCCCGCGCCCGGTCCTGGTCCTCCCAGAGCTTCGGATCGGCCGCCTGTTCCCTCAGCTCCTCGAGCTCGGCTTCCTTGCCGGGAACGTCAAAGGAACCTCCGCGCGTCGTCGAGGCGCGAGCGCAGGTCGGCGAGGGTGGCGCGCAGATCGGCGGGTTCCATGGCCGGAAAGCGTAGGGGTCTCTATCGGGTTTTCACTGGATGTCGCCGGACTCATCCTGACCGAGCAGGCTCTTCAGCCACTTCGCTCCACCGGTCCGCGTGCCCTGGAGCGGCACCCCTGCTTCGACCCTGATCCTTCCGGTCCTGGCGTCGGCGAGGTGGGTCCCCTTGTGGGCGGGCGGGGCCGGGGCATCCTCCGCCTTCGCCGCGGTGATCCGGTCGGCGCGCTCCAACTCCAGGGTCACCAGGGCGTCCTCGATCGCCTTGAGTTGCGTCTCCGTCGCCGCGAGCCCGTAGGCCGCCGAGACCATCCGGGCCATGTCGGCGCGGTAGTCGTGACCGAACGATCCGAACTTGCCGGGGACCGTGACCATCGCGTTCATGGCGTCGACCGCCACGTGGAGGAACGTCCCGACCGGAAACCACTCGAGGTCGTCGGGGACCCCGCGGCCCCGCTCCCCCGAGAGCCATTCGGGTTCGCGGATCATGATCTCGGGGGCCATCACCGCGATCGGGTCGTTGTGGTGGCTGAGGATCGTGGCCCGCAGCCGGTTGTGCCCGTCGGCGTCGAGCCCGCCGAGCTCGTCGGGATGGTCGAAGATGCGGACCGAGCCGTCCGGCACCATCGTGCTACGGCCCGCGGCCATCCCGTTCCGCGACCACTTGGCCAGGCCGGGAAGCCCGACCCAGAGGGCGCGGTCGATGCCGTAATGGTCGAACCCCCCGATGCCCTGGTACATGATGACGTCGGAGCTCGCCCAGGCACCCAGGCTCTCCCCGAACACGTAGACCTTGGGACGGTCAACCTCGGGGATGCCGGCGAGACGGTTCCTGATGCTCCACAGCAGGGCACGGAACTGCTGCCGGCCGAGCGCCACCTTCTGCACCGACAAGAACGACGGGAACCGGCCGTACTGGATCACGCAGGTGGCGATGTCGCCCCTGGTGAGGAACTCGGCGCTCTCGATCATCGTCTGATCGACCCAGCCGGTCCCTGTGGGTGAGATGAGCAGCAGGTGTGAGCGCTCGAAGGCGCCGGTACGCTCCAGCTCCTTCATCGCCATCTCGGTCCGACCCATCGGGTAGAAGGGCTCGGCGTTGTAGCCGATATAGGTCCGGATCGGTGCCGCCACCGCCGGTCCACCCATGACCTCCTCGATCAGGGCTTCGGACACGACGTCGGTGACGTAGCGCCGCCCCTGGAGGCCGAGGTCCTCGAAGGCGGACAGGCTCGGTTCGCTCCCCGAGACGAGCGGCGACAGCGGGGGAAGGGCGTAGGCGGGTTCGATCTTCTCGTTGCTCCGCCCGATGTAGCCGACGCCGGCGTTGTAGGCCGCGGCGGCGCCCGCGGTCCACAGCGCCGCGTTGATGACACCCCCGAGGACGCGCTTGGAGGGGCCGGGTCCGAGGTAGTCGACGATCGCCGTGCGCGACGCGATGTAACCCTTGCCGAGCGCTACGCCTGCGCCGTAGACGCCGTATCCGATGGCGAGGGCCTGCGGGAACTCGTTGGGTTGCTCCTTGGGCCAGCGCGGCATCACCGACTTCCGATGCTGGAGGGCGCGGGCGCCCCAGATCGACAGACCGGCGAAGATCGCACCGGACAGGATCACCGGTCGGGCCTTGGCACCGTGCCGGAATCGGTCGGCCAGCGAGGTGGCGCCGTCGAACACGGCCCCGGACGCCGCGGCCGCCGCCAGGATCTGTCCGGCGCTGCGGGCCCCGGAGCGCCAGAGCTTCTCGTCCGGCTGCTCCGGCAGCGAGGCAAGGCCGATCCCGGCGCCTCCCACCGCAGCCCGCGCCGTCAGCTTCAGCGGGAGGCCGGCCGACTTGGGGAGCATCGCACGAGTCGCCAGATGCACGCCGGTGGTCAGTGCCCGCGCCGCGAGCGCCGCGGCGCCGACGGCGAGACCCTGGTGGACCGACGATCGCGGCATCAGGGTCGGCTCGAAGGCACCGACGGCGGCAACGGCCTCGAAGGGCGCCGCCGGCGAAGACAGCATCGGGTTGAACCAGTCGGCGATGCGTACGGCGTACTCGCTGTAGTCCCTGCGACTCGTGTCGCTCGCGGTGGCTGTGGTCTCCGGTCCGGGTTCGTCCACGATCACTCCTTCCAGCGGTTCGAGGCTAGCGGAGCGTGGGGTCCGGGAAGCTAGGCCGGGAGCGGCTCGGCGCCGGGGGCGCCGTGGCAGCGCTTGTACTTCTTCCCCGAGCCGCACGGGCACGGCTCGTTGCGACCGATCTTCTCCCCGCTGCGCTGCACCTGCTTCTGCTGGAGTTGCTGGACGGTCTTGGCCGACGACGTGGTGATCGACGCCGCCTGCTGCTGCCGCTGCTGCTGGGGGACGCTGGCGAAGTGGAACATGTGCCTGGTGGTGTCGTACTTGACCGTCGCCACCAGGTCCTCGAAGAAGTCGAAGCCCTCGCGCTGGTATTCGACGAGCGGGTCGCGCTGGCCCATCGCCCGCAGCCCGATCCCCGAGCGCAGGTAGTCCATCTCGGCGAGGTGTTCCCGCCACCGGTTGTCGATGACGAACAGGGTGTGGACGCGCTCGGCGGCACGCATCACCTCGGAGCCGACCTCCTCCTCCTTCTCCGAATAGACCGCGTCGGCGTCGTCCTGGTACGCCTCGATGATCTCGGCCTCGGAAGCCTCCTCCAACGCGGTCCGGTCGATCGTCGGCTCGTAGACGGTCCGGATCCGGGTGTCGAACTCCTCCCAGTCCCATTCGTCGGGATCGATGCCGGCGGTCATGGCGAGCACCTCGTCCTCGATCACCTCCGCCCGCCACTCGGCGAGCAACGCCCCGGTGTCCTCGTTGTTGAGGATCTGATCACGCCAGCGATAGATGATCTCGCGCTGGGTGTTCATCACCTCGTCGTACTTGAGGACGTTCTTCCTGATCTCGAAGTTCTGCGCCTCGACCTGGTTCTGCGCCCGCTCGATCGCCTTCGTCACCATGTTGTGCTCGATCGGGACATCCGGCGGGATCCGCAGCCGCTCCATGATCGAGGCCACCTTCTCGTTGGCGAAGCGGCGCATCAGGTCGTCGTTGAGCGAGAGGTAGAACCGGGACTCCCCCGGGTCACCCTGCCGGCCCGATCGGCCCCGCAGCTGGTTGTCGATGCGGCGGGACTCGTGGCGCTCCGTACCCAGCACGTAGAGGCCGCCGAGCTCGATCACCTTCTGTTTCTGGGCCTCGGTCTCGGCGGTGAAGCTCTCCAAGGCCGACTCGAAGGCCTCGTCGTACCCATCGTCGCCGGGCTCGAGGCCCTTCTTGGCCATCTCCGACTTGGCGAGCTGCTCCGGGTTGCCGCCGAGCATGATGTCGACACCCCGGCCCGCCATGTTGGTGGCGACGGTGACCGCACCGAGCTGGCCCGCCTGGGCGATGATGTGGGCTTCCCGCTCGTGGTGCTTGGCGTTGAGCACCTCGTGCTTGATGCCGCGGCGCCGCAGGATGTCCGAGACGATCTCGGACTTCTCGATCGACACCGTGCCCACCAGCACCGGCTGGCCGACGGCGTTGCGCTGCGCGATGTCTTCGGCGAGAGCGTCGAACTTGTGTGCCTCGTCGATGTACACCACGTCGGCCTCATCGCTACGGGCCACCGGAACGTTGGTGGGGACCTCGACGACCTCGAGCCCGTAGATCTCGGCGAACTCGCCGGCCTCGGTGGCGGCGGTGCCGGTCATGCCGGCCAGCTTCTCGTAGAGCCGGAAGTAGTTCTGCAGCGTGACCGTGGCCAGCGTCTGGTTCTCCTCCTTGATCCGGACGCCCTCCTTGGCCTCGATCGCCTGGTGCAGGCCTTCCGAGTACCGCCGGCCCTCGAGCACGCTGCCGGTGAACTCGTCGACGATCATCACCTCACCGTTGCGGATCAGGTAGTCGACGTCTCGCTGGTAGAGGGTCTTGGCCTTGAGGGCGACATCGAGGTGGTGCACCATGTCCACCATCCCCGTGTCGTACATGTTGTCGACGCCCAGCATCCCCTCGACGCGGCGAATGCCCTCCTCGGTGGCGATGACCTGGCGCTTCTTCTCGTCGACCTCGTAATGGGTGCCTT
This sequence comes from uncultured Acidimicrobiaceae bacterium, assembly GCA_964496825.1. GTDB lineage: Bacteria > Actinomycetota > Acidimicrobiia > Spongiisociales > UBA5794 > JACZST01. The sequence continues at coordinate 11,433 of CAZCBO010000070.1, forward strand.
CCTGGAGCCGTTCGACGTGGCGGGCGAAGTCGCGGTACCACTTCCCGGTCTCGCCGACCTGGCCGGAGATGATGAGGGGCGTCCTCGCCTCGTCGACGAGGATCGAGTCGACCTCGTCGATGATGGCGAAGACGTGGCCGCGCTGGGTCATGAGCTCAGTGCTCTTGGCCATGTTGTCCCGCAGGTAGTCGAAGCCGAACTCGTTGTTGGTGCCGTAGGTGATGTCGGCGGCGT
>CAZCBO010000071.1:0-11639 GCA_964496825.1 uncultured Acidimicrobiaceae bacterium
AGCCCCTATTGGGCTGCCACACCTCCCGAGGTGCTGGAGGGCTTCCGGGCGCGCACCCCGCTCGGGCGGCTCGTCGAGATGGACGACATCACGCACGCGACCGTCTTCCTGCTCGAGAATCCGGCCGTCAACGCGACCAATCTCAACGTGGACGGCGGCTGGCTGGCGATGTGAGCGCGCTGGTGTCGGTGTTCAGCGGCGCTTTCCATTCGGCAGACGCGTGCTTGCCCGCGTTACGCAGAGACACTTGACTGTGTAGTCTCATTGAACGTCGAGCGTACGCGGAGGCAGTCAGCGGAGTGGCGAGAACGCTGATCAGCGGCGGCTGTGTCCTCACCCTGGGGGCGAGGACTCCCAACTTCACCCAGGCCGACGTCCTCATCGAGGGCGGCAGAGTGTCCGAGGTGGGTGTGGGGTTACGCGCCCGCGATGCCGAGTTCGTCGACGCCACCGACACGATCGTCATGCCCGGGTTCGTCGACACGCACCGTCACGCGTGGAAGTCGTTGCTCAGAAACGTCGGCGACACCCACGCGACCGACTTCGGGACGCACTACCAGCCCGACGACGTCTACGCCGCCACCCTGGCTGGTCTGCTCGGCGCCGTCGAGGCCGGGATCACCACCGTCGTCGACTGGGCGGACGTCCCGCCGGGAGATGCCTTCACGGACGCCGCCCTCGAAGCCCACGCCGACGCCGGTCTGCGGACCGTACTCGTCCGCGGCGAGCCGGCCGAGCCCGCCGCCCCGATGACCACGATCGCCTTCGGATCGGACGACCTGATCGGCCTCAACCGCGATCGGATCGCCGCGGCATGGGCCCGGGCCCGCGAGCATGGCCTGCGCATCCACGCCCACGTCGGCACCGACCCCAGCGACCCCGTCATCGACGCCGATTTCGTTGGGCATCTCCGACCCGACGTGACCCTCGTCCACGCCACCCACCTCGATGACGACGCCTTCGACGCCATCCAGTCGTCTGGTGCCGCGGTGTCGCTCACCCCTTCGACCGAGATGGCCGACGGCCTCGGCGCGCCACCGATCCAGGCGTTGATCGACCGAGGCATCCAGCCGGGCCTTGGTGTCGACAGCGAGCGATTGGCGCCGGGCGATTTGTTCGCCCAGATGCGGGCCACGATTTCGATCCAGCACGCCACGCTGTTCGACCTCAAGCTCGCCGGCAAGGCAGGCGTCCCCAAGCTCCTGACGACCAGGGACGTCATCCGATATGCGACCGTCGACGGCGCCAGGGCAGCCGGTCTCGGCGACCTGACGGGTTCGCTCGAGCCGGGCAAGCAGGCCGACATCGTCATCCTCCGCACCGACCGGCCCAACATCGCTCCGGTGAACGACCCGATCGGGGCGGTCGTCTGGGGCATGGACACCTCCAACGTCGACTGGGTGTTCGCAGGCGGCCGGGCCTTGGTTCGGAACGGCGTCCTCGAAGCAGATGTCGCCAAGGCGCGTCAGCTCGCCGGCGAATCACAGGATCGCGTGCTGAGGGCCGCAGACGTCGCTGCAGGGGGTGGGAAGATATGACCACGACCCGCACCACCCCATCGGCTGCGCTCACCTCACTCGTTGTGGGCTCCCGCTATGTGCCGGTCTACATCGCGCTCGTTGTCCTTGTGGGCGTCGCCCTCATCTGGGCTCCACAGGCATTGAACCCTGTCTCGCTGCGCGCCATGGCTCCCTACGGCGCTTTGCTCGGGATCACCGCCCTCGGTCAGATGCTGGTGGTCATGACCGGGGGCATCGACCTCAGCACGCCGGGGACGATGAGCCTGGCGGCGGTCATCATGGTGGGTGTCGGGGATGGCTCGGACACAAACATCGGAAGGGCGATCGTCGTCGCCCTTCTGGCCGCAGCGCTGGTCGGGCTGCTCAACGGCATCCTCATCGGCGGGCTGGGTCTCAATCCGCTCATCGTCACCCTCGCCGTCGGTGCGATCGTCGTTGGGGTCGTGACCCGCTACGGCCAATCCTTCCCCGTGCAGAGCGCGGTCCCTGTCGGGTGGTCCGACTGGATCACGCATCGCGTTCTCGGGGTGAGCCCGGTGTTCTGGATCGGTGTTGCACTCACCGTCATCCTCAGCATCGGCTTGCGCTACACCACATTCGGGCGCCGCTTCCAGGTGGTCGGGGCCAACCCGGTGGCCAGCCACGTGCTCGGCGTCCGGGTGAACCTCAACCGGATCCTGGTCTATGTGGTTGCGGCGCTCTTCTACGCTATCGCCGGCCTGGCGCTGGCCGGGCTCCTCCGCACCCCCGGCGTGGCCGCCGGAGCGGATTACCTCCTCGGGCCCATCGCCGCGGTGGTCATCGGCGGCGCCTCGCTCAACGGCGGTCTGGCGAGCCCCGTCGCCACGTTCGCCGCCGCCCTCTTCCTCACCGGCCTCGACCGGGTGATGCGGACCATGGGGCTCCCCACCTCGCTCCAGTTCGTCGTGTTCGGCCTGGTCATCATCGGCGGCATGTTGGTTTCGGGCGATCGGATCATCAAGGGCGTGGAGCAGCTGCTCCGCGAACGACGAAGACCCAGTCGCGCGGAAGTGGAAGAAATCCTGACCCCAATGAACGAGTGAGGAGGGAGACCTGGCCGGCAAGTCTCAACCGCGACGACAAGCAAGCAGGAGGAGGAGGATGAGACCGATCAAGATCGTCATCGTCCTGGCCGTGTTCGCATTGATCGCCGCCGCCTGCGGTGGCACCGACGACACGACCACGACGACGGCAACAGCAACGGAAACAACGACCGCGCCGACGACGACAGCCGCACCGGATACGACCGAGGCAACAGACACCACGGAGGCAATGGAAGAGGATCCGATGGCGATGTACGGGGAGAGCACCGATGCCGACCCCGCGCTGATCGCCAAAGCGCTCGGCGAGGGCATCACGCCATCGGACGAGGCCAGCTGGAACATCATTCTGGCGTCGATCGCCAGGGCCAACCAGGACCTGGATCAAGCCACGATCGACAAGGCGCTGGAGTGCTGGAACAGCCAGATCTGTGACACCGGGACCGGTGGTGACATCGTCATGGGCTACGCCGACGGCGGCGGAGACAACGTCAACCCGTGGCGGGCAGTGAGCCACATGGAGGCGATCCTCCAGGCCCTCACCTACCCCGAGATCGGAACGATCATCTCCACCGAGGCCGACTTCGGTGGCCCGACGTTCGATCCGACCATCGCCCAGAACGACATGCTGTTCCTCATCAACCAGGGTGTGGACTTCATCGTCGGCTACCCCGACATCGGGGTTGGGCTCGCCGAGCAAGTCCTGGCCGCAGAAGCGGCCGGCATCCCGTATATCCCATTCTCGGCGGGCTATGTGGGTCTTCCCGGCCAGCCGGGCGCTCTCGAGCCGGGCACGGACTATCTGACCGTGGTCGGCGAGGATCTGTGTGCGCTTGGCAACAGCTTCGCCGAGACCCTGAACGCTGGGGTCGGAGAAGGCGACGTGGCGCTCCTGGGCGGCACGACGGGCAACGCCCTGTCCCTCGGCTGGCAGCAGTGTGCGGCCACCGGGTTCAGCGACAGCCTGAACCTGATCAACCCCCCGGCGGACGAGAACAGCACGACCGGCGACACCTTCTGGAGTCCGGCGGCTATTCCCGGCGTGTTCCAGGGGTTGTTGACCCAGAGTCAGGACATCAGGGGCTATGCCTACGAGTACGCCGATGGCATGTACATCGGGCTCCAGGAGTACGAGCCCCTCGGCCTCCCGGTCGAGAACCTGACGCTTGCGTTGCGGACCGACGAGCCGAGGCTGTTCTGTGACTGGGCGGCGCGCAACGAGCCGACGTACAACATCTACTACTCGGCCGGTGGCAACTTCCAGTCGCGCGTCGGCGTGACCGCAGCGATGTTGAACATCGCCGGTGCCCCGATTCCGGCAGAGATCGTCGTGCCGCATCAGATGCGGCAGGTGACCGCAGCCGATTGCAACGAGGAGTACGCCGCCGCCGGGGTGTCGGACACCTCGCTGATGCCTGCGGTGCTGTTCCCCTCGATGTTCGGCGGGTGATCAGCGACGCATGACGAGCGGCAATCCAGGAGGAGCGTCGGCGAACGGGAACAGCGTTCTCGAGCTGAACGGCGTCTCCCGGCAGTTTGGAGCGGTCCGGGCGCTGACCAACGTCAGCTTCGACTGCCGCGCCGGTGAGGTCCACGCCGTGGTCGGCGAGAACGGCTCCGGTAAGTCGACGCTCCTCGGGATTGCCAGCGGGTTTGTGGACCCCGATCTGGGCACCGTCCAGATCGGGGGCAAACCCCTTCGCCGGGACTCACCGGCGCTGGCGAGGAAGCTCGGCCTGGCCATGGCCTACCAGGACACGTCGCTGATCCTCGCCGAACCGGTCAAGAACAATCTCTTCATTGCCGCGCCGCCCGAGCAGCGGCCGCGGTTCTGGAACAGGAAGAAGTGGGCCAGGAATCGGCTCGCCGACTTCGACCTCAACGTCGAGCTGTTCCCCGACGCGCCTGCGGGATTCCTGACGCTGGCCGACCGGCAGCTCTTCGAGGTGGCAAAAGCCCTCATTACCCAACCAAAGGTGCTGCTCCTCGACGAACCGACCACCGCCCTGGGGCCGGACGAGGTCGAGGCGCTGCACCACACCATCGCCCTGTACCGCGACCGCGGGGTCGGCATCGTCTACGTGTCGCACCGGCTTCCCGAGGTGTTGGAGATCGCCGATCGGATCACCGTGCTCCGCGACGGTCAGCACCAGGGCACGTTCCAGGCGAGCGAGACCACCGAGGACGAGCTCGTCGAGCTGATCGTCGGCCGGCCTTTCGAGGCCGCCTTCCCCGAGGCCGAACCCGCCACCGCCGAACCGCGTCCCGTGCTGGTGGTCGATGCCCTTCAGGGGCAGGCGTTCGGCCCGGTGAGCTTCACCGTGGAGAGCGGCGAGATCGTCGGCATCGCCGGTGTCGAGGGAAACGGCCAGTACGAGCTTTTCGAGTGCCTGTCCGGCCAGCTCCCACCCAAAGCCGGCCTCGTCGTCTGCGATGGCAAGGAACTGATGCTGATCTCCACCCATCAGGCGGTCGATGCGGGCATCATGCTGCTCCCCGGGGACCGCAAGCACCAGGCGCTGATCCCGGTGCTCGGAGTTCGCGCCAACGCCACCATCCAGTCGCTGCGCCGCTTCAGCGTCCTCGGGTTTCTCAACCGCTTCATGGAGCGCAGGGCGGTGCGCAGCCTGGTACGCGAGCTCGAGATCCGAACTCCGTCGCTCGAGCAGCCGGTCGAGTTCCTGTCCGGCGGCAACCAGCAGAAGGTCTCGGTGTCGCGCACCTTTCTCAAGGATCCGGCGGTCATCCTCGCCTACGAACCGACCCAGGGTGTCGACGTCGGCTCGCGCTTCGACATCTACGAGGCCCTTCGCACCAGAACCGACGCTGGGACCGGTCTGGTGATCAAATCGAGCGATCCACTCGAGCTGGCCGGCTTGTGCGATCGGGTCCTGGTCATGTCGCGCGGGCAGATCATCGAGGAGATCCCGAGCGACGAGCTCAGCGAGCTCCGCATCGTCGAGGCAATGGTGCGCGGACCCGGCCTGTCCCGCGCCGGGCGCTCGCCACTCGGTGTCGCCATGCCGAGCGCATCGAGCGAACAGGACGACTCATGACAGTGAACCTCGATTCGACCCGTCTGGCCGTGCGCAAGGTCCTCCGCGACGCGCGCGACGTCAACGAGTGGCGCAAGATCGTCAAGTTCCGCCTGTGGATGCCCGTCGTGCTGCAACTGCTGCTGATCGCATTCGTCGCCGGATGGACCGAGTGGGTCGGCGACGGACAGTTCCTGACCTCGGACAACATCAGGCGGACCCTCCTCCTCGCACTGCCGCTGATCATCGTCACGATGGGCCAGATCAACGCCATCCTCGTGGGGTACCTCGACCTCTCGGTCGCCAGCATGGTCAGCCTCGGAGTGGTGATCGCCTCCTTCCTGATCGGTCCCGAGGCGACCGCTGCTCAGATGCTCTACGGGATGAGCGTCATCCTGCTGTGCGGCATCGCCCTCGGCCTGGTCAACGCCGGTCTGATCAGGGGGGTCAAGATGCCGTCGATCATCGCCACGCTGGCCACACTGAGCATCGTGCAGGGGATCGCCTTGACGCTGCGCCCCGCACCACAGGGGGTCATCAGCCCCGACCTCCTGTCCTTTCTCACTACGAGCATCGGTCCCGTCCCCGTGGCGTTCGTCCTGGTGCTCGTCGCAGCCGGGATCGCCGACGCCTGGTTGCATGGATCCGGCTCCGGCCTGGCGGTGCGGGCGACCGGCTACGACGAGCGCTCGGCCAAGCGCGCCGGCATCAACACCAACTGGGTCAGGGTGAGGGCCCTCGTGCTGTGTGCCGTGCTCGCCGCGGCCGGATCGTTCTGGGTGATGGCTTCCCAATCGCCCGTCGGCAACGCCCAGATCGGCACTCCGTACGCCCTTCGGAGCATCGCCGCCGCCGTGCTCGGTGGTGCGTTGCTGACGGGAGGGCGGGCAACCTTCCTCGGCGGGTCGACGGCGTCGGTGCTGCTCGCTCTGGTGCTGACCGCACTGCCCTACCTCGGCCTGACCCTCAACGACGGAGGATTGATCACCGGCATCCTCGTGCTCATCGGGATCATCATCTTCCAGCTCGGCGACCTCAAGGAGCTGACAAAGCGCAACTACAAACGAGCCAGGCGCCTCATGCTGGGCAGCCGACCGCCGAAGGAAGCCGAGCTCCCTGCCTTCTACCCCGCAGGAACAGACTTCGCTGTGGTTCCCTCGGGGAGGAAGCTCATCAAGGGCGGGAACGTGCTCAGTCTCGACGACGACGTCGGCGACTTCACCAACGGTGACGTGCTCGTCGAAGGCGACAAGATCCTGGCAGTCGGCCCGGATCTCTCCAACGGCGAGGTCGAGGTGATCGACGCGTCGCGAATGATCGTGATGCCGGGGTTCGTCGACACCCACCGCCATATCTGGGAGGGCCTGCTCCGCAACATCGGTACCGATGTGCCCCTCGAGGGCAGGACCTCCTATATCACGTTCGTGCTGCACAAGCTGGCCCCCGCCTACCGGCCTGAGGACGCCTACATCGGCAACCTCGTCTCCGCCCTCGGCGCGATCGACGCCGGGATCACCACGCTCCTCGACTGGTCGCACATTCAGGGATCGCCCGCCCACACCGATGCGGTGATCCAGGCGCTCGAGGACTCCGGGCTGCGGGCCGTCTTCGCCTACGGGTTCCCATGGTGGGGGAAGTGGGAGGAGCGGCAGCCAAGCTGGTTCGTCCGGGCCGCCACCGAGCACTTCCCAACCAAGGACCAGAAGCTCACGCTGGCGCTGGCGGCGCCCGGCCCGGAGTTCACCGACTTCGAGGTGACCCGCGACCACTGGAAGCTGGCCAGGGCGGCCGATGCGCGCATCAGCACGCACGTGGGGGTGGGCAGCTACGGCCAGGAAGCCAAGCTGCAGGAGTTCGGCGAGGCCGGGCTGATGGGTCCCGACACCACCTATATCCACTGCACCACCCTCAACGACACCGAGATCCAGATGATCGTCGACACCGGCGGCACCGTCTCGCTGGCCTCACCGGTCGAGATGATGATGGGCCACGGGATGCCACCGATTCAGAAGTTCCTCGACCGCGGGCTCAGCCCGAGCCTCTCGGTCGACGTCGAGACGAACGTTCCCGCCGACATGTTCAACCAGATGCGCTCGGCGCTCACCCTGCAGCGAACGATCGCCACCGCTGGGGGCAAGACGCCGGCATCGCCCCGTGACGTCTTGACCTGGGCGACGCTTGACGGGGCAAAGGCCAACGGCCTCGACGCCAAGGTGGGGACGCTCACTCCAGGGAAACAGGCCGACGTCGTCCTGCTCCGCACCGACCGGATGAACGTCACGCCGCTCAACGATCCGGCCACCGCCGTCGTCGCCGGGATGGACACCGGGAACGTGGACACGGTGCTGATCGGCGGTCATGTGATGAAGCGCGGTGGCAAGCTCCTCCACGTCGACTGGCCGGCGGTGCGACGGATGGTCGACGAGGCCCGCGACCACGTCATCGCCAAGTCGGGGTTCAAGGTCCCGAAGATCTAGAGTCGGGCCCTGGAGGTGGATCGATGGCCCGAATCTCATATCCGAACCTCGATGACATCTCGGATCCCGAGATCCTCGAGATCCTCGACCGCGCCCGCAGGGTCGGGACGCCGCGTCCCGAGTCCCAGGCGATCCGCTCGCACGTCCCCGCCGTGGTGAAGTCGTTCTCGAAGGCCTGGCAGGAGACGTTCGTCGACGGCGTCGTCGACCATGCCCTCAAGGAGCTGTGCCGGGTCTATGTGACCAAGACCGTCGACTGCGGCTATTGCGCCGCCCAGCGCTCGGTCGATGCCGGGACACCAGAGGAGCACTACGACGATCTGCTCCAGTTCGAGAAGTCCGACCGGTACACGGATCGGGAGAAGGCGGCCCTCCGTTACACCGACGCCATCGTCTGGAACGCCGACTTCGCCGACGACGACATGTGGGCGGCGCTCCACGAGCACTTCACCGAGCCGGAGCTCGTCGAGCTCGGCTTCTTCATCGCCCTGACGTCGGGACAGCAGCGGTGGATCAAGACCCTCGGCATCGGACACCGCGAGGTGCTGGCCGACACCGACGCGGGTTTGAGTGAGTCACGAGTCGCGAGTCGCGAGTCGTAGCGCCTCCCGCATCACCGGGCCGGCGCCGGCGAGGCCCGTCCAGCGCTCGAAGGCGATCTCGGCCTGGGCGATGAGCATGCCGAGCCCGTTGGCGGTGCGCAGCCCGCGTTGTCGTGCCCGGGCCAGCAGCTCCGATTCGGCAGGGACGTAGATGAGGTCGAAGACCGCCGCCGAGTCCGGAAGGTCCGAGACGTCGAAGGCGGCGCCCGGCTCGAGCATGCCGACCGTCGTGGCGTTGACGGCGAGGTCGACCCCGGCCAGGGCCTCGGAGAACTCCTCTCCCAGCCCCATCCCACGCACCGGGTCACCGAACTCGACCGCCAGGTCGGCGGCACGCCCGGGGGTCCGGTTGCCCACCGTGACGGCGGCGGCCTCGGCCGACACCAGGGCATGGACCACGGCCCGGGCAGCCCCACCGGCACCGGCGACGGCGGCGTCAATGCCGGCGAAGTCGACTCCCAGCTCGGCCTCGACGCCGCGCCGGAATCCGGGGGCGTCGGTGTTGAACCCGACCAGCGCTCCGCGCTCGGCACGGGCGACGCTGTTGACCGCCCCGATCTTCGCGGCGTCCTCGTCCACCTCGTCCAACAGACCCATGACCACCTGCTTGTAGGGCGAGGTGACCTGGAAGCCGAGCCATTCCTCGCCGCGGGCGGATTCGACGAACCCCGCTACCTCGTCGGGGTCGAGCTCGTGCAGCTCGTAGACGGCGTCGATCCCGAAGTGGTCGAAGGCGGCGTTGTGCATGATCACCGAGTGGCGTCTCCCCAGGGGCTTCCCGATCAACCCGACCCGGCTCGTCACGAGTCGGGGAATCGCACGTGCGGGACGATCTCGGTGACCCACTGGTCCAACTGGGCCGGGTCCGGGGTCATGGTGTGGAGCATGAACTGCTGGACACCGCCGTCGGCCCTCGCCTGCAGCGAGGCCACGATCTCTTCGGGTGTGCCGAAGAGATGCACCGCCTCGAGGTACTCGGGTCCTCGGGCGTCGCTCATGATCCGCAGGAACGCTTCGTGCTGCTCTTCCCGCGCCTTGACGGGGTCGTCGGTGGCAACGAAGTGCATCCAATTCTCATGGGCGACGGTGAGCTCGCCGGGATCTCTCCCGTGCTCCTTCAGGTACGCCTGGAGCTCCTTCCAGTCGCGAGCGATGTCGTCCGGAGGACACGTGGGTCTCGGGATCCACCCCTCGGTGCGCAGGATGCGCTCCTTCACCGCGTCGACGAACCGCGGCAGGTCGGGCGAGCCTTCGCTGGCGAGCTGCGACCCGCCACCGATCCAGATCTCGGGGCGTCGGGCCGGCCGAGGCTCGATCAGGACGTCCTCGATCGAGTAGTACTGCCCTTGGTAGGTGACCGTCTCACCCTCGAGCAGCGGGATGATGATGTCCAGGATCTCGTCGGTGCGGGCGCCACGCTCGCTCTTCTTTACGCCGACGGCGGCGTACTCCGGCGGGTACCAACCGATGCCGGCGCCCAGGATGAACCGGTCCTGGGACAGGAACTGGAGCGTGGCGACCTGTTTGGCGAACATCACGGGGTTCCGCACCGGGACCACCATCACCGTGGTCCCGAGCTTGACCCGGTCGGTGACGCCGGCGACGAGGGCCAGGCTGACCAGCGGCTCCATCCACGACACTCGGTAGAACTGCTTGGCCGCGAGCAGGTGATCGGTGACGAAGATCGAGCCGAACCCGACATCCTCGACGTGCCGGGCGAAGGCCTTGATGCCCGCGGCCCGCTCCGGACCGTCGTCCTCCCACACGAAGGTGGGCAGGATGACCCCGAACCGCTCGATGTTGTCCATGGTGCTCCTATCGATTGCCGAACTCGGGTGGCCGCTTCTCGAGGAACGCCTCGACTCCTTCGAGCATGTCGTCCGAGGAGAATACGCGCTCGCTCCCTTCCAGCTCGGTGACGAGGCCGTCGAGCACCGCCTTTGCCGCGCGGATCGCAACCGGGCCGCGCGAGGCGAGGATCCGGGCGAGGGTCCTTGCCAGCTGCTCGGCCTCACCCACGGGAGCGACGCGGTTGACGAGCCCGACGTCGTGGGCCGTCTCGGCATCGATGATCTCCCCGAGCAGGATCATCTCCTTCGCCCTGGCGAGTCCGATCAGCCGGGGAAGCCGCTGCGTGCCACCCGAGCCGGGGATGACGCCCAATCCGACCTCGGGGAGCCCGAGCCTCGCCGTCTCGGCGGCCACCCTGAGGTCACAGCAGAGGGCGAGCTCGAGGCCGCCGCCGAGGGCGTCACCCTCGATGGCCGCCACGGTGGGCAGCGGTAGCGCGGCGAGCCGGCTGTAGACGGCGTTCTCATCGATGAGCTTGTCCTCGGCGACGCGGCCTCGCAGCGAGGCGAACTCCTTGACGTCGGAGCCTGCGGAGAAGGCGCGATCCCCGGTAGCGGCGAGCACAACCGCCCTGACCTCGTCGTCGGCCTCAACGGCTTCGAGGGCGGCATCGAGGGCGAGGGTCAGCTCTCTGGTCACGAGGTTGAGGGGCGGGTTGTTGAGCCGGACGGTGGTGATCACGCCCGGTTCGACGAGGACGAGATCGGCGCTCACGAGCTCACCCCGAGACGGGCGCGGAGACCCATCGCGCCTGCGGCGAACACGGTCGGATCGATGACGTCGAGCGGTGATGCGACCTCGGGCCGGAACCCCATGTGAGCGATGACGTCGGCATCCGGATCGAGGCCCTCAGCCACCTCGATGAGCGTCACCCTGCCCGCGACGAGCGAGAACACGGCCCGCTCGGTGATGTAGCGGACCTCCTGATCCCGCGCTGCCGCCAGCGATCCGTTGAACGTGATCTCTCGCACCCGCTCGACAAACTTCGGGGTCCCGTCGCCGGTCGTCAGCGTCCCGACGAAGCACACCTTCCGCGCCCCGGTCGCGATGTTCGGAAACCCGCCGGGACCCCGGAGCCGGTCGCCGAAGGCGT
>CAZCBO010000072.1:0-11639 GCA_964496825.1 uncultured Acidimicrobiaceae bacterium
TGCCCACCGAGGTGTCCTACGTGTCGGCAACGCCGTCCCAGGGGTCGTGCTCGGAAGCGGCGGGGACCGTGACCTGCAACCTCGGTGATATCGCCAACGGCGGCAACGCCACGATCACGATCGCGACGACGGCCGACACGGCCGGCGCCGCCCTGAACTCGGTGTCGGTCGCAGGAAACGAGGACGACGAGGTTCCCGGCAACGATGCCGACACCGAGGACACCACGATCAACCCGCCGCCACCCGAGGCGGACCTGGCGGTCACCAAATCGGACGCGGTGGATCCGGTCACGGTGGGAGATCCGGTCACCTATACGGTCACGGTGGCCAACAACGGCCCCGACGACGCCACCGGCGTAACGGTGACCGACACGCTGCCCACCGAGGTGTCCTACGTGTCGGCAACGCCGTCCCAGGGGTCGTGCTCGGAGGCGGCCGGTGTGATCACGTGCGCCCTGGGTGACGTTGCCAACGGCGGCAACGCCACGATCACCGTCGCCACCGCGGCAGCCAGTGCCGGCACTGCGACGAACACCGTCACCGTCGCCGGCAACGAGACCGACCCGGACTCGGGCAACGACTCCGACAGCGAGGACACCACGATCGACCCGGTGCCGCCGCCCCCGCCCGACCCCGAGGCGGACCTGGCACTGGTCAAGGTGGACTCCGCCGATCCGGTAATTGCCGGAGCCCGGTTCTCCTACACCATCACGGTGACCAACAACGGCCCGGATGACGCCACCGGCGTCACGATGACCGACACCCTCCCCGGCGAGGTCGCCTACGTGTCCGCGACCCCGAACCAGGGCAGCTGTAGCGAGACCGGCGGCGTCGTTACCTGCGACCTCGGTTCCGTCGCCAACGGTGCCGCCGTCGATGTGGTCATCACCGTCGACGCGATCACTCCCGGCACCGCGACCAACACGGCGACGGTCTCCGGGGACCAGGGCGACCCCGACCCATCCGACAACAACGACTCCGAGGCCACCACGATCGACTCGCCGCCGCCGCCGGCGGATCCCGCAAGCCTTGGCGACACGGTCTTCTACGACGCCGACGGCGACGGCGTCCAGGACGCCGGTGAACCCGGCATCGTCGGCATCGCCGTCCGGCTGCTCGATACCGGCTCGACGGTGATCGCCACCACGGTCTCGGGGCCCGAAGGCAGCTACGAGTTCACCAACCTCGCCGCCGGGGACTACACGGTCGAGATCGTGCTCCCGGCGGGGACTGCGCTCACCACGACCCACCCGTGGCCGGTGACGCTCGTCGCCGGGAAGGAGGACGACACGGCGGACTTCGGCATCCTCGGCACCGGAAGCATCGGAAAGATGGTCTGGGAGGACACCAACGAGAACGGCCAACTCGATGCCGGCGAGCCCGGAGCGTCGGGCGTCAACATCACCGTGATCTGGGGCGGCATGGATGGCGTCATCGGCACGAGCGATGATCTGAGCTTCGGCGCAGTGACCAACGCGGAGGGGGCCTACGCGATCACAGGCCTACCTGCCGGCATTTTCGAGGTCATCGTCGACGGCTCGACCCTCCCGTCGGGGTACACGATGACGTACACCCCGGACGGGGACGGCAACCTCTCCGACACCCTCGTGCTCGGCCCCGGCCAGAGCGTGACCGACGAGAACTTCGGCTATGTCGTGGCCGACGTCCTGCCGAATACCGGAGCCGACATCGATCGGATGCTGGCCGTCGCCGTCGCCATGATGGCGATGGGCGCCGGGGTGGCGTTCATCGGCGCCCCACGGTGGCCGCACGTCGAACAGCGGCGCCGGGGCGTCGTCTAGGCCTCAGCGGCGAGAGCTGCTGCGTCTCCGATGACGGTAAGCGGCAACCTTGGCCCGGTTCTGGCAGGTCGCCGAGCAATAGCGTCGGTTGACCGCCTGGGTCGCATCGACGTACGGATCGAGGCACCGCTCGGCGCCGCACGTACCCAGCCGGTCGAGGTCGGGATCGGCGGCGGCGTGGAGCCAGAGGGCGAGGACGAGGGCCGCGACCTGAACATCGGACCCCGGGGGGACCTCCCACTCGTGACCTACCGCACCGAGTCGGGGCCGGGGTGCGACGCCGCCGATCAGCTCGTTGAGGGCGTCCCGGCGGGCGGCGGCGGTGTCACCGAGGAAGACGGCGTGGAGCCGTGCGGCGAGGCTCTGGAGCTCACCGGGACCGGGGGCAAGGGGCTCACCCTCAATCCCGATGACGTCGCGCCAAGTGTCGAGGTCGGGTGTCGTTCCGGAGGCCTCGAGCGCCAGGGGTGACCAATCGGCGATGAGCTGAAGCACCGCGTCGAGGGGTGCTGCGTCGACTCGTTTCATGACGATGAGTGTAACCACCTCAGACCTCTGAACTAGTTGCGAAGCTCCCCATCAGCGTGTAACCTGTTGGGGTGTGTGAACCAGGTACAGGAGGCAGCATGATCGCCCGCACCTGGCGGGGCTGGACGGCCCGAAGCGATACCGCCCGCTACGCAGAGTACGTCCGACAAACGGGCATCCGCGCGCTGCGCTCGACGCCGGGAAACCGCGGTGCATTCCTGATGTACCGCGAGGACGACGAGCAAACCGAGTTCCTCGTGCTCAGCCTCTGGGAGAGCCTCGACCACGTCAGGGCCTTTGCCGGCGACGACGTCGGTCTCGCCGTCTTCTACCCCGAGGACGAGCGATACCTCACCGCGCGCGAGGAACGGGTCGCCCACTTCACGGTCGACGTATCAACGGCCGAGGCCGAGCGCCGGGGGGCGGGTTGCGACGACCAGTGGGAACCCGCCTGGCTCTGAACCTACCTACGGAGTCATCGTCTCCAGGGCCGCCGGTGAGTCCGGCACCGCAGGCGGTGCCGCGCCAAAGGCCCGCTTGGCCTCGTCGCCGAGCAGGTACCAGATGATGAGGGCACCAGCGACGGTCCCGATGGGGAAGGCGAGCAACCCCATGGCGGCGAGCACGATTGCCAGGATCCGTCCCCACGGCTTCATCTGCAGTAGGCCGATCGCAGCGGCGACATCGGCTGCGCCGAGGATCACGATGATGAACAGCCCGAAGGAGACTCCCGCAACCGCCATGTAGCGCTCGATCCCGCTGGTCGTCTCGGTCAGCACGGCCGGATAGGCAAAGACCAGGAGCGCCACGATCCCGGTCAGGGCAAAGAGCGCACCGACGATGAACCAGATCGCGGTCAACACGACACCGTCGGGCCTCGTGGTCGTCTGGGTGGTGGTCATACGTCCTCCAGAACGCTTCACCACCTATCGTCCTCGCATCCCGGCCGGCGCCTTAGGGGCGAACGTCCCTTCACCCCGATAGGGTCGGGATGTGTACGACCTCGGCGAACTCGAGACCCGGGCTCGCGCCGTCATCGAGCCCGCTGCATTCGACTACTTCGTCGGCGGTGCCGGTGATGAGATCACGGTCACCGAGAATGCCGACGCCTGGGCTGCGATCCGGCTTCGTCCCCACGTCCTGCGCGACGTCTCCACCGTCTCAACGGCAACCGAGTTGCTTGGCACCGAGTTGAGCCATCCAATCCTCGTTGCACCGCTCGGTTATCAGCGTCTGGCACACGACCGGGGCGAGGTGGCGATGGCGGAGGGTGCGGCGTCGGCCGGCGCGGTGATGTGTGTGTCGACGATGGCGACTATCTCCCTGGAGGAAGTCGCCGCCGCCAAGCCGCCCTTCAGCCGGTGGTTCCAGATCTACGTCCACACCGACCGGGGACTCACCACCGACCTCGTGCTCAGGGCCCGACGCGCCGGATACGACGCCCTGGTGTTCACGGTCGACCTTCCCGTGCTTCCAAAGCGGAAACGAGATGTTCGCAACGACTTCGACCTACCGCCGGGGATGGAGCTGGCCAACCTCGGTGTGGGCCCCCAGCGGGGTTCGGGCTCGGCGCTCGAGGCGTACGCCGACGGCAACCTCGATGCCGCGCTCACTCCGGCAGACATTGCCTGGCTGCACGACATCTCCGGCCTGCCCGTGATCGTCAAGGGAGTGCTGCGGGGAGATGCCGCCGCGATGGCCGTCGAAGCAGGGGCGGCAGGGGTGGTCGTCTCCAATCACGGCGGGCGGCAGCTCGACACGGTCGTGCCGACCGCGATCGCGCTTCCCGAGGTCGTCGAGGCGGTGGCCCAACGGGTGCCGGTCCTGGTCGACGGAGGGATCCGCAGCGGCACCGACATCCTCAAGGCCTTGGCCCTCGGCGCGTCCGCGGTGCTGGTCGGGCGCCCGCTGCTGTGGGCCCTTGCGGTCGACGGGCCGGCCGGGGTGACCGAACTCCTGGAGCAGCTCCGGGACGAGCTGGCCCGGTCGATGGCGCTCTCCGGCGCCGCCGCCATCGGCGATCTCGGCCCGGACCTGATTGCGTAGGATCAGACGGATGAGCCCGACCATTGTCGAGCCCGAGGCCCAGCCCGTCCTCCTGATGCTCGTCGACATCAGCGGCTACACCGAGTTCATGGTGTCACATGACAAGGAGCTGCGACACAGCCAGATGATCATCGGCGAGCTGCTGGAAAGCCTCATCCAGCAGGTCGACGTGCCGCTGCAGGTCTCGAGGATCGAGGGTGATGCGCTGTTCCTGTACGCGGTCAAGAGCGGTGACGAGGAGGTGTGGCGCCGGCGCAGCACCAACCTGGTCGAGCGGCTCCTGGGTCTGTTCGAGGTGTTCGCCGAGCGGCTGATCGAGATCGGGGCTTACAGCGTCTGCCGGTGCGATGCCTGCGCCGAGGTCGGTGATCTCAAGTTGAAGATCATCGCCCACTCGGGCGAGGCGCTGCTCACCGAGGTGGGCGATCACCCCACCCTGTCGGGGGTCGACGTCATCACCGTCCATCGGCTCGCCAAGAACTCGGTGCCCGAGGATGAGTACGTGCTGATGACCGAAGCCGCCTACCGGGATCTCGAACTCCCCGCAGGAGCGATGGTTCGGGAAGGCTCCGAGGAGTACGACACCGGCACGTTCAAGACCTACACGTATCTTCCCCAGATCGACGTCAGCCTCGACGATGAGGCGATCCGGCACCGGTTCTCCAACGACAACGCCGCGGTGCAAATCCTCCGCACCGAGATCGCACGGGAGTACGCCGACGTGGCCGCCGATCCCGATCGCGGCTACCACTTCAACACCGGACGGGCGGCGATCGCGATGAACGGCTACGAGCCCGAGTGGATCGAGGGCGTCCCCGAGGACGTCATCGCCTCGTTCGCCGGCACGGGGAACCCGCTCGCCATGGGCTTGCCCGCCGACGGCGAGTACGTGGTCGACATCGGATCGGGCACCGGGCTCGACAGCATCATCTCCGCCCGCGCCGTTGGACCGGCCGGCCATGTGATCGGGGTCGACATGACCGACCCCATGCGCGAGAAGGCCAACGCTGCCAAGGCCGTCCTCGGCCTCGAGCAGCTCGAGTTCCGTGCGGGCTACATGGAGTCCCTGCCCATCCCCGACGGGTGGGCCGACCTGGTGATCTCCAACGGTGTGGTCAATCTGTCACCGACCAAGGACCGCGTGTTCGAGGAGATCTTTCGTGTCCTCCGCCCGGGCGGCCGGCTCCAGATCGCCGACATCACCGTCGAGAAGGAGATTCCCGAGGGCGCCAAGCGGGACATCGACCTCTGGACCAACTGAATAGCCGGGGCGCTGCTGGAAGCAGCGCTCGAGGCCACGGTCGTGGCCGCCGGATTCCAGGGCTTCGATGTCACCTGGCGTAAGAACATCTTCGAGGGGGCGGCCAGGCCGCGCAAAGAGGTCGCCCACTTCGGCACCCGGGGCGTCAACTTCAAGGCGGTCAAGCCGGGGTAGGCGCCCACACCCCCGTCTCCAGGTACTCGTCGATCGCCGACGCCGCTCGTCGTCCGGCCCCCATCGCCAGGATGACGGTGGCGCCTCCGGTGACGATGTCCCCGCCGGCGAAGACACCCTCCTTGGTGGTCCGCCCGGTCTCAGGGTCGGCAACGATCGTGCCCCAGGGCGTCTGCTCGAGGTCGGGTGCGGTCCGGTGGATCAGCGGGTTGGGGTCGTTGCCGATCGCCACGACGGCGACGTCGATCGCCGTCTCGTACTCGTCACCCTGGACGGGTCGAGGGCGGCGCCGCCCGGTGGCGTCGGGCTCCCCGAGCTTCATGCGCTGGAGCCGAACGCCGGTCAGCCGGCCGTCGGCATCGCCGATCAGCTCGATCGGCGTCACCAGGGTCTCGAACTCGATGCCCTCGGCTTTGGCGTGGGCGATCTCCTCGTCCCGCGCCGGCATCTCCGCTTCCGTTCGCCGGTAGAGGATCCGGGCGGGCGTCGCTCCGAGCCGGCGGGCGGTTCGCACCGCGTCCATCGCCGTGTTCCCCCCGCCGAAGACCACCACCGTCTTGTGATACAGGTCGAGGAGGGGCGTTTCCGCGCCGGGGGCATAGGAGCGCATCAGGTTGACGCGGGTGAGGAATTCGTTGGCCGAGTAGACGCCGACGAGATCCTCTCCGGGCACACCGAGGAAGCGGGGAAGCCCGGCGCCCACACCGAGGAACACCGCGTCGTAGCCGTGCTCGTCGAGGAGCTCGTCGATGGTGGCGACCATGCCGATCACGGCGTTAGTCTCGAATCGCACGCCGAGGGAGGCGAGCTGGTCGACCTCGGCGCGCACGATCCCCTTGGGAAGACGGAACTCGGGGATCCCATAGACGAGCACCCCGCCCAGCTCGTGTAGTGCTTCGAACACGGTGACCTCGTGCCCGGCCTGGATGAGATCGGCGGCACAGGCGAGGCCTGCGGGGCCGCTGCCGACGATCGCCACCCGCTTCCCGGACCTCGGGGGAGACGGGGCAGGCCGGCGGGTGCCGTGGTCCCGCTCGTAGTCGGCGACGAACCGCTCGAGGTTGCCGATGGCGACCGGGCGATACTTCCTGGTGAGGACGCATGCGCCCTCGCACTGGTCTTCCTGTGGGCAGACTCGTCCGCAGATCGCCGGGAGATAGTTGTCGCGCTTGATGACGTCGGCGGCGTCCTGGAACCGCTCCTCGGCGACGAGGCGCACGAACTCGTTGATCTCGATTCCCACCGGGCAACCCTCGATGCAGACCGGATGGGCGCACAACAGGCAGCGCTCTGCCTCCGCTACGGCCTGCTGCGGCGTGTACCCGAGGTTGACCTCCTCGAAGTTGAGGGCCCGCTCTGCGGCGGGCTGTTCGGGCATCTCCTGGCGGGGCAGTCGGAGCCGTTCGCGGCGAGTGAGTTCGCGTGTCATCGCGTGGTCTCCGCAGGGAGGTGCTCGGCGTTGAACTCCTCGTTGCGGTAATGCTCGAAGGCCTCGTAGGCGCGGTTGCGCCGTTGCAGGAGGTCGAAATCGACCTGGTGGGCATCGAACTCGGGTCCATCGACACAGGCGAAGCGGGTTCGTCCGCCCACCGACACCCGGCATCCGCCGCACATCCCGGTCCCGTCGACCATGATCGGGTTGAGGCTGACCACCGTCTCGATACCGTGGGGGCGGGTGACGTCGGCGACGGCTCGCATCATCGGCACCGGTCCCACGGCGATCACGTAGTCGATGCGGCGTCCGCTCTCGATGATCTCGGCGAGCTTGTCGGTGACGAGGCCGTGGTAGCCGTAGCTGCCGTCGTCGGTCGTGGGATACACCTCCCGGCACACCGCCCGCATCTCGTCTTCGAGGATGACGAGGTCGCGGCTCCTGCCGCCGATGATGCCGATCACCTCGTTGGCGGCCTCGGCGAGCGCCCTTGCGGTCGGGAGGGCGATGGCGGTCCCGACGCCGCCTCCGATGACCACCGCGGTGCCGAAGTCGGCGATCTCGGACGGCATGCCGAGGGGTCCTGCGAGGTCCTGGATCTCGTCGCCCGCCTCGAGGAGGTTGAGAGTCCGGGTCGTCTTGCCGACTCCCTGGACGACGAGGGCGATCCAGCCCTCGTCGGCGTCGCCGTCGGCGATCGTGAGCGGGATCCGCTCCGAGGCCGCCTGGGGACGGACGATGACGAACTGGCCGGCGCGGCGTTTGCGCGCCACCAGGGGCGCGTCGATCTTGAACCACTTGATCTCGGGGGCGATGAAGCGGGCTTCGAGGATGCGGTTCATCGTCGCGCTCCCGATCGGGCTAGCGACGGCGAAGCGCATCGCGGCGTCGTTGCGCCCCGATCGCAGCGAACACGATGCCCATCACACCCAGCGTCTCGGGGCTGCCCTCGGCGGTGACGACGATCAGGACCGCCGAGACGGCGATCAACACGAGGCCCACGACCAGCATGATGGTGCCCTGCAACGCTGCGTTGTTCCCCATATCCCAAGCATGCCAAGGGAAGGCGCAAGCCCGTAGAGCCGAAGGACCTGCGCCTCGAGGGGGCCCTACCATCGACCCGACATGGGCTACGACCTGAAGAACCGGAGCTTCCTCAAGGAGCTCGACTTCGAGCCGGGCGAGATGGCGTTCCTCCTCGACCTGTCGGCGTCGCTCAAGAGCGCCAGGTACGCCGGGACCGAGACCCGTCGGCTCGAGGGGAAGAACATCGCCCTGATCTTCGAGAAGACCTCGACGCGCACCCGGGCCGCGTTCGAGGTGGCCGCCTTCGACCAGGGCGCGCACGTCACGTACTTCGATCCGGTGGGGTCCCAGATGGGCCATAAGGAGTCGATCGCCGACACCGCCAGAGTCCTGGGGAGGATGTACGACGCGATCGAGTTCCGCGGCGACCGGCAGGCCGATGTCGAGGCGCTGGCTGAGCACGCCGGCGTTCCGGTCTACAACGGGCTGACCGACGAGTGGCACCCCACCCAGATGCTGGCGGACTTCCTCACCATGCACGAGGCGAGCGGCAAGCCGTACGACGCCATCTCGTACGCCTTCCTCGGTGATCTCCGCTTCAACATGGCCCGGTCGCATCTGGTTATGGCGGCGCTGATGGGGAGCGATTTGCGCCTCGCCGGACCCGCCGAGTTGGGCCCGCCCGAGGACGTGCTCGCGACGGCGACTGAGATCGCGGAGTCGACGGGGGCGCGTCTCACCGTCACCGAGGATCCCAAGGCCGCAGTGGAGGGCGTCGACTTCGTGCACACCGACGTCTGGGTGTCGATGGGGGAGCCGAAGGACGTCTGGGCCGAGCGGGTGTCGCTGCTCGAGCCCTACCAGGTGGATGCCGAGCTGATCGGCGTTACCGGCAGCGCCGACACGAAGTTCATGCACTGCCTGCCGGCGTTCCACGACGACAACACGGTGGTGGGGGCGGAGATCATGGAGCACACCGGGATGACCGACGGGCTCGAGGTCACCCACGACGTTTTCGAGTCCGATGCCAGCATCGTCTTCGACCAGGCTGAGAACCGCCTGCACACCGTCAAGGGGTTGCTGGTGGCGACCCTGGCCTGATCATGGGCGTCGGCTTCATCGGCCTGGGGATCATGGGATCGGGGATGGCGGCGAACCTGGTCGCCGAGGGCCACGATGTGGTGGTGTGGAACCGCACCCCGGCCCGGATGGAACCGCTGGTCGGGGCCGGGGCGACGGCTGCGACGTCCCCGGCCGACGTCGCCGCTCGATGCGACGTCGTCCTCGTCTGTGTGTCCGATACCCCCGACGTGGAAGAGGTCGTCGCGGGGCTGCTGGACGCGGTCGGCCCCGGAGCGCTCGTCGTCGACCACTCGACGGTCAGCCCCAGCGCCACGAGGCGGCTTGCAGAACTGGTCGCCGAGCGCGGCGGATCGTGGCTCGATGCTCCGGTGAGCGGAGGGTCGGAGGGTGCCGCAAAGGGGACGCTGTCGATCATGGTCGGTGGCGAGGCCGCCGATCTCGAGCGGGTCATGCCCTATCTCGAGGCCTACGGGACGACGATCACCCACGTCGGCCCGGTGGGATCGGGTCAGCTTGCCAAGATCGTCAACCAGATCCTCGTGGTGGTGAACCAGCTGGCCGCCAGTGAGGCGCTGCTCTTCGCCGAACAGGCCGGTCTCGACCTTGCGACGACGATCGACGCGGTGAAGGATGGCGCCGCCGGCTCGTGGATGCTGGCCAACCGGGGTCCGCAGATGATCGAGCGCGACTGGCGTCCCGGCTTCAGCATCGACCTGCAGCAGAAGGATGTCCGCCTCGCCCTCGAGGCTGCCGACGAGCTGGGTGTCCCGTTGTTGGGGACGGCGTTGGTGTACCAGCTCTACCGATCTCTGCAGAACCGCGGCCTCGGCGGCGAGGGAAACCACGCCTTGGTCAAAGCCTTGGAGGAGCTCTCCGGGATCACGCTCGGCGGCCGCTGACCAGGTAGCGGCGCAGCAGGCCGTCGTGGATGGCCGCGAGCTCCTGTTCCCGGCTCGCTCGACCCTCGGCAAAGACGTCGGCGCCGACCAAGTCGATGAGCGCCGCCGACTCTTCGTCGCGCGCCCGGATCGACTCGGACAACGTGACGTCGTACTCGTCGGTGACGTCGTCGATCACGACGTTCGTGAACCCGGCGGTCTCCATCAATGCCCGGTAGCCGGGCCCGGGATCGGCATGGTCGGGCCCGGCCTCGAGGGCGCGTGCGACCTCGTCGGGCGTGAGGCCATCGGCGGTGGTGACGGCATAGAAGGCGAGGGGCGAGCCCGGCTCGAGGACTCGGCGGCAGGCTCTCAGCACGGAGAGCTTGTCCGCCAGTCAACAGAGCACGTCGGAGCTGGTCGCCGCGTCGAACACCTCGTCTCGCAGCGGCAGCGCGGTGGCGGAAGCGGCTACTACAGCACCACGCACGCCGTCCTCGATGAGCCGCCGGCGCGCCCGCCGGAGGCCCTCCATCGGCAGGTCGGTGAGGACGACGGCGCACCCGGCCGAGTCGGCCAGATAGATCCCCGGCCAGCCGGCGCCGCTCCCGAAGTCGAGGAGCCGGCTGCCCCCGGCGAGTTCGAGCAGCCGTGCCAGCCCATCGGCTTGCTGCTTCGTCGTGTAGCTGGAGGCGCCGTAGTCGGATCCCGTGATCTGACGCTCGATCCGTCGCATCACCGGCGCCTCGCCGAGACGGTAGTAGGCATCGAAATCGCCGATCAGGTCCCGTGGTTCGTCTGCCATGGGGCCAGTATCGCGGCGCCCACGGCCGATTGGCCCTGGCACGCGGCGATGCTGTGCCCTAGAACTAGTGCGTTACCCCTGGAGAAGAGGGAGGACCGATGACCACACCCGACTCGAGTTACGCGGCTCGCCTGGACGTCGACTACCCGGACGAGCTCGACCGGTTCACCACGTTCGTCCGGCTGCTCTGGATCATCCCGATCGCCATCGTCCTGTCGCTCGTCTCCGCGAGCGAGACCTGGACCGTCGTCACCGAGACCGGTGAGACGATCACGAGGACGAGTGCAGGGATCACCTCCGGCCTTGCCTTCGCCACGGCGTTGATGATCATCTTCAGGGAGAAGTACCCACGCTGGTGGTTCGACTTCGCCAAGGAGTTCACCCGCTTCGCGGCGAGGGTGGGCGCCTATCTGCTCCTGCTGACCGACCTGTATCCCTCGACCACCGATGAGCAGGCCGTGCATCTCGACATCGACTATCCGGAGGTGGAGCAGGATCTGAACCGGTGGCTGCCGATCGTGAAATGGCTGCTGGCGATCCCGCACTACATCGTGCTGTTCTTCCTGTTCATCGGGGTCATCCTGGCGGCCATCATCTCCTGGTT
>CAZCBO010000073.1:0-11633 GCA_964496825.1 uncultured Acidimicrobiaceae bacterium
GGTTGCTGCGGCCAACGAGGTGCTCCGCTTCGTCCGCAGGGGTGCCTATCTCTCGGCGGTGAGCTTCATGACCGGCGATGTGGAGGCGATGGAGATCGAGCTTCAACCGCACGCTCCTGCGGTCGGCATCTCCATCGGAGAGATGGACCGACCGGACGGGATGGTCATCGGCGCGGTCCTCCGCGATGACAAGGCGATCGTGCCGAGAGGGGCAACCCGGTTTGCCGCCGGGGATCGCGTCGTCGTCTTCGCCACGCCGGACGCGATCGCCGGCGCCGAAAAGCTGTTCACGGTGTAGGTGTGGCTCGCCGCCAGCTGGGATGGTCGGTGCCGCCAACGCCGCGGCGCGTCCTCTTCATCATCGGCATCGTCTTGATCGGTGTCGGCATCGCCATGCTTCCCGCGGCAACCGTATCCCTCATGTACGAGGAGTGGGGTCCTGCGCGCGATCTCGCCATGTCGGCGGTGTTGACCGTTGCGATCGGCGCGGCGCTGACGGCGACCACCGGCCGTCCCGAATCGCTCAGCCCGAAGGAGGCGTTTGCCGCCGTGGCCCTGGCGTGGGTGACCGTGGTCTGGTTCGGTGCGCTGCCGCTGCTGCTGTCGGGAACGTTCGACGGACTCACCAACGGAATCTTCGAAGCCACCGCGGGACTCACCACGACAGGAGCCACCGTCCTCGACGACCTCTCTGCGGTCGCCAACGGAATCCTGCTGTGGCGCGCCACGATGCAATGGCTCGGCGGAATGGGGATCATCGTGCTGTCGATCGCGGTGCTGCCCCTGATCGGCTCCGGCGGGGTCGAGCTCGCCAGGGCCGAAGCGCCCGGACCCGAGCCCGACCGGCTCACGCCGCGGTTCCAGGGCACTGCGGTGCGCCTCTGGGCGCTCTACGCCGCCCTCACCGCAGCCGCCGCCGTGCTGCTCTCACTCGGCGAAATGACGCTGTTCGAGGGCGTCGCCCACGCCCTCACCAACGTATCGACCGGCGGGTTCAGCACGACCTCGGAGTCGATCGGTGCCTTCGGCGCGTACACCCAATGGGTGGTGATCGCCTTCATGTTCATCGGGGGAACATCATTCGCGTTGCACTTCCGCGCCCTCACCAATCCTGCCGAATACCCGAGGAGCGGGGAGTTCCGGCTCTATGCAGCGATCTTGGTCGCCGGAGCAACCCTCGTCGTCGCCGGCCTCGCCGCCGATGGTGCGACCGACACCACCACGGTTCGCGACGGCATCTTCACTACCCTGACCCTGGTCACCGGCACCGGCTATGCCACGGTCGACTTCGCCGCCTGGGCCCCGCGTCTGCTGATCCTGCTCACGATGTTCATGTTCCTCGGTGGCATGGCCGGATCCACGACCGGAGCCCTGAAGACCCGCAGGGTCGCGCTGCTCACCAAGTCGGCGACCGCCGATCTCCGCCGCATCATCCGCCCCCAGGCCGTCAACGTGAGCCGATTCGGCGGATTCGTGATCTCACCGGCGGCGCTCCGCAACGTCTCGGCCTTCTTCATCGTGTACGTGGCGATCTTCGTCTTCGGGAGCATTGCCCTCTCCTTCGTGGAGGGCGTGTTCGGAGATGGCATCGACGTCGTCAGCGCGGTGTCGGCGTCGGCGTCCGCGCTCGGGAACGTGGGTCCGGGCCTGGGTGAGGTCGGTCCCGCGAGCACCTATTCGGTGATCGTTGCTCCCGGCAAGTGGCTGCTGGCGTTGCTCATGATCGTGGGGAGGCTGGAGATCTTTCCTATGCTCCTGCTCTTCACCCCGGCGTTCTGGCGACGATGACGCGATACGAGATCGATTCGGGCACCATCACCTTCGATGCGCGGACGAGCCTGCATCCGGTGGTGGCCATCGCCCCCGCCTCGGGATGGTTCGAGGCCGAGATCGTCGATGGGCTGTTCGTCCCGGGGTCGACCCTCGCCGGCGCGCTCGAGATCGAGGTCGATGCGATAAAGTCGGGGAACCCCCTCTACGACGCCGAGACGAGACGCCGGATCGACGCCGGGGCTCATCCCAAGATCCGGGGCGAGATCACGGGCACCACCGGGGTCGAGGAAGCAACCGCCGTGATCGAGGGAACCGTGGACTTCCACGGAGAGGAGGTCTTGCTCGAGGGTGAAGTCACGCTGGTGCCGGGACCGGCACTGACCGGGCGGGGCACGGTCGACATCCGGTGGTGGGGGCTGCAACCCCCGCGCCTGCTGGCGTTTCGCGTCGAGCCGGAAGTCCTCATCAACGTCGAGCTGCCCCTCGCCGAGGAGGCGTAGAGGACTCACGACGCAGGGCCGGGAGGCCGATCGCTGCCCGTGCTTGCGGCCGTCCTCGGCTTCTGCAGCTTTTGAGTATTTGCCAGATTCAGGAATTCTCTCGGAATAGGAACCACGGCGGCACTCTTAGAAGGGGGGAGGGGGCCGTGCGGGTCGGCGCGGTAGCCTTGCCGACAGCACCCAGAAAGCAGGATCGATCATGCGTGAAGCCGTCGTCGTCTCCAGCAAGCGCACGCCCTTGGGAAAGGGATACCGCGGGTCGCTCAACCTCACCCGGCCCGACGACCTCGCCGCCCATGCCATCAGAGCGGCGCTCGATGCGGTGCCGGTGATTCCCGACGAGGACGTCGCCGACGTGCTCCTCGGCTGCGGGCTTCCCGAAGGGCCTTCGGGCCACAACGTCGCCAGGATCGCGCTCCTGCGGGCCGGTCTGCCCTCCTCGGTGCCGGGAGCGACCGTCAACCGCTTCTGCTCGTCGGGGTTGAACACCATCGTGATGGGGGCCCATCGGATATCGGTGGGGGAGGCCGACGTCATCATCGGTGGGGGTGTGGAGTCGATCTCGCTGGTCCAGAACCAGAACTTCCGCTCGGTCGACCTGCACAACACCGAGCTCCAGGAACAGTGGCCCGGCATCTACCTGTCGATGGGCGAGACCGCCGAGGTCGTCGCCAAGCGCTACGACATCAGCCGCGAGGACCAGGACGCCTATGCCCTCATGTCCCAGCAGCGCACCGCGAACGCCCAGGAGCAGGGCTGGTACGACGACGACATCGTCCCGATCAAGGTCGATCGCGCCGTGAAGCAGGAGGACGGCTCGATGGCCGTCGAGGAGGGGGTGCTCTTCGAGCGAGACGAGGCCAACCGGCCCGACACCACGCTCGAGGGGCTGGCCAAGCTGCCTCCGGTCTTCGATCCCGAGGGCGGCAGCGTCACCGCCGGCAACGCGTCGCAGTTCGCCGACGCCGGTTCGGCCACCGTCGTGACCTCGGCCGAGTACGCCGAGGCCCGCGGGCTGGAACCGATGGGATGGTTTCGTGGGTTCCAGCTCGCCGGCGTCGATCCCGACGAGATGGGGATCGGCCCGGCGCTCGCCGTGCCCAGGCTGATGGACCTCACCGGCATGTCGCTCGACGACATCGACATCGTCGAGCTCAACGAGGCCTTTGCCTCCCAGGTCCTGTACTGCCAGCGCGCCCTCGAGATCCCCGACGAGAAGCTCAACCCGATGGGCGGGTCGATCTCGATCGGCCACCCCTACGGCATGACGGGCTCGCGCATGGTGGGACAGCTCCTCCGGCACCTGAAGCGCACCGGCGGCCGGTTCGGCATCGTCACCATGTGCGTCGGGGGCGGGATGGGTGCCGCCGCGCTCTTCGAGGTCGCCTGAGCGCTACTCGGAGGCCGGCTCCTCGCCGTCGGCCAGCAGCTGGTACAGCTTGCTGCGGGTCTCGGCGAGGATCTCCTTGGCTGCGGCGAGCTGCTCATCGGTACCCGCAGCGCCGACCTGCATCACGGCCGCTCCCACCTGGATCGCCAGATCCTTGAGCGCAAACAGGCCGCTGACGTCGTCGGTGTCGAAGCGTGCCCACGGGGGCGGGGTGTCGTGGGTCTCCACCTTGGCCCGCCCGGCCTCGGTCAGGTGGTAGACCTTCTTGCCGTCCTCGTCCTCGCCGCGGACCAGCTCCTCGTCGGCGAGCTGCTGCAGGGTGGGGTAGATCGATCCCGGGCTGGGTCGCCACATGCCACCGCTGCGCTCGGCGAGCTCCTGCATGATCTGGTAGCCGTGCATCGGCCCCTCGGCAAGCAGCTCGAGGATCGCCAGGCGAACCGCACCTCGCCCCGCCTTTGGACCCTTCCAGAACGGCCCTTTCCCGGCCCACATGCCGAATCCGGCACCCGGACCCCACCCGTGGGCGGTCCAGTCGCCACGGCGGCCTCTGCCGGCTCTCATGACCATCAGACGCATCGGCCAGGGCGGTGAACAGGCATATCCATGCACGGATCCTCCGATGTCGAGTGTATCGACATCCTATCACGATATATCGGGATGTCTAGCCGCCGGCGAGCAGCCGGGCGTCGAGGGTGTTGGCCAGGCCGGCGGCACCCTCCGCCATGATGCGGTCGTGAGCCCAGCGGAAGAGTGGGCCGGCGAGGGGAGCCAGCGCGTTCATCCACGGCCTGGTGGTCGCCACGTCCCAGCGATGGCGCACCGTGGTGACGCCGTCGGTTTCGACACGACGCCACTCGCCTTCCCCCTCGAGGTCGCCGGTGGCCTTGGTGACGATGAGCCACGGACGGGTGGCGCGGACCAGCCGCACGTCGAAGCGGAGCCGGTAGAGGAGCGGACTCTGGATCTCGTACCGAACCGTGATGTGGCCGTGATGCTCCGAGCCTCGCGTCGAGTGGACGTGCTGCCACCAGGTGGGGTGGGTCTCGTAGCGCCGGAGCACATCGAAGGTGTGCGCCGCAGGGGCCTCGAGCACCCACGTGGTGTCGAACCGGTAGCGCGCCATGCTCGTCAAACGACCGCACGACCGGTGATGTTCCCCCCGGTCCGTCCTCCAACGGGCGGTTTGCCTCTAGCGAAACGCATCAGCCGTGCTACTGGTGAGGAAGCACCAAAGGAGGGCAAATGACCAAGGTCGATGAGCTCATCGAGGGTGCCCGCGACACGCTGACGGTGCAGCGCGTCTACGGCGAGCCCTTCGAGAAGAACGGCGTCGTGGTGATCCCCGCCGCCTCGGTCCGGGGTGGTGGGGGAGCGGGGGAGGGCGAAGCCGGAAAGGGCCAGCCCGGTGGCACCGGTGGCGGCTTCGGCATGGCCGCCCGCCCGGTCGGGGCGTATCAGATCAAGGGTGACCAGCTCACCTGGGTTCCCGCCGCCGACACCACGCGGGCGATCATCCTCTCCCAGATCCTCGGCATCGTGGCACTGCTCGTCCTGCGCTCGATCTTCAAGGCGCGAGCGAAGCGGAGGAAATAGGGGGAGTACCCATCGCACGTGCCTCTGAGGGGTGCTGAGCGACCGTCTTGACACGTACGATGGTCTAACTTGACATAACGTGGATTATGGGCGCTCCGTAGAGCGACCACGACAGCATGGTGGTCGCTCAGACCAGCGACGCCTCCACGCTGATCGCCACGTTGCCTGCCAGGGCGTTCGACACCGGACACCCCTCCTTCGCCGCGAAGGCGGCCTCCTGGAACGCCTCGGCGCCGATGCCGGGGACGTCGGCTCGTACCCGCAGCGCCATCGTCGTCAGCCGCCAGCCGGCGTCGGTCTGCTCGAACGTCGCCGTGGCCTCGGTATCGAGCTGGTTCGGTGGGTTGCCGGCGCCGGCCAAACCGTTCGACAGCGCCATGTTGTAGCAAGCGGCGTGGGCGGCGGCGATCAGCTCCTCCGGGCTCGTTCGGCCCTCAGGCGCCTCGGTGCGGCTCGGCCAACTCACCGGTAGCGGGCCCGCCACACCGCTCTCCAGGGTCGTGGTCCCGCTTCCGCTGAGCAGGTCTCCGTTCCAGGTTGCCGTGGCTCGACTCTCCATGACGCGCTCCTTTCGTCGCGCCGACGCCCCCGGCCGGGCCGGAGGCGTCGTGACGCTTCGGGCCGTTCTAGGCCATCTTCTCGGCGACCCCGGCGGCGACCTTGCCCAGCTTGCGGACCTGGAAGGCACCGATGATGTCGATGACGCCGCGCATCAGCGCCCACACTCCGGCGAAGACCAGCAGCGTTGCCGCCTTGTCGAAGAAGAACTGGTTCCCCAGCCAAAAGGCGAGGGCGACCATGAGGATTCCCGCGATCAGCGTCAGCCACCAGAGGTCGTTGAAGTCCTTGGTGGCGAACGCCTCGATCACCCAGATCGTCCCGATCATCAGGAAGATGAACCCGATGATGTTGGCGATGGCCACGAAGGTCTGCTCCGGGTTGAACATGGCGACCAGGCCGCCGATGATCAGGAGCGCCCCAAACACGTACCACAGCCAGTTCCAACCTTCTGCCTGGGTGCCGATGACGACGTACTGCAATCCTGCTACCAGGAACATCACGCCGATGATGATCCCGGTCGCCCGGATCGAGGTGTCGTCGAACTGCAGGATGATGAATCCGACGATCAGCCAGGCGATCCCGACGACCAGCCACAGCCACCAGAACTTCCCGACGTCCATGAGAGATGCGGCAGCCCGCTCCCTTGGCTCGTCCATACCTTTCCTCCCTCTATCTGCCGGGAGAAACGATAGCGCGCCGCTCCCCTCCCCTGTGCCCTACTCATGGGTTAATTCGTCACGGTGACGGAACTCACCGGTGCCTCGCGGCGCGAGGTGATCCAGGCCCCGAGGACGACCAGCGCGGTCCCGACCACCGCGAGGGGGACGATGTCCTCCCCGCGAACGGCGATGCCGAGGACGATCGCCACCACCGGAACGAAGTAGATCGCCACCGATCCACGGGTCGCCCCCACTCTGCCGACCAGGATCGACATCATGACGAACGCCACGCCGGTGCTCAGCGCGCCCAGCGGTACCATCGCCACCGCCGAATCCCACGCCCACGTCGATCCCGGGATCTGGACCACACCGAGGGGCACCACGACCACCAGTGCGGCCAGCTGGGCGCGAAACACCACCGGCAGCGCCCCGTAGCGCTGCTGGAGGGGAACGGCCAGATTCGCCGACAGGCCATAGAGGACGACGGCAGCGATCACCAGCGCCGCCCCCAGCGCGGTCGCCGAGCTGTCTCTCGCCTCGGGGAGGAAGATGGCGATGATGCCGAGGAATCCGATGGCGATGCCGAGGATCTGTCTCCATCCGGGCAAACGCCCCAGCAGCAGGGTGGCCCACGCTGCGGTAGCGATCGGCATCGCCCCGTTGAGCATCCCTGCCACCGACGAGTCGATCCATTGCTGGGCGATCGGGAACAGCGTCAGCGGGATGGCGATCCAGATCAAGCCGAGGGTGGCAACCCGTAGCCGATCGGCGGGATCGATCGGCGACCGCGCCCTTCGAAACAGCGCCAGGGTGCCCGCCCCGAGCACGACGCGCGCCATCGTCACCACACCGGGGTTGAACGCCTCGAGACCGACCGCGATGAAGAGGAACGATGATCCCCAGATCAGGGCGATGCCGGCGAGCAGCCCCCACTCGGTCCAGCCGAAGGCATCGTGGTGGACACCGGTCGTTGTCGCCGGCAAGGAGGTGCGCGTACGCCGGGCTTCGCCCTGCATCGGCGCAGCGTAAGGGGGTCGGGAGGCCTAGCTAGGCTCTGCGCCGCCATGCTCCAGGAGGCGAAGACAGGCTGGACCGGATACGTCCCGATCACCGGGTGGCTACCGGACTACGACCGCTCCTGGCTCGCACCGGACGGCATCGCCGCGCTGACGGTGTGGGCGTTGCTGGTCCCCGAGGCCATGGCCTACGCGTCGCTTGCGGGGATGCCACCCGAGACCGGGCTCTGGACCGCTCCCCTCGCCCTCCTCGGCTACGCCGTCTTCGGCACGTCGCGCCAGCTCAACGTCGGGCCGAGCTCCACGGTCGCGGTGCTCTCGTTGGCGGTGGTGACGCCGGTCGCAGCCGGTGATCCCGCAGCGTTCATCGCCCTCACCTCCTGGCTGGCACTCGTCACCGGTGGCCTGTTCGTCGTCTTCGGCATCTTCAAGGCCGGCTTCATCGCCGACTTCATGTCCAAACCCGTTCTCGACGGGTTCATCGTCGGCCTGGCCCTCACCATCGCGGCCGGCCAGTTGCACAAGCTCTTTGGGCTCGACGTCGAAGGGGGCAACTTCTTCGAGGACATCGGGGATGTGGTGACCAATCTCGGTGACGCCAGCTGGTGGACGTTCGCCGTCGGCGCCACCAGTCTCGCCGCGCTGTTTCTCATCGACCGTTTCGTCCCGCGCCTGCCCGGGGCGTTGGTGGTGATGTTCGCCGCCATCATCGTGCTCAGCGTCAGCAACCTCACCGATCGGGGAGTCCACGTGATCGGCGAGATCCCCGGGGGTCTTCCCCCCTTCGGGCTCCCGGACTCCGTACGCCTGGACGACGTCATCTCGCTGATCCCCGGAGCCCTGGCCATCCTCATCGTCGGTTTCGCCGAGTCGGTGGCTGCGGCGAGGAAGTACGCCTCCAAGCACGGGTACGAGGTCGACGCCTCCCAGGAGATGAT
This sequence comes from uncultured Acidimicrobiaceae bacterium, assembly GCA_964496825.1. Taxonomy (GTDB): domain Bacteria; phylum Actinomycetota; class Acidimicrobiia; order Spongiisociales; family UBA5794; genus JACZST01. The sequence goes on from CAZCBO010000073.1 coordinate 8,434, forward strand.
CGCCCTCGGTGCGGCGAACGCCGGAGCCGGCCTCAGCGGTGGGTTCGTCGTCGACGGCAGCCTCTCCAAGACCGCCGCAGCCGACGGCGCCGGCCAGCAGACCCAGCTGACGAGCGTCATCGTCGCCGCCCTGGTCCTCATCACCGCCCTGTGGTTCACGGGGCTCTTCGAGAACCTGCCGGAAGCGACGCTGGCCGCGATCGTCATCCACGCCGTCTGGCACCTCATCGACTTCGAGAAGGTCGGCCGGTACGCCAGGATCAGGAAGGACGACTTCTGGGCAGGGTTCGCCGCGTTGGTCGGGGTGCTGGCCTTCGGCATCCTGCCGGGCCTCGCCGTCGCCGTCATCCTGTCGCTGTTCTTCCTCGTCGGACGGGCGAGCCGGCCCAACACCGAGATCCTCGGTGAGATCACCCACGACGGCATCACCGTGTATCGCAGTGTCGATCGCTACCCCAATGCCCGGCAGGTCCCCGGGCTCCTCATCTACCGATTCGACGCTCAGCTCTTCTTCGCCAACGCCCCGGTGTTCGAGGAGCGGCTGATGGAGGCGATCGCCGCCGCCGAAACGCCCGTCGAGGTCGCACTGGTCGACGCCGAGGGCATCGGCGACATCGATTCGACGGCCCTCGTCATGCTCCACGATCTCCAGGAGAAGCTGGCCCTCAGGGGGATCTCACTCTGGTTCGCCAGGGTGCGGGGTGAGCCAAGGGAAGTGGTCCAGGACGCCGAGGCCTTCGCCCACCTCGAGGAGCCGCCGATCTATCCGACGGTAGGCCTCGGTGTCCGGGCGTTCGAGGCCGGGGACCGCTGATGTCGGTCGGAACCGACACCGCCGGCAAGGCGTTCACCGACTACGTCCCTGGGATCAAGCTCGTCACCGACTACGAACGCTCCTGGTGGCGCTCCGACACCGTCGCCGCGCTGAGTCTCTGGGCGATCCTCGTACCCCAGGCCATGGCCTATGCCCAGCTCGCGGGCGTTCCTGCGGTCTACGGCCTGTACACGGCGATGGCGGCCATGGTGGCCTACGCCTTCTTCGGCAGTTCACGCGAGCTCAACCAGGGCCCCGAATCCGCCGTCGCCATCCTCACCGCTTCGATGATCGCCCCGCTCGCCGTCGGCGACCCCGACCGCTATCTGGCTCTCGCCGCCCTGCTGGCCATCCTCATGGGACTGTGGTGCATCGTCGGCGGGCTCCTCAAGCTGGGCTTCATCACCAGATACCTGTCCCGGCCCATCCTCCTCGGCTACATCCTCGGCTCCGCCGTGCTCATCGTCGTCAGCCAGCTCCCTGCGCTGTTCGGCTTGGAGATCGACGAGGCTGACTACCGGACCGAGCTCGGCGCGGTGATCCGCAATCTCGACGACGCCCACCTGCTCACCGTCGCCATCGGGATCGGGCTGATCGCGCTCATCTACGTGCTGAAGTGGCTCACCCCCAGGATCCCGGCCTATCTCGTTGCCGCCGTCGTCGGGATCCTGCTCGTCTGGGCCTTCGACCTCGCCGCCGAGGGTGTGGCGATCCTCGGCGACATCCCCTCCGGGCTCCCCCGGCCCGGGCTCCCCGATGTCGGGCTGGCCGACGTTCGCCACCTGCTGTTCCCTGCGCTGGCCGTGGCACTCCTCGCCTACGCCGACAGCGTGGTCACCGCCCAGTCGATCGCCAAGATGCAGGGGTATGACATCGATGCCAACCAGGAGTTCTACGGTCTCGGTACGGCGAGCATCGCCTCCGGGCTGTTTCGCGGCTTCCCGGTCAACGGATCCCAGACCCGGACGGTCGTCCTCCAGGACGCCGGGGCGAAGAGCCAGATGGCGGGATTGCTATCGGTGGTGCTCATCGTCCTCACCCTGCTCTTCCTCACCGGCGTGTTCGAGTACCTCCCCGACGTTGCCCTGGCGGCGATCGTCATCGTCGCCGGCGTCGGGCTCTTCGACCTCCCAGAACTGAGACGGATCTGGGAGGTGGACCGGGTCGACGCCGTTCTGGCGATCGTCACCGCGGTCTCGGTGGTCACCCTCGGCATGCTGGCCGGCATCGTGGTCGCCGTTCTCCTGTCACTGCTCGAGGTCGCATGGCGTGCCGGCAAGCCCCGCACCGCCATCCTCGCCAGGGTGCCGGGCACCGACCGCTTCCGCGACATCGAGAACCTCGAAGATGTCGACGAGGTGCCGGGGATCATCGTGTACCGGTTCGACGCTCCCCTCTTCTTCGCCAACGTCGGGGTGCTCACCGACGAACTCGGCAGCTTGGTCGCCCGGGCCCAGGAACCGGTCAGGGAGATCCTCATCGACGCCGAGACGATCTACGACATCGACAGCACTGCGATCGCGACGCTCGACGAGCTCATCGTCGACCTGCAGGAGTCCGGGATCGGGGTGAGCTTCGCCCGGGTGCGGTCCAACGTCTACGAAACGATGGAGACCGGCGGCATCGTCAATCTAGTCGGTGAGGATGCCTTCTACCTCGAGGTCGACGACGGGGTCGACCACTTCCTGGATGGGGACGAACAACCCTGATCGCATGTGACCGTGTCCTCTGGTCGCGGCGCGTCCCCGGCCATAGCGTCGACGGTGAAGAAAGGGACACCATGCACGACGCTCACGCCAGGGGCCCGACGATCGCTCCATTGCTCGATCAGACCATCCACCAGAACCTGCGCCGTATCACAGCACGGTTCCCCAACCAGGAAGCGCTCGTGGTGCGCCATCAAGGCGTCCGCTGCACCTACGCCGAATTCGATGCGGCCACCGATCGGCTCGCCAAGGCCCTGATCGGCATCGGCGCTCGCATCGGGGACCGGATCGGAATCTGGAGTCCGAACAACGCCGAGTGGGTCGCCGTGCAGTACGCCACCGCCAAGATCGGCGCCATCCTCGTCAACATCAACCCCGCCTACCGCACCTCCGAGCTCGAATACGTGCTCAATCAGTCGGGCTGCCGCTACCTCATCGCCGCCGAGCAGTTCCTCACCTCCGACTACCGCGAGATGGTCGGCGAGGTCATCGATCAGACCCCCGAGCTCGAGCAGGTGATCTTCCTCGGCTCTCCTCACTGGAACGACCTGTTCGACGTCGCAGAGCGGATCCCCGACGAAGAACTCTGGGAGCGCGAGTCGCTGCTCGACCCCGACCAGGCGATCAACATCCAGTACACCTCGGGAACCACCGGCCCGCCGAAGGGCGTCCAGCTCAGC
>CAZCBO010000074.1:0-11604 GCA_964496825.1 uncultured Acidimicrobiaceae bacterium
AGACCGCCGCGAGAACGGGCGCGGATCGTGGCGGAGGCTAGGTTTGGAGGCGCATCACCGGTCAGGTTTGCCCACGCCGTGCCGATACTCATCCCGGAACCCCGACCGCCGCTGGCGACGATCTCTGGAGCGAGGTTTGAGAGATGCACGGTGAGACGCCTGCCCCGATCGTGATCATGGGCGGGGGCGGCCACGCCGGCCTCCCCTTGGGGGTCGCGTTCGCCAGCAAGGGACTGGACACGACCCTTCTCGATATCGATGCCGGGGTGGTCGATACGATCAATGGTGGCCAGGTCCCGTTCCGTGAGGAGGGCGCCAAGCCGTTGCTCGAGCGGGCCCTCGCCGACGGCCTGCTGCGCGCGACCACTGATCCGGGATCGATCGCGGGTGCGGAGACCGTCGTCGTGGTGATCGGCACCCCTGTCGATGAGCACCTCAATCCCGACCTGTGGGCGGTGCGCCGGGCGATCGAGTCGATTGCCGAGTACATGCACGACGGACAGCTGCTCGTGCTCCGCAGCACCGTGTATCCCGGCGTGACGGCGCTGGTTCAGGAGTTGGTCGAGGAGAACGGCCTCGACGTCGACGTCGTCTTCTGCCCGGAGCGCATCGCCGAGGGCAAGGCGATGACCGAGCTGTTCGAGCTGCCACAGATCGTCGCCAGCCGATCCACCGTGGGTGGAAAGCGGGCCGAGATCCTATTCCGGCATCTCACGGATCGGATCGTGCTGATGGAGCCCGAGGAAGCCGAGCTGGCCAAGCTGTTCACCAACACCTGGCGCTATATCAGGTTCGCCATCGCCAACCAGCTGTTCATGATCGCCAATGACCTCGGTCTCGACTACGACCGGATCCGGACCGGCCTCGCCGAGGGATACCCGAGGGCAGCGGACCTCCCGAGCGCAGGGTTCGCTGCAGGGCCCTGCCTGTTCAAGGACACGATGCAGCTCGCCGCCGTGAACAACCTGTTCACGCTCGGGCATGCCGCGATGATGGTGAACGAGGGAATGCCGGACTACATCGTTTCGGAGATCGATCGCAACACCGATCTGCGGTCCGCCACGGTCGGGATCCTCGGCATGGCCTTCAAGGCAGAGTCCGACGACACCCGGTCGAGCCTGAGCTACAAGCTGAAGCGGTTGCTGCGGTTCCGGGCGGCAACGGTGCTGTGCACCGATCCCTACGTCCAGACCGACCCCGACCTGGTGCCCCTCGACGAGGTACTCGAGCACGCCGATCTGTTGATCATCGCCGCCCCGCACGAGATCTACGCCGACCTCGACACCGACCTCCCCGTCGTCGATGTATGGAACCTGCGGGGCAACGGAGCCAGGATCTGAGTTTGGCTCCGAGCGTCTCCGTGGTGATCCCCGTGTACAACGAGGGAGAGACCGCTCGCCTCTCGATCGAGCGGGTCCTCGACGCCATCCCCTCCGACGGAGAGGTGCTGGTCGTCTTCGACATGCCCGAGGACAGCACGGTTCCGCTGCTGGAGAAGATCAGCGCCGACGATCCCCGGCTTCGTCCGGTGCTCAACACAATCGGCCCCGGCCCGGCCAACGCTATCCGGCATGGGCTCGATCAAGCCGGCGCCGAGGTCGCGGTGGTGACGATGGCCGACTCCAGCGACGAACCGGCACAAATCGAGCAGCTGACCCAGCTCGTCAAGGATGGAGCCGTGATCGGCGCCGCCTCCCGCTACATGAAGGGCGGGAAGCAGATCGGTGGACCGCTGATCAAGCGGACGCTGTCGCGCCTCGCCGGCCTCTCGCTCTACTGGCTGGCCCGGGTCGGCACCCACGACGCCACCAACTCGTTCAAGGCGTACGCGACCGACTTCGTCCGTGCCGTCGGGGTCGAGAGCGACCAGGGCTTCGAGATCGGCATCGAGCTCGTCGCCAAGGCGCGACGGACCCGGCAGCCGGTGGCGGAGGTCCCGACGACTTGGCGCGACCGCAGAGAAGGCGACTCCCGCTTCCAGGTGGCGGGCTGGATCCCCTACTACCTCCGCTGGTACCTCCATGCCTTCGGCCCGGCCCAACAGCTCGATCGATCGAAGGAGCGGACATGACGACGGTGGTGGTGTCCGGGTCGGCGGGGTTCATCGGCGGCTACGTCGTCGCCGAGCTGCTCGAGCAGGGCTACTCGGTCGTCGGCATCGACAACTACTCGAAGTACGGGAAGGTCGCCCGCTCCTACGACGACCACCCGCGGTACCGCTTCGTCGAGGGCGATGCCAGGGACGTCGAACTGATGACCAAGCTGCTGAGCGACGCCGACCACTTCGTCGCCGGGGCCGCGATGATCGGCGGCATCTCCTATTTCCACACCTACGCGTACGACCTGCTGGCAACCAACGAGCGCGTCATCGCCGCCAGCTGCGACGCCGCCATTGCAGCCCACCGCGCCGGCGACCTCCAGAAGGTCACCTACGTGAGCTCCTCGATGGTGTTCGAGTCGACCGACGCCTGGCCGTCGCACGAGGGCCAGGAGCTCGAGGTCCCGCCGCCGCTCTCCTCCTACGGGTTCCAGAAGCTGGCCGTCGAGTACTTCGCTCGTGCCGCCCATCAGCAGTACGGGCTGCCGTATACGATCGTGCGTCCCTTCAACTGCGTCGGTGTCGGCGAGGCCAGAGCCCTCGGCGAGGTGGAGGTGCTCAGCGGCAACGTGACGCTGGCGATGAGCCACGTCGTCCCCGACCTCATCCAGAAGGTCGCCAAGGGCCAGGACCCGCTGCACATCCTCGGCGACGGGAGCCAGATCCGCCATTACACCTACGGCGGTGATCTGGCTCGGGGGATCGTGCTCGCCATCGAGCACCCGGCGGCCCTCAACGAAGACTTCAACCTGTCGACGGCGCAGTCGACGACGGTGCTCGAGCTGGCCGAGAAGATCTGGACCAAGATGCGTCCCGGGGAGCCGTTCCGGTACGCCGCCGACCCGCCCTACGAGTACGACGTGCAGCGGCGCATCCCGGCCACCGACAAGGCCAAGGCGCTGCTCGGCTTCGAGGCGACCACAACGCTCGACGAGATGCTCGACGAGGTGATCCCCTGGGTGGTCGAAGCGATCGACGAGGGGCGGATCTAGGTATCGGTCGAGGTGAGCTCTGTCGGCCCGGCCGATGTTCCGGTGGCGACCGAGGCGCAGCCGGTCTAGTCGACGTCCGGCGGCGGAGCCACCGTCGTGACACCGGCCTCGAGGTAGATCGGCCGGCCGCGGGCCTCATCGAGCGTGCGCCAGATGTACTCGCCGAGGACGCTGATCGACAGGAGGATCATGCCGCCCATGATCGACGTCATCACCATCATCGAGGCCCATCCCGGGACGGGAACGTCGCTGGTGACGCCCCGGACGAGGGTGACGAGCCCGAAGACCAGACCGAGCAGACCGATCCCGAGCCCGGCAGCCGACACGAGGCGCAGCGGCGCCGCGGAGAATGCGGTCAGCATGTCGATGGCGACCTTCATTCGCTTCCTGAGCGACCACCCCGTCTCGCCATGGGATCTCGCTCCGCGCTCGTAGGGAACGACCGCTTGGCGGAACCCGAGGTTGTAGAGGAGGAGGAACAGGGGGAGGTTGCGCTCCCGGTACTGCTCGAGCGCGCTGGCGACCGGGCGTGACACCATGGCGAAATCGAGACCGGAGGGGGGATACTCGAGACCGGTGGCGGCCCGGTAGAACCGGTAGAAGCTGTTCGCGAGCAATCGCTGCATCGTCGAGTCACCGGAGCGGCTGATCCGGTCGCCCCAGACGATCTGGGCACCGTCCTCGATGGCGTCCAACATCGCCGGGATGGTCTCCGGCGGATCCTGTCCATCTGCGGCGAGCATCACGATCAGCTCACCCTGTGCGTGTCGCAGGCCACACCGGATCGCGGCGTGCGATCCCACGTTGGTGGCGAGATCGACGACCGCCCCGGGGAGCCTCCCGTCGAGCGCCTTGGTCGCCGCGGCACGAGTGTCGTCGGTCGATCCGTCGTCGACGACGACGATCTCCACCGCATCGACGAGCCGGTCGTCACCCTCGACGGTCTCCACGATGCGGTCGATCGTGGTCGGCAGGGCTTCCTCTTCGTTCCACGCCGGGATCACGAGGCTCAGAATCGGAGGGTGGGATGCGGCGCCCATGGGTGTTTTCGACAATGCCAACGTCTTGTCTCGCTGCCTCGAAGGTATCGGACACTCCGGAGCCTTCCTTTCGGAGAACCTCGGAGGGCGGTCGGATCCAGCGAATGCTCAACGCCACCAGGATTCCTGCCGAAGAGGTCTGACGCTCGAGGATCGGGAATCCGTGCACGAAGGCCAAGTCCACACTCCCGGCATCGCCGTCGTCGGAGCCGGCTATTGGGGCAGGAACCTCGTCCGGAACTTCGCCCTGACGCCCAAGGCGACCCTCCACTGGGTCGTCGACGTCGACGGCGACGCGGCGGATCGCCTGGCCGGCGGCTACGCCGGCGCCGAAGCCTCTGCGGACTACACCGTCGTGCTCTCCGACCCCGGGGTTGACGGCGTCGCCATCGCCACCCCCGCCGCTACCCATGCCGAACTGGCCCTCGCCGCCATCGAGGCCGGCAAGCACGTGCTGGTGGAGAAGCCCCTGGCCACCACCGTCGAGCAGGGCCGGACGATCGTCGATGAGGCTGACGCCGCGGGTGTCGTCCTCATGACCGACCACACGTTCTGCTACACGAGCACGGTTCGCTACATCCGCGAGATGTTCTCCTCGGGCGAGATCGGCGACTTCCACTATCTCGACTCGGTGCGCATCAACCTCGGCCTCGTGCAACCGGACGTCGACGTCTTCTGGGATCTGGCGCCCCATGACCTCTCGATTCTGGCTTTCGTCCTCCCCGACGACGTCCGTCCGGTCAACGTCATCGCCCAGGGCACCGATCCGCTGGGGACCGGCAAGGCTTCCCTCGGGTACGTCTCGATCCAGTATTCGAACGGGGCGATCGCCCACCTCCACGTCAACTGGCTCAGCCCGGTGAAGGTCCGGACCACCATCATCGGTGGCTCCAAGAAGATGCTGGTCTGGGACGATCTCAGGCCGGCACAGCGGCTGAGCATCTTCGACACCGGCGTGCACCTCGAGGACGACGGCAAGGAGCGTCACCAGCGCCTGGTCTCGTACCGGATCGGGGACATGGTCGCCCCGGCCCTCGAGGAGCGCGAGGCCCTGGCCCACATGGTTGATGAATTCGCCGGTGCAATCGTGGAGGGGCGCAAGCCACTCACCAGCGGCCACGATGGGCTCGAGGTACTGCACCTGCTGGATGCGATCCAACGCAGCCTCGACGCCGGTGGCGCCCGTGTCGCGGTCGGCGGGTGACGCCGTGACGACCCTCGACGACGACTATCGCGCCATCGCCGATGACGTCGTCCTCGGTGAGGGGGTCCGGCTCTCTCGCTTCGTCAACCTCTATGGGTGCGAGATCGGGGCCGAATCGGTGATCGGCGCCTTCGTCGAGGTGCAGCGAGGCGCCACCATCGGCAAGCGGTGCAAGATCTCGAGCCACTCCTTCGTGTGTGAGGGCGTAACGATCGGCGACGGGTGCTTCATCGGCCACGGCGTCACCTTCACCAACGACCTGGTCCCTCGGGCCACCACGACCGAGGGCGAGTTGCAGGGTCCCGAGGACTGGGCCACGGTCTCCACCGTGGTCGAAGATCGCGCCTCGATCGGCTCGGGGGCGACGATCCTCGCCGGCGTCACGATCGGCGAGGGAGCCCTCATCGGCGCCGGCGCGGTCGTCACCAAGGACGTTCCGGCCGGGATGATGGCCATCGGTGTCCCCGCAGCCGTGACCGGGCCCGCCCCGGACCACCAACCACCGGAGGTCTGATGGACGTACCGTTCCTCGACCTGAGCCGGCACCACGCCCCGATCCGCGACGAGGTCCTGGGTGCCTGGGCCGAGATCTACGACTCGGGAGCATTCGTCTCCGGGGCGAGAGTCGCTGCCTTCGAGTCGGCCTTCGCCGCCGCCCACGAGACGCGACACGCCGTGGCGGTCTCGAACGGCACGGTGGCCCTCGAGCTCGCCCTGCGCGGGATCGGGATCGGGGTCGGCGACCGCGTCGTCGTCCCCGTCAACACGTTCATCGCCACGGCCGAGGCGGTCAGCAACGTCGGGGCAGAGCCGGTGTTCGTGGACTGCGATGCAACGGCGACCATCGACGTCGAAAGGGCCGCGGCGGCGATGGCGGAGCCGGGCGTCAAGGCGATCCTCCCGGTCCATCTCTACGGCCACCCGGCCGACCTCGACCCGATCGTCGAATCGGCCGCCCGGTTCGACGTGGCCGTCGTCGAGGATGCGGCCCAGGCCCACCTCGCCACCTACAAGGGACGGCCGATCGGGGGGTTCGGCGTTGCCGCCGGGTTCTCCTTCTATCCGGGCAAGAACCTCGGGGCACCCGGGGAGGGCGGAGCGATCGTCACCAACGACGACGACCTGGCACGGCGGCTCCGCTCGCTGCGCGACCACGGCCAGGCCGAGAAGTACCACAGCGACCGGGTCGGCACGAACGCCAGGATGATGGAGCTGGTGGCAGCCATGCTCGAGATCAAGCTGGCCCGGCTCGCCGAGTCGACTGTGTCCCGCCGAAGCGTTGCCACCCGGTACGAGGAGCTCCTCGGCGGTCGGACGGGCATCGACCTCCCGACGGAGATGCCCTGGGCCGAGCACGTGTACCACCTGTACGTGGTCGAGGTCGAGGACCGCGATGCGGTCAGGGATCGCCTCACCGCGGAGGGGATCGAGACCGGGCTCCACTATCCGCTGCCGTTGCACCTCCAGCCCGCCTATCGGGATCTCGGCTATGGCCCCGGGGCCTTCCCCGTCACCGAGCGGAAGGCGGAGCGCCTGCTGTCGCTGCCGATGTTCCCCGAGCTCAGCGATACCGAGATCGAATTCGTGGCCAAAGGCCTCCTCGAGGCCGTCGCCGAGGTGGACGCCGGTGGCTGAGCGGGCAGTGATCACGGGGGGCGCCGGCTTCATCGGCTCCCATCTCGCCGAGGAGCTGGTTCACCGGGGTTACGAGGTGACCGTCCTCGACGACCTGTCCACGGGATCACGACGCAACCTCGCCACAGTGTCGGACTCGATCACGCTCGTCGAGGGCGACATCGAAGACGCCGGCATCGCCGCCGCCTGCACGAGTGCCGATGTGGTGTTCCACCTGGCCGTTCGCAACGTGCGCGCCTCGCTGCGAGCCCCGGTCGAGAACTTCCGCGTCAACGCCCTCGGGACGCTCCGGGTGCTCGAGGCCGTCCATGCCGGGTCGGGCCGCTTCGTCCACGTCTCGTCGTCCGAGGTCTACGGCGACGCGCCGGTCACGGTCTTCGCGGAGGACACCGTGCCGTCGCCGACCACCGTGTACGGCGCCGGCAAGCTGGCCGGCGAGCACCTCACGCTGGCGTACCACGACACCTACGGAGTCGATGCCAGGGTGATCCGTCCCTTCAACAACTACGGGCCTCGCAGCCACTTCGAGGGTGACAGCGGCGAGGTGATCCCGAAGTTCATCCTGCGAGCCCTCGCTGGACGCCCGCTCCTCATCCACGGTGACGGCACCCAAACCCGCGATTTCATGTTCGTCCGGGACACCGCACACTGGCTGGCGGAGATCGCGGCCGTCGCCGACCTCTCCGGGGAGGTGGTGAATATCGGTGCCGGGGTCGATCGGAGCGTGCGCGAGCTCGCAGAGCAGGTCGTCGAAGCCACCGGTTCCTCCAGCCCGATCGAGCACGGACCGGCTCGCCCGGGCGACCTCCCCAGGCTGCGTGCGGACGTGACCAAGGTGCGCAAGTACGTCGACTTCGAGCTCCGGACCGGCTTCGACGCGGGCCTCGCCGAGACGGTGGACTTCTTCGCCGCACAGGATGTCGAGGCACTGCTGGAGTCGGAGTCGGAGCAGAACTGGTGATCCCTCTCATCAGGCCGTATCTGGGCGAAGAGGAGGTCCAGGCCGTCGCCGAGACCATCCGGTCGGGCTGGGTCGCCCAAGGCCCGCGCGTCGCCGAGTTCGAGGCAGCCTTCGCCGATGCCGTCGACGCCGCCCACGGCGTCGCGGTGTCGTCGGCGACGACCGGGCTCCACCTGGCGATGGTCGCGCTCGGCATCGGGCCGGGCGACGAGGTGGTCGTCCCCTCGCTCTCGTTCATCGCCTCGGCGAACGCGCCCCGCTATGTCGGCGCGACGCCGGTGTTCGCCGACGTCGACCCTGCAACCTTCAACGTGACCGCCGAGACCGTCGAGGCGGTCATCACCGACCGCACCCGTGCGGTGATCGCCGTCCATCAGCTCGGTATGCCGGCCGACCTCGATCCGATCCATGCACTCTGTGAGGGGCGCGGCATCACCGTTGTCGAAGACGCCGCCTGCGCCATCGGGTCCACTTACCGGGGCCGACGCATCGGCGGGCACTCCGACCTCGGTGTCTTCTCGCTGCACCCTCGCAAGCTGCTCACCACCGGCGAAGGCGGGATGATGACGGTGCGAGACGCCGAGGTGGCGGCGCGGCTACGTCGGCTCCGCCAGCACGGGATGAGCGTGGACAGCTTCACCCGACAGAGCACCTCGGAGATCGAGCAGTACCTCGAGGAAGGTTTCAACTACCGCCTCACCGACATCCAGGCGGCGATTGGCCTCGTCCAGCTGGGCCGGCTCGACGAGATCGTGGGCCGGCGTCGCGACCAGGCCGCCCTCTATGCCAAGGCCTTCGACGGGATCGCCGGACTCACCGCTCCGACCGATCCCGAGTACGGTACGACCAATTATCAGTCCTACGCCCTGCTCGTAGCCGAGGATGGCGCGGCGACCCGTGACGAGCTGATCGCCGGCCTCGGCGCAGCGGACATAGCGTCGAAACCGGCCCTGATGGCTGCACACCTCGAGCCCACCTTTGCCCGCCACCCTCATGGCGCGCTCCCGGTGACGGAACGGGTCCACCGCCAGGGGCTGCTGCTACCGCTCTTCCACGAGATGACCGACGAACAGCAGGAGCGGGTGATCGAGAAGGTCATCGCCACGATGCGCGGGGATCGAGATACGGAGGACGAGCGATGACCGAACCGACGATCGACGCTGTCGAAATCGACATCGCACCCAGCGCCGTCATCGAGCCCGGTGTGCGCATCAGCGGGTGGGGTGGAGTCCCGGCGGAGCGGGTGGTGATCGGCGACCAGAGCTTCATCGGACACGACACGACGATCCTGGCTCCCGACGTCGCGATCGGGGACTACAACAAGATCCACAACCATACGCTGGTCTCCGGGCCGGGCCCGGTGCGCATCGGTCACAACGGATGGTTCGGTCAGAACGTGATCCTCAATTCCCACGGCGGACTCAGCATCGGCGACAACTGCGGAGTTGGTGCCTATAGCCAGCTCTGGACGCACATGCTCTATGGCGATGTGATGGAGGGCTGCCGGTTCGACTCCGTGAAGCCGATTGATATCGGGAAGGATGTCTGGTTCGTCGGCCACTGCATCGTGTCACCGATCACTGCCGCCGATCGCTCGATGGCGCTCGTGGGGTCCGTCGTGACCCGTGACATGGAGGAGAATCGCGTGTACGCAGGGTCCCCGGCCGTCGACATCACCGAGAAGACGGGTCCCCAGTTCCGCTCGCCCCCCGACGAGGAGAAGCTCGGCTACTTCATCGAGCGCGTCGAGGAGTTCTTTGCCGCCAACCCGACCTTCGATCCGGACGCTATCGGCGTGGCGGTCGCGGGATCGGTCACCCGGGAGGGCGAGTCGATCTTCGACATCGCTGATCGCACCTATTCGAAGTCTGGATCACCGACCGAAGTCGCGTTGATGCACTTTCTGCTGCCGCGGGCCAAGTTCACCCCACGGTCGGGGTAGGCGTTCAGCCGCTGAGGCTCTTCGCCATCGCCTCGACCTGCTCGGGGAGGCCGTCCCCGATGGCGCGGGCGACGATCGGGAAGAACATCGACGACAACAGCCCCTTCGATCGCAGCTCGACGGTGACGTCGACGTTGGTCCCGCGCCCATCGGCGGCGGTGAGGTCGACGCCGATCGTCCCCGCCATCTCCGAGGTGTCGAGCTCGAGCCGATACCGGTCGGGGCGCTCGGCATTGAGGGCGGTTCCGGTGCCCTCATAGGTGACACCGCCGAGCTCGGTCGACCAGGAGAAGCCGGTGAGCACGCCGTCGTCGTGCACGGGGTCCCACACCTCCTGAACCGGACCCAGGCTGCGCCAGATCTCGGGGGTTTGGAGCTGGTCCCATACCGCGTCGGGGGGAGCGTCGACGGTGATGGTGTGGTGGAAGGTGGCGCCCGGCACGAGGCTGAGGTTAGACGTGACCGGGTTGGGGCCCTCGCCGGCGGTATCGTCCCCCTCCGTGTCCGCGACCCACACCGACCAACGGGAAGTCGGCTCCGCTGCCGCCACCTTCGCCGTCATCCTCTACTGGGTCTTCGTGCCGGTTCTGGTGGTCTCGCTTCTCGGGCTCGCCCTTGCCGTGCTCGGTTTCCTCCGTCCGACGTGGCTGATCGTCACCGCGGTTCCCGTCGCGGTCGCCCTCAGCTGGGCCGGGTGGCGTGCCTTCCGGGACGCCGTCGGCACGATCGTCCGCGGCGGGCTGGCGCCGGTGCTGGTGGTCACGCTGCTGATCGCCGGCTCGGCGGCCAGCGCCGCGCGGTATCCGGCCGAGCAGATGCTGAACAACCGCGATCCCGGCGTGTATCTGACCACGGCCCGCTGGCTCGCCGACGAGGGAACCCTGCTGAACGAGGGCAAGGTGGGCGGGTTCACCGGCGTGGACGGCGTCTCCTCGGCGAGCCTCGGCTACTACGAGGTCAGGGACGACGGCACCCTCGACCCACAGTTCCTCCACATGCTGCCGGTCTGGGGGGCGGCGGCCCACTGGATCGGCGGCGACCAGGCGCTGTTCCGGGTCAACGCCCTCGCCATTGCCGTGGCCATGGCGGCGGTGTGGCTCTTCGCCTCGACGATGGTCCGTCCCTGGTATGCGGTCCTGGCCACCGCCGCCCTGGCGGTCAGCCTGCCCACCGTGCATTTCGCCCGCAACCTCTACAGCGAGCCGATCGCGTTGTTCTTCGTCTTCGCCGGCTTCGCCTTCCTCATCTTCGCCCGGGCGGCCCGGCATCCGGCGCTGTCGGTGACCGCCGGCCTGTTCGTCGGAGCGGTGACGGCGGTTCGCATCGACGGGTGGTTCGTGGTGATCGGGGTGATGGCCTTCCTCATCGCCGTCTGGTGGAGGGCGCGGGAGGACGGGGACACGGTCACGATGAGCCGCTTCACCCAGCCCGCGATGGCCGGGATCGCCGTCGCCTGCGGGATCGGACTCTTCGACGGTCTCGTCCGGTCCAGGCCCTACCTCAACGCCCGCGCGATGGAGCTCGCGCTGCTGTTCGCTGCGCTCTTCATCGTGGTTGCGACGGGTATCTTCGCCCTTCGCCGACCCCAGGTCGTCCACCGCCTCGCGGAGTGGTACGGCCGCCGCCGGGACCTGCTGGCCTGGGTCGTACCGATCACGATCGTCGTGGTGGCCGTCGCCTTCTGGTTCGTTCGGCCACTGGTCCAGGAGGGTCACGGGGCCGGGGTGAATCC
>CAZCBO010000075.1:0-11572 GCA_964496825.1 uncultured Acidimicrobiaceae bacterium
GAACACCACGATGAGGATGTAGAAGTAGGCAGCCAGCAGGAATGCCCAGAACAGCCACCAGATCACATCCCAGAAATCGGCAAGGATGAGCACGGTTACCTCCGTCTAGCGCTCGTGACCGAGCAACCTTACTCTCCGCCGCGCCGGGTCGATCCGGGCTAGAAGGCGTCCTCGGGCAGCTCCATCAGCGCCCCGTCCTCGGCTTCGGCCTGGTGGCGACGCAGCGCCGCCTTCGGCAGCACGTTGACGGCGAACCAGCGGGCCGAGGCGATCTTGCCCTCGTAGAAGGACCGATCCCCCTCCGATGCTCCGTCGAGTGCATCGATGGCGACGGCGGCGTGCCGGATGAGCAGCCACCCGATGACGAGCTCGGCGAGGCTGTGCAGCAGCGCCGTGGTGTGGAGTCCGGTCTTGTAGACCTCCTCGGACTCCTCCATCGAGGCGACGGCGTGGTTGACCATCACCCCGACCTGGGCCTGGACGTCCTCCAGCGCCTGGCCGAGCAACTCGCGCTCGGCGACGAGGTCATCGTGTCCACCCTTGACCGTCTCCAGGATCTCCTGGGCCAGCGCCGTCAGCGTCGCTCCCTTCTCTCTGGCGATCTTCCTGAAGAAGAGATCGAGCCCCTGGATCCCGGTGGTCCCCTCGTAGAGGGTGTCGATCTTGGCGTCCCGGATGTACTGCTCGAGCGGGTAATCGCGCGTGTATCCCGAGCCGCCGAGAACCTGGAGCGAGTCGCCGAGCAGCTGGTAGGCCTTCTCCGACGAGTAGCCCTTCACCAGCGGCAGGAGCAGGTCGTCGAGCCTGGCCCACGCGTCGACGTCGGGGTGGAGCCGAGACTGGTCGAGCACCCAGGCGCTGTACATGAACAACGCCCGCAGCCCCTCGGCGTGAGCCTTTTGCTCCATCAGCATCCGGCGCACGTCCGGGTGGTCGATGATCGGAACCCTCGGTGCGGTCTTGTCGGTCGCCTTGGCGAGATCGGGACCCTGCACCCGCTCCTGGGCGTACTCGAGGGCGTTGAGATACCCGGTCGACAGCGTCGCCGTCGACTTCACCCCGATCGACATCCTGGCGTCCTCGATGATGAGGAACATCTGACGAATGCCCTCGTGGACGTCGCCGACGAGGTAGCCGACGGCGGGCTCGTCCAGACCGAACGTCATCTCGCAGGTCGTCGAGGCGCGGATCCCCATCTTGTCCTCGAGGTTGGTGGCGTACACCCCGTTGCGCTCGCCCATCGTCCCGTCCTCGTTCACCAGGTACTTGGGCACGATGAACATCGACAGGCCCTTGGTGCCCGGTGGTCCGCCCTCGCGACGAGCGAGCACGAGATGGATGATGTTCTCGAAGAAGTCGTTCTCACCGGACGTGATGAACCGCTTCACCCCCTCGATGTGCCACATGTCACCCTCGACATGGATGGCCTTGGTGGTGCCGGCGCCGACGTCGGAGCCGGCGTCGGCCTCGGTGAGCACCATCGTGGAGCCCCACTGATTCTCGATCATCGGCTTGGCGAAGCGCTCGATCTGTTCGGGGGTCCCCTCGAGCGTGATCACGGCGGCCTTGAGGGGGGCGGAGACGTAGAGGTAGGCGCCGGCGTTGGCCCCGGCGAACATCTCGGAGGCGGCCCACCGCAGCATCTGGGGAGCTCCGTGGCCGCCCATCGCCTTGGGGAGGCCGAGGAGGTGCCAACCCCCATCATGGAGCGCGGCGAGGCTTGCTTTGATGCCCTCGGCGAGTTTCACCTCGCCGTCGACCAGCTCCAACTTGACGCGATCGCCCTCGACGAAGCTGGCGGCGAACTCCTCCCTCGCCAAGCGCTCCACCTCGCGCAGGATGTCCATCGACGTGTCGCGATCGAAGTCCTCGTAGGGTTCCTTGGCGAAGTAGGCGGCGTAGTCGAAGACCTCGAAGAGGTTGAACTCGAGATCCCTGAGGTTGCTCTTGTAGTGGCTCATGACCTGCCTCTCGCTGATAACCCTCTCTATCGGTTGAGAAGAACTCCTGGCCAACCGATATTTTGAGTATAGACTCCATTTTAGAGCGTCCGCTCAAGGTTGCGCGGGTGGGAGGAACGTGGCGAGGTATCAAAGCGGTATTCGCACCGAGAAGGCGATCGTCGATGCCACGCGCGACCTCCTCGCCGAGGTGGGGATGGAGGGCACGACGGTCAAGGCCATCTGTGAGCGCGCCAACGTGCAGGCCGGCTCGTTCTACAACATCTTCTCCTCCAAGGAGCAGGTCCTGATCCAGGTGTCGCGCGAGGCGATCCAGGCCGTGGGTCCAGACCCGGAGCGGGCCGAGACCGAGACCCTCGACGAGCTCATCGACGCCTACATCGCCTTCGTCGTCGACGAGTCGGCGCTGGCCAGGGTCTACCTCCACGTGTCGGCGGCCGCCAGCTCGGACACCTCCGTCTCGCGGCGCTATCTGCACCACCACACCCAGCGCGTCCAACGGTTCGCCAACGCCATGCGCCGCGCCGACCCCCATCTCACCCACGAAGAGGCGACCGTCGACGCCGAAGTGCTGCTCGGGGCCCTCGACGGGCTCGCCTTCCGCTGGCTGATCGACGATTCGTTCGAGTTCGCCAAGCACGCCAGGATCGCGGCGGAACGGTACGCCTAGCGGCTCTCGCCGCCACAGGGCACCGCTACCGTCCGGGCTTCATGGACTTCGCCCTCCAGGCCGCGGGAAGCTACGACGATGTGCTCGCGGCAGCGCAGTACGCCGAGGAACGCGGCCTCGTGGCCTTCGCTCTCCCCGACCACTACCTCCTCGCCATGGACGACGACCTGGCCGCGACCACCCCGGCCCCCGATGCCTTCGCTCAGCTCGCCGGCCTGGCCAGGGAAACGGACTCGATCGAGCTGTCGGTGCTCGTCTCTCCCATCACCTTCCGCCATCCGGCAGTCCTGGTGAAGAACGCCGTCACCATCGAGCGCATGTCGGGCGGCCGGTTCACCCTCGGCATCGGTGCCGGCTGGATGGACCGGGAGCACGAGGTGTTCGGTTTCGCATACCCACCGAGGGCAGAGCGGTTCGCGATGCTCGAGGAGGCCCTGGGCTACGTGGCCGCCGCGCTCTCCGAGGAGCCATCCGGCTTCGCAGGGATGTACTACCGGCTCGAGGCCTTCCCCCTGGCGCCCCGGCCGGTGGAGAAGGTCAAGATCGTGGTCGGGGGCACCGGGGCTCACAAAACGCCGTATCTGGCGGGCAGATATGCCGATGAATACAACATCTACCCGGGACCCGATTTGGAGGACCGAATCGACCGAGCACGGCGCGCAGCCGAGGACGCCGGGCGTGACCCCGACGCTCTCTTGCTGTCGAGCGCGGGGATCGTCCTCGGCGCCGCCACCCGTGAGCAGGTCGACGAAGCCCTCGACGAGCGTGCCCGCGAGGTGGGTATGACGCGTGAGCAACTCGACGACTACCACGCGCACCGGAGGACCCCGATCGGCACCTACGACGAGCTGCGGGAGCAGTTCGCCACGATGGAGGCGGCCGGGATCTCACGGTTCTACTTCCAGACCGGGGGCGATCCGCGCACCCGGGAGTTGATCGACGCCCTTTCCGACTGACGGCGGTACCTTGACTCCCATGCTGGCCAGGACGATCGACATCGAGGGCCCGGTCCGCATCGTCGACTACGGCGGTGAGGGACCCCTGATCCTCCTCCTGCACGGCCTCGCCGGCTCCGCCGAGAACTGGGATGCGTGCGGCACCGATCTCGCCGCGATGGGAAGGGTCGTCGCGGTCGATCTCCTCGGCTCGGGCGGAACGCCACCGGCAGGCCGCGAGGTCTCGGTGGAACACAACGCGGCGCTGGTCGCCAGGCTGGTCGACGACTTCGACGAGGGGCCCGCCGTGCTCGTCGGACATTCGATGAGTGGGCTCGTGGCCATGCTCACCGGGGTCCTCTACCCCGACCGGGTGGATCGCATCGTCCTGGTAAACCCAGCCCTCCCGTTCGACTACCGGCACCTGCCCGATGCCGAGGTATTCGCCAAGCTGGTCGGTCCGTTGCTCCCGGTGATCGGGCCGGTCGCCGTGCATCTCTACCGGATCGGGAAGACCCCTCGAGACGAGGTCGAGGACCTGTTACGCATGAACTGCGTCGACATCGACACGATTCCGGCCGACGTGCGCGAGAACATCATCGACGAGTTCACCCACCGGCGCCGCAACGGCTGGGCGGTTCCGGCACTCGTCGAGGCCGACCGCTCGATCGCGACCTACGTGCTTCGGCCCTCGCGGCTCCGCAAGCTGATGCACAAGGTGAGCCAACCGACGCTCCTCGTCCATGGAACCGAGGATCGGCTCGTGTCGAACGGATCCGCTCGCCGGGCAGCGAAGGAGCGGCCCGACTGGGATTTCGTCGAGCTGGAGGGCGTTGGCCATGTCCCCATGCTCGAGGCCGCCGAGCTGTTCGTCTCCGTTGTGAGAGACTGGCTCGCGCCACGATGAGCTTCGACTTCTCGGGGATCTACCGCGACCTCAGGGAGGGGCTGCTGACCCTCGCCGGCGGCCTCTCCCAGGAAGACTGGGCGACGCTTGCCCCCGCCACCCCGGAATGGACGGTCAAGGATCTCTACGCGCATCTCGCCGGTGTCGCCGCCGACGTCTTGGCGGGCAACGTCGTCTTCCCCGGCACCGACGCGTGGACCGCAAAGCAGGTGGGCGATCGCGCCGAGCTCTCCCCCGAGGCGGTCTGTGCCGAATGGGCGAACACGGGGCCCGATCTCGAGGCGTTGATGGATGAGCTGGGAGCGGCGCTGTCGGCGGCCGCCATCGACGTATGGCATCACGATCAGGACGCCCGCAACGCCATCGGCCGCCACGCCAACCGCATCGGGGAAGGGCTTCGTTTGGCCCTCCGATCCGGGAATGCGATCGGCCCCAAGATCGATGCCGCACGCCTGCCGGCGCTGGCAGTGAGCACCGAAGGATACGAGCGGTTGTTCGGCCAGGGTGATGGGGTGATCTCGGTCTCCGGCGACCCCTACGAGATGGCCAGGGCCTTCATGGGAAGGCGCTCGTACGACCAGATCCGGGCGTTCGAGTGGTCGGGGGATCCCGAGCCGTACCTACCGCACTTCAGCGTTTTCGAGCCCCGGGAGACGCCCCTCGTCGAGTGATCAGGTATCCCGGCGGAGGAGTAGCACCGGGTCCTGGTCGTAGACGACCTCCCACTCCCCCGACGCCAGAAGCTGGGCGGTGATGCGTTGGAACTCGCCGTCCCGGGCGAGCACCCACTCCACCTCCCCGGGGTCGGGTAGCACCGCACCCGGCACCGAGTAGTTGAGCCGCTCCCACGGATTCGGGTATTGATAGATCGTTGTCCGGTGCGTCAGGTGCGGGACGTAGCGGTTCCACACCGAAATCACGGCGTCGTCCGGGATGAGTGCGATGGCCTCCCTCGCCGAAACCTCGTGCGACTGCTCGCTCGACCACGGGCCCACCAACGGTGAGGCCGGGACGGCGGCAAAGGCGGCCAGCACCGACACAACGGTGGCGCCCGTACGCCAGCCCTCGCGCTCCCAGCTGCCCGCCTTCGCCGCCCCGATGCAAGCGGCGATCACCGTCGCGACGATCAGGTATACCGAGTAGTGGTACTGGATCTCGTATTGGTAGGGATGGGTCGAGACGATGTTGGCGAGGGCCGCGGGTGCGCCCACCAGCAGCGCCCGGGGCTCGAGCAGGGCCAGAGGAAGCGGGAGCACGATCAGGGCCAGGTAGCCGAGACGGGCCGGGTCGGTGACGGCCTCGAGCACAACCTCGGGATGGATGACGAGCCCGGTGGCGATGCCGAGGAACCCTTCACCGAGACGCGCATACCGCCAGGCATAGAGCATCTCACCCGTGGGCGAGAAGTGGGGAATGAGGATCTCGAAGCTCACCACCAGCGCGACGACGCCCAGCACCGCGATGATCAGGCCCTGACGCGGTTTCTCGAACCACCACCAGACGAAGAGCCCGAACGGGACGACGAGGAGCCCCACGTCCTCTTTGGCCAGCAACGCCACGATCACCAGCAGGATTGCCCAGCGATCCCGTCCCCTGGCGAGGAGCAAGAAGGCCCCGAGCAGGAGCGGCACGACGAACTGCTCGGGGTGGAAGGTGTCCCGAACGTTCCATTGCACCGCCGGGCTCGCCAAGTAGCCGATCCCGACGAGGCCGGCCAGCAGCCCCGGGGCCCCAACGGCACGGGCGGCGTAGTAGGCCAGGGGCGCACCCACGGCCAACACGACCGCGGTGAGGACCAGCAGGGCCTCGGCGTTCGGGGCGATCCAGTAGAGCGGTGCGAGGGGCAGCAAGATGTAGCTGCTGTGGTCGCCGAAGAGGTGCAGGCCGCGCACGGTGAGGAACGGCTCCTCAAAGCGACTGAGCAACCACAACCCCTGGTCGAAGATACCCAGGTCGAACGCGTGGAGACCGAACCGCCGGTACTCGGCGACCATGCGGTAGCCGAACACGACGGTGAAGAGCAGCGCGGCTGCGCCGACGGCGAGCGCGTACCAGTCGAGACGGGACTGCGTCTCGGCAGACCCTTCGATGACGTCGCCGGCCATCGCCGCAGCGTACCCGGCTCGACGGGGGCGCCCGCAGGGGCGCAAGAGCGCGCGCCGAGGGCACTCCTCCCCTGGCACGCGGTCCGATCCCGGGCACACACTGAGCTCGTCGCCGAAGAAGTCGAAGGCACCCCGCCTGTGACCAGGGTGTTCGACCGGATCAGCGGCGAGCAGCTCGCAGTACTCGACGGATGGCCCGCCGATGTCGATGCTGACGGAACCGTTGTACACACCTATGCCGAGGAGCCGCTGACCTGGGACCTCAGCGGAGGTCAGCCGGACGAGCCGTTCACGGCCATTCCGGGGTTCCGAAGCGCCACGCTCACCCCGGACGGCTCCAAGGTGTCGCAGCTCGTCGACGCAAACCACCTGGTGCTGGACACCCGAACCGGTGAGGAGATCGGGCAGCTGCCGACCGGCCTCGGCAACACCGATCGCCCGGTCCACGACCAGGACGGCACCCGCCTCGTCGTAGCCGACGGCATCGGCGGCAACGCCGTCGTCTTCGACTTCGAGACGCCGCGCGAGCTCGCCACACTGCAACTCTGCGAATTGTTCTTCGCCGGAGTCGTCGACGTGGCCGGGGATGTGACCACCGTGCGTGCCGACTGCGACGACAACAACCTCCCTTCCCAATTCATCGTCGATTCGGAGACCTTCTCGATGAGAACGGCGATTCAGCAGTCGGCGGGGTGAGAACCGGCGTCATCTCCCCCGACGGGTCGTTGTTCGCCGATCAGTTCGTCCGCCCGCTCGACCCCGACGCGACGACGCCGGTCGATCAGGTCGTGAGCGAGCACTACGGCCCCGATTTTGCCCCTGACATCCTCGGTGAGATCCAGCTGCACGACACCGGAACGGGCGACGTGGTGGCGTCACTACCCGGGATGTGTCAGCACGGCTTCGGGCAAGGCCCGGACTGTGAGGTCTTTCCAGACACGCCGTGGCCCGACTACATCCTCAATATGGCGATCTCCGCCGACGGTTCGTTGTTGGCGACCGCCGGCCACAACTCGGATGGGGTCCGCGTATTGCTGCTCCTGACCATCGACAACGAGAAGCTCCTCGATCTCGCCCGCTCACGGGTCACCCGGGGCTTCAGCGACACCGAGTGCTCCACCTACCAGATCGACCCCTGCCCCACCCTGGAGGAGATCAGGGGCGGGTAGGCCGATGGCCCCTACCGGGGTTGCCTCGTTCCTCGGGACAATGGGGGTTGCCAATGAAAGGAAGACATGCCCTGGGTCGTCGTGGGGCTCGTGATCGGTCTGGTCGCCGTGGGTGTCGGCATCGCCGCGGTGCTCGTCGTCCGGCGTCGTGACCCGGACCTCGCTGAGTCGAGGATGACCGGCGATCAGCTCTTCATGCTCGGTGTGATCTTCACCGGGACCGGCGTAGCGTTGGCGGTGTCGATCGGACCCCACATGCTGGGGATCTTGGCCCTCGGCATCATCTACATGGGCATGGGGGCGACAATGAAACGCCGCGACGCCAAGGACGCACACAAAGGAACGACATGACCGACCAGATCACCATCCACACCGAAGGCCTGACCAAGCACTACGGCGACGTCAAGGCCCTCGTCGACCTCGACCTCGACGTTCGCGCCGGAGAGGTCTTCGGCTTCCTCGGGCCCAACGGAGCAGGTAAGACGACGATGATCCGGACGATCCTCGACGAGATCCGCCCCACCGCCGGCTCGGCAACGATCCTCGGCATGGACAGCCACGACGAGTCGGTCGAGATTCGCAACCACATCGGCTACGTCCCCGGCGACCTCTCCATGTACCCCAACCTGACCGGGAAGGACACGCTCACCTACTTCTCCAACCTGCGGGGCGGCGTGGATTGGAGCTACGTCGACGAACTCGCCGACCGCCTCGACGCCGACCTGTCGAAGAAGGTGGGCGACCTGTCGTCGGGAAACCGGCAGAAGGTCGGGGTGATCCAGGCCTTCATGAACAAACCGGACGTGCTGATCATGGACGAGCCCAGCTCGGGCCTCGACCCGCTGATCCAGCGGGAGTTCCAGACGATGATGCGCGAGGTGGCGGCCGAGGGCCGCACGGTGTTCCTGTCCAGCCACACCCTGTCCGAGGTGCAGCGGGTCGCCGACCGGGTCGGCATCATCCGTCACGGCTTTCTGATCGCCCTCGAGGCGGTGGCGAGCCTCCGCTCCAAGGCCATCCGTCGGATCGACCTCTTCTTCGATGCATCGGTCGATGAAGCCGCGTTTGCCGGGATCCCCGGCGTCCACGAGGCCGTGGCCGAGGACCACCACGTCCTGCTCTCGTTCGACGGGGAGATGGAAGACCTGCTCAACGTCGCCACCCGTCAGAACACGCTGGTCGACATCCACATCCAGGAGGCCGACCTCGAGGAGATCTTCCTCACCTACTACCGCGACGAGGAGGCGACGGTCTGATGCTCGCCAATGTCTTCACCAAGACCACGCGGGACTGGTGGCTGTCGATGGCGATCGCCGTGCTCGTCCTCGGCACCCTGTTCTTCTTCGGGATGTCGGTGTACAAGGACATCGACCTGTCGGTGTACACCAACCTGCCCGACGCCTTCCTGTCGCTGTTTGGCATCCCAAAGGATGCCGATGTGGGGAGCCTCGCCTACGGGGCGATCTACTCGGGGTACGGGATGTTGACGCTCGCCTCGGTTGTGCTCGTCCTCGGTGCTGCCTCGATCGCAGGGGAGGAGCGCAAGGGCACCCTGGGGTTGCTGCTCGGCAACCCGAAGAGCCGCACGCACGTGCTCGTCTCCAAGACGGGCGCGCTGGTGCTGGTCGCCGCGCTCGGTTGCCTGGCGTTGTGGGCGATTGGCCGCGCCACGCCGGCGATCTTCGACGTCTCCATCACGGGAATCCACCTGGAGGCGCTGATCTTCGCCATGTTCGTCAACGCCCTCTTCTGGGGCTTCCTGGCATTGGCGATCGGGGGATGGACCGGGAGTCGCGGTCTGGCCTCCGGGCTCACCGCCGCGGTGATGTTCGTGTCGTTCGTGGCGGTCGGGCTGCTGCCGCTGATCGAGAGCTTGGAGGGCTTGACGAAGGCCTTCCCCTGGTACTACTTCAGCGAGAGCCAGCCCCACCTCAACGGGCTCGACTGGGGCCACATCGGGGTGCTGTTCGCCGGCATCGTGGTGTTCGGGATACTCGCCGTGATCGGCGTCAACCGTCGCGACCTCAAACAGCAGACCGTCGGCACCACGCTCACCGATCGGCTCCGCGCCAACCGGATGACCCAGCGGGCGGCGGATCTGCTGGCAGGAAAAGCCCGGGTCTCCACGATCTGGACCAAGTCGTTGTCCGAGTATCAAGGGCTGCTGTTCGTCGTCGGAGCGCTGATGTTCGCCTTCATGGGGCTGATGATCGGGCCCATGTACAACTTCATCGACGAGGCGCTGATCTCGATGCAGGAGACGTTCCCCGAGGAGCTGCTCGCCCTGTTCGGCGGCGGGGACATGAGCACCCCGGAGGGCTTCTATCAGATCGAGACGTTCGGTCTGATGGCCCCGATCGCCGTGATGGTGGCCACGGTGCTGATCGGTGGTCGCGCCCTGGCCGCCGAAGAGGCAAACCGGACGATGGGCCTGCTGCTTGCCAGCCCCATCAGGCGCTCCAGAGTGCTACTCGAGAAGACGCTCACCATGGTGCTCGCCGCCTCTGTGATCGGGATCGCCACCTTCGCCGGGGTCGTCGGCGGGTCGTGGCTCGGCGGGCTCGGGATGTCCCCGGGCAACATCGCCGCCACCTGTCTGCTGGTGACGCTGCTCGGACTCCTGTTCGGTGCTCTCGCCCTGGCCATCGGGGCCGCGACCGGGCGGGTCGCCGCGGCCATCTGGGGTGCGGTAGCCCTGGCGTTCGTGTTCTTCCTCGTCAACGGGTTGCTGCCGTACAGCGAGTTCGCCGGCTGGGAGAAGATCTCGCCGTTCTACTACTTCCTGTCGAGCGACCCGCTGCTCAACGGCATGCACTGGGGCCATGGTGCGCTCCTCGCCGGAGTCACGGTCGCGCTGATCGCGCTCTCGGTGCCCCTGTTCAACCGGCGGGACCTGCGCCAGACGGGGTAGTTCCGGAGTGGCGACGGGGCGGGTGCCGACCCGTCTTCCCCTTGATCACCGGAACCGGTGGACCGAGGAGTTCCTGGCGGAGCGGAGCGGATAGCCGACCGGTTAGTGCGGTGACGCCAGGCCAAGCTCGACGAGACCGCCGGTGAGGTTGGCGGCGCGGGTGAAGCCGTTCATGGCGAAGTAGCGCGCCGCCAGCCCGGACCGGTTGCCGGTGCGGCAGATGAAGAGGATCGGCCGATCCTCGTCGAAATCGTCCAGGTGGCCGGGCAGCATCCCGAGCCGGATCAGCTCGGCACCGGGGAGCGTGCCCTGGGCCCATTCGTTCGGCTCGCGCACGTCGACGATCACCGCATCGTTGGCGGCGCTCCAGGCTTCCCAGTCCCTGGCCGGGACGAGTTCGATCGGGTCCATCGGCCGAGAAATCTAGTGGTGTTGCAGGCCCAGGGCTCACAGGTGCACATAGTCCCCCTGCCGGCCCTGGGCTCGCAGGGGGAACCGTGGAATTGATATTGATCGACTCAGGTTATACCATTGCAATACGCTCAGCTCGGGGGGAACCGCCTCTGAGTGCACACATGTGAGGAGTCACACGTATGGGAAGAACCGTAGGGATTGACCTCGGTACCACCAACTCGGTCATCTCCATCCTCGAGGGTGGAGAGCCCAAGATCATCAGCAACGCCGAGGGTCACCGCACCACCCCGTCCGTCGTCGCCTTCGCCAAGAACGGCGAGGTCCTCGTCGGCGATCAGGCCAAGCGCCAGGCGATCACCAACCCCGATCGCACCGTGCGCTCGGTCAAGCGCCACATGGGGACCGACTGGAAGGTCGAGGTCGACGGCAAGGAGTACAACGCCCAGGAGATCTCGGCGCGCATCCTGCAGAAGCTGAAGCGCGACGCCGAGGCCTATCTC
>CAZCBO010000076.1:0-11123 GCA_964496825.1 uncultured Acidimicrobiaceae bacterium
GGCCACGGCCTTGGCGATGAGCGTCTTCCCGCACCCGGGCGGCCCGTAGAGCAGCACGCCCTTGGGAGCAGCCAGGTCGTAAGCGGCGAAGCGCTCCTTGTGCAGGTAGGGAAGTTCGATGGCGTCCTTGATGATCTCGATCTGTTCCCCGAGGCCGCCGATGTCGTTATAGGTGATGTCGGGGACCTCTTCGAGCACGAGCTCCTCGACCTCGGGCCTGATCAGCTTCTCGAGGACGAGCCCGGTGCCGGGGTCCATCCTGAGGTGGTCACCAGCCCGGAGGTACACGCCGTGGAGCGACTCGGCCTTCTCGACGACGCGCTCCTCATCGGCTCTGCCCAGCACGATCAGACGACCGTCGTTGAGCGTCTCCTTGACCGTGACGACCTCGCCGCGCTGGTCGAAGGTGCGGACGTCAACGACGTTGAAGGCTTCGTTGAGGATGACCTCCTGGCCGATGCCGAGCTCCTTGATCTCGACGGTCGGCTCGACGTTGACGCGGAGCTTCCTCCCATTGGCGTTGACATCGATGGTGCCGTCTTCATTGATGCGAAGAACGGTGCCGAACGGGTTGGGTGGAGCCGTGAGCTTCTCGACCTCCTCGCGGAGCAGGGCGAGCTGCTCCCTGGTCTCCTGGAGCGCGGCGCTGAGCTTCTCGTTCTGTCCTGCCGCCTGCGCTACCTTCCCCCGTGCCTCCAGCACTCGCTCCTCGAGCATCCGTACCCGGCGCGGGGCGTCGTGCAACCGGCTGCGGAGGACTTCGATCTCATCCTCCAGCATCCGGATCGTTGCCTCGAGCTGTTCCGCGTCCTGCCTACCCACGACTACCTCCTCAGCGGAGCGGCCGGCTCCGCCTTCTCGTTCGAGTGTAGGCCATAGATTCATTTCGGCGTACGCACTTGTGAGCCTGAGAGCTACCTTCCGAAGCCTGGAGGAGGATTCGGCCACGGTGGTTGCGATTCCGTTGTCCGTACGGACTATCCGCGGACTACTGTTCGCGCAGGCGATCGAGAGGAACCAGTGTGAAGGTCTGGATCGACCAGGATCTGTGCACCGGCGACGGCCTGTGCGAGGAGATCGCACCCGATGTCTTCGTGCTCCTCGACGACGGCCTCGCCTATGTGCGTGAGGGGGACAGGATCTACGCGGCGTCCGAAGGCAACCCGCAGGGCGCCGAGGGTCTCGCCTCGTTCCCGGATGACCAGCTCGACGCCGTCGTCGAGGCCGCCGAGGAATGCCCGGGTGAATGCATCTTCATCGAGCCGTGAGCTAGCCGAGCGATGGGATGATGGCGATCGCCAGCGACAGCACCATCATCAGCACCACGACCCAGATGAACACCTTCACCATCGTGCCGCGATTGCGGAACATCAGTCGCCGACCACGACGGTCTCGCTGACGACCTCGCCGTTCTGAACGACGCGGATGCCGACCGATTCCCCGACGGCGAGGTCCGCCTGGTAGATACGGCGCCGGGGCGGATTCAACACCCCCGTGACGGCCCCCGTTGCCATCAGGACCAACCCCGAGCCGACACGGAACCCACTGCCACGTCGACCACCGTCCCTGAGGAGGTCGAACCCGAGCCGGGTCGTGGGATGGAGGAGCCCGGCGCGCCAGCGCGCCACCGCGGATCGGCCGGGGCGCTTCATGGGTTGTGGTAGACCTCGACCGTGATCGGCGGAGTCCTGCGCCTGCGCCAGATCCCGACGCCGATCACGACCGCGGCGGTGACGGCGACGCCCCCGATGATCCACTTCGACCAGTCCCTGGCGGTGTCGGTGACCGCATCCTCGATCTCCCGAAGCTTTCCCTCGAGGTCATCGCGGGTGATGGTTTGCCCGGTCACGATGTGGCTTCTTCCTCGGACCTGGGACCGAGCCCGGCGATGATCACCCCGACCAGAACGAGGACGAGGACGGTGATCAGGTATCCCAGCGCTTCCCAATAGGCCCCATCCGGGAGCAGGTCGATCACGGCCCGCAGGATGACGACGGCGAACAGGAGGATCGCCACCGCCCATGCCAGGGCGGCACCCAGCGAATAGCCCGCGAGGTGGCCGAGCTGCTTGGCCGGGAGCACCGTCTCCTGCATGAGATAGTCCCTGGCCATGTCGCGAAACTCGGCAACGAGAGCAGGCAGCTGCTGGATGCTCACGGGTCCTCCCATTGGGGCGATCACCGCAGGGTAATCGGCTCCGCGGTCCTGAAAGGCCGCTAGAACCGGCGCCGTCGTGCCGTGCGCATGCCCCGTCGACCTCGGGCCAGCCAGCCGACGGCGAACCCGAACATCGTGGCGATCGCGATCCAGAGAACGATCTGAGAGCCAACGTACAACATGAACTACCCCTCCAACGGGATGAACTCGATCCTGCGGTTCTGTTCCGGCGTCGCCCCGGGAATGGGCTGGGTGTCGCCGTAGCCGACCACGATGAAGCGGAGCGGATCCTCACCCTGGGCGACGAAGAAGTCGAAGACCGCCTGGGCGCGGCGCTCCGAGAGCTCGAGGTTGTGTTCCGGGGTGCCGGAGGCATCGGCGTGACCGGCGATCTCCAGCGCCACGTTCGGGAGCTCCCGCAATGAGACGAGGATCTCGTCGAGCAGAGCGATGCCCTCCGGGGTCAGCTCGGCGCTGTTCAACTCGAACTCGACCACCTTGTCACCGATCAGCTCCGTGAGCGTCGCCTTGAGCTCCTCGCGCTGCTCCTCGGTGGAGACGAAGGGGTCCGGCGGCAGGATGATCCCCGGTGTGATGGCGAAGCCGTCGGCCTCGAGCGCCAACACCGACGGCTCGGCGGCATCGGTGATGTCCCGCTTCTCCTGGCGAGTCTCGACCTCGCCCGAGGTGATCAGCACCTTCCCCGAAGGATTGGCGATGATCGAACCCTCATCGAGACCTGATGCCAGCGCCCGGAGCAATGCCATGGCGTGGCCCATCCAATCGGACTCCCCCGCCAGACCCTCTACCGGGCTCAGATCCTCGACGATGAGGACGTCTTCGGCATCGACGCTTCGGAACAGTGTCAGCCCGTCGGCGTCGACGAACGTTGCCGGCTCGTTCTGGAGGTAGTCCAAGATCCCCTGCGAGGACACATCACCGGAGATGGTGAGGCTCCCTGCGCTCCAGGTGAAGGTGATCGGGCGGCCCTCGACGGTCTCGGGGTCGATGTCGGAGATCTCGACCACGAAGAGCTCGGAACCGTCGACCTCGGCCACTCCGGGCACGGCCGCTACCGCGGCGACGGCGTCGTCGCCGGATTGTGACTCGTGGTAGTAGCCCTGGAGGGTCACCGCGAGGCCGTCGACCTCGACCGTGATGTCCTGGAAGCCGGCGACGCGTAGCGCCCGCTCCGAATCGGCTTCCAGGTCGCGCTGGATGCCCATCGTCCCGAGGACCACCGCGGCCGCTGCGATGAGCAGGAATATCAGGATCGTGCCCACCACGAACCCGACCGCCGAGACGATCTGATCGTCCTGCGGCGGGCGGAAGGACGGTGGGCCGGGGTCCGGCCTCGATCCGTCCGTCTTCAGCTGTTGGAGTCGCTTCGTTGCCGACCTCGACATCGGGATATCTCCGAGGGTAACGCCTGCATTAGGTATCGGCCGCCGTCACGTGGCGGTTTACCGCAGCTGAGACGCCGTGTTGCGGCGGCCCGGTTCCCGGCTAATCCTCAACGGCCCGGCGGATGGCTCTTCACCCGCGATGGCATTGCCGTCATCCTTCTGTGCACTGCCCTCGACCCCCACCGGCCCACGCGTAGTGTACGTCGACTGCTCTACGCGGTCAACAGGCCGGAACGACCACTCTCCGTCGCACCATCGGCAACCCAAGGTTCCAGACCGCCTCGATGTTCGTCCCGGGCCCACGGAAGTAGGGAGTGACTGATCCGCCTACGATCCCCCGCCATGGATCTCGCCGCCCTCAGCCAGCTCGGGGACTGCGAAGCGGTCGGTGAGGGGTGGTTGAAGCAAGACGCCTGGTCGAGCCTGGCGTTCTCGGCCGTCGGCGTCGGGGTGGTCCTCAGCGCCGTTGCCGTCACCGATCGGGAACGCGTCGACCGCATCGTCTTCGGTGTGATGCTCGTCGCGACGGGCATTGGCAGCTTCCTCTACCACGGGCCCCGGCCCGGCACGGGCCGGTTCCTCCACGATGTCAGCTTCCTGGCCGCCCTCTGGTACCTCACCGTGGCCAACCTGACGGGTGCCCTCGCCCTCCCGGGTCGCGCGGCGTTGCTTGCGGTCATCGCCGGCCCCGCGCTCGTCGCCGCGGTGCTGGTGGTCGACCCCGATCTCACCAATCTGTTCACGGCCGCCTTCGGGGTGGCGCTGGTGGCCTCCGACGTCGTGCTTCGCCGCGTGGCGCCGCCCTCCCCCGTCTGGTACGCCATCGCCGTGAGCGCACTCATCGTCGGCATCGGGCTGTTCCTGGCAGGGAGATCCGGCTCGCCCCTGTGCGATCCCGACGGCCTGCTCCAGGCCCACGCGGGCTGGCACGCTGCTGCCGCCATCGCATTCGGTGCCTACTTCTTCGCCACCGAGCCCGCTCGAACGAGAGCAGAGCCGGCATGAGCGTGACGTTCGCCGAGGTCGAGGAAGCCGCCGCCCGGATTCGGCCTCACGTGCATCGAACCCCGGTCTTCACCTCGACGACGCTGGACCGGTTGACCGGCGCTTCGATCTTCGCCAAGGCCGAGAACCTGCAGAAGGTCGGCGCCTTCAAAGCCCGGGGTGCGACCAACGCCGTTCTCCAACTGCCGGGCGATGTCACCGGCGTCGCGACCCACTCCTCGGGGAACCACGGGCAGGCGCTTGCCTATGCGTCCTCCCTCCGCGATCTCCCCGCGTGGATCGTGATGCCGCACACCGCCGATCCGCTCAAGGTCACCGCCGTCAGGGGCTACGGCGGAGAGGTCGTCTTCTGCGACCACGCCGAACGTGAGGCGGTCGCCGCTCGAGTCGGTGAAGACCACGGAGCCGTGCTCGTCCATCCGTTCAACGACGAGCGCGTCATCGCCGGGCAGGGAACCGCAGGCCTCGAGCTCCTCCAGGACGTGCCCGACCTCGACGTGGTGATCGCTCCCATCGGTGGTGGCGGGCTGCTGTCGGGAACGGTGTTGGCCGCCTCGGGGGTCCAACCCCGGGTGCGAGTGCTCGGCGCCGAGCCGTTCGCGGTCGACGACGCTTACCGTTCGCTTCAATCCGGCGTGCTCCAGCCGGGCGTCGACAACCCCCAGACCATCGCCGACGGGCTCCTCGTCGGGATGGGTTCCATTCCCTTCGAGATCCTCTCCGCCCACGGAGTGGAGATCCTCCGCGTCACGGAGGAAAGCATCATCGATGCCGCCACCCTTCTCCTCGAACGGATGAAGCTCGTCGTCGAGCCGTCGGCGGCGACGGTGTTGGCGGCGATCCTCGCCGATCCCGATCGATTCGGCGGTCGCCGTGTCGGGCTTATCATCAGCGGAGGGAACACCGACCTGGCGTGGTATCGCCGCGGCTAGCTAGGCGATCGCTGCGAGCTCTCCGAGCGCCGCTGCCAGCTCCTCCCTGGCCTTCGTCACCTTCGCCGAAGCACGGACCTCCCGGTCGCGGGCCGTCGCCACCGCCGCGGCATCCGCCTCGTCGGCATCGGCGGCCGACCGGTATGCCTCCCGAGCGTCGGAGCGTTCGGTGACCCCGGCATAGACATCGTTGACCGCCGTGATCGTGCGCTGCGCCGAGCGCACGGCCGGTGAGCCGGGCGTTGCCGCGGCTTCGAGCGCGTACAACTCATCGGTGGCCCGCTGCCGGCGAGATGCGGCCTGATCCCAGATTCGCTGGTTCCCGGCATCGGTGGCACCGCTTCCAGCACCGCCCCCGTGGGCGGCATCACCATGCCAGATCGCCAGCGACTCGGTCAGATTGTCCGAGAGCCAGCGAGCCTCGGCATAGCCGTTCCTGGCGTTCGTCTTCCAGGCCGGCTCGGCTTGGGTCGGTGTCACCGTCTTGTTTCGGCCCGCGGCCAAAGCGACGACCAGGACCAGGAAGCCGCCGAGCACGATCAGCAACACCCACCACGGCGTCTCCTCGGCTGCTGTGGCCGCCTGAATCGCCGCCGGGCTCACACCGATGAGCGCGATCACGTCACTCCTGCTCGTCGCGAAACCCGGCAGTGTACCGAGACCCGTTACGGTCAGATCGCGCCCGGCATCCAGTCGCGCAACTGGAAGGTCTTCCTGGTGGCGACGGCGTGGTCCATGAGCTCCTCAGGGACGTCCGCCACCGATCGCGCCACCGATGTCTCCCGCGCCCCGGTCGCCACCGGCTGTCCCTCGGAGAGATCGCACACCTCTCTCGCCCTCGCCGAGATCTCCGCGGTGCCGATCGCGCGGGCCTGACCGATGATTGCCTCCTTTGTCATCCCCAGCAGCGGGCGCAGGATCGGAACCGTCGACTGGTTCGACACCGCCACCAGGTGTGGGAGGGTCTGGCTCGACACCTGGCCGAGGGCGTCGCCGGTCACGAGGGCCTGGATGTGCTCCTCCTCGGCGATGGCGGACGCCCCCTGAGCCATCAGCACCTTGAGTGCCACCTGCCGCATGCGAGCCTCCACGTGGGCCTCGAGGGCATCCTTGACCGGCTCGAACTCGACGAGGTGGACCGTTGGGTCGTCGCCGTACCCCCACCGCTCCCACATCGACCGGGCCACGGCGAGGGCGTGGTCGGATTGGGCGCAGTTGAGCTGGAAGTGCACGTACTCGATCGGACAGCCGCGCGACATCATCATCCACGCCGCCACGATCGAGTCGAAGCCGCCAGAAACGAGACTGAGAACGCGACCCTGGGTGCCGATGGGGAGTCCGCCTGCCGCCTTGCGGTGCTCGGTGACGAGAAAAGCCCGGTCGTCGACGACCGATACCTCAACCCACTCGTCGGGGTCGTCGAGGTCCACCGTGCCACCGGCCTCGACCAGCAGGGCTCCCGCTCTGGAGGCGAGGTCGTAGGAGCGCCACTCGTGGGTGCCGCGGCGCTTGACCCGTACCCCGAACGTCCTCCCGGCCACCCGGTTCCCGGCAGCCTCGGCGACCGCCGCGGCCAGGGTGTCGAGGTCTTGACTCGGGACCTCTTCGACGGAGTCGATCGAGGCGATGCCGAACACGCGACCGGCGGCATCGACGACGGCCTCGGTGTTGGGACCGGGGTCGAGGGCGAACCGGTGCGAACCGAGACGGTCGAGCGACCCGGAGAATTCGGCACCACGCAACGCGACATCGAGGTTGGCCAGGGCGCGCTTGATCATCCGCGGCTGGGTGCGCCGTGACTTGAGGAAGATGTCCCCGGACAGGGTGATGTGGATCATGAGCCGAGAGCGATGAGTCGACCGTTGGGCACCAGTCTACGGCCGATCGCTGCTCACGGGCCCTACATCCAGTTCGGCGATGCTCCCCGCGAGCCCACCCTCGACGTCGTGCCAGTCAGTCGACGCCCCGGTACTCGTCGTCGGCGACGGCACGGCCGGACCATTCCGTCGGCTCCGTGGTGATCGACAGGTGGAACATCGGCGAGTCGACGGCTGCCCCGTGCCAGTGGAGCTCGCCCGGCGGGACCTCCACCGTGTCGCCGGCAGTCAGGGCGACGCGGTCCCCCGCCTCGTTGGCCACCACGCCCATGCCGGAGACGCAGTGGAGCACCTGGCCGCCCGGATGGGAGTGCCAATTCGTCCTGGCCTCGGGTTCGAATCCGACCCCAAGCACGTTGATCGGCCCGCCCTCCTCGACGAGAGGACCAAACCACGCCCTTCCGGTGAAGTGCTCCTCGGGCGCAGGACCCCATTTGACGAACGAGCTCTCGGTGAATCGCATGCGGCGACGCTAGCGCCTCGTGGAGTCGTCGAGCCCGAGGAGCGCTGATCCGCACCGATATACTGCCGCCACGCCACGGCGAGGGGCACATGGGACAGCCGATCAAGGTACATCGTCGCCTCCAGGGTGACATCGCCGTCTTCAGCGGCGATCGGTCGCTCACCGGCCAGGACGGCGCCAGGTACTTCGCCGAGGACGGCGTGGGCGATCAGCGCAAGCTCTCTGCCCGGCTGGCGCAGCGATTCTTCGACCACGATCCGGCCATCGACTACGTCTACGTCGCAAACAACCACGTGATGGCGCGGCGGCCCGAGGGATGGGACGACGACTCGCTGGACACTGCAGAGGAGGTCGTCCACCGCTTCTTCATCTACTACGACGGGGAAGCACCGGCGCTGGACGAACCCGTTGGTGGCATCGGCGTCGGCCTCCACATGGCAGAACCGGCGGGTGCCGTCGGCGTCGCGCAGGAAGAGATGGCCGCCCTGCGGACCGAGCACTACAACGCGACGATCATCAACGTCGACCCCGTCTATGAGTCGCTGTGGATCATCAACGTGCAACCGGACGATGCCTCGTTCTCCTACGAGGCCGGTCAGTACACGACCCTGGGCCTCGGATTCTGGGAGCCACGCATCGACGATCTCACGGAGGAGCTCGACGACGACCAGCTCCGCAAGCTGGCCAGGCGGTCGTATTCGATCAGCAGCTCGATCCTCGGCGACGACGGCGAGCTACTCGATCCATCACAGGACACCGCCCCCGAGTTCTACATCGTCCTCGTCGAAGCCGATTGGCAGGGAACGCCCGCCGTCCTCACTCCGCGGCTGTTCCTCAAGGAGGAGGGCGATCGGATCTTCATGGGCAGAAAGGCAGCCGGGCGGTACCGGCTCGACAAGATCGGCGATCCGGAGGCCACGGTCGTGCTGCTCTCGACGGGCACAGGGGAGGCACCCAACAACCGCATGCTCCTCGATCTGCTGCGGACCGGGCACCGTGGGAGGATCGTCGCCGCCTGCACCGCTCGCTACAGGCAAGACCTCGCCTATCTCGATACCCATCTCACGCTCGCCGAGCGATACGAGAACTACGACTACCTCCCGCTGACGACGCGGGAGCCGGAGAACGAGGGAAACAAGGTGTATATCCAGGATCTCATCGAGTCGGGTGCGCTCGAGGAGCAGACGGGGATCGAGCTCGATCCGACGACGACGCACGTCTTCCTCTGCGGCAACCCGCTGATGATCGGTCTCCCCGAGTGGGGAGAGGACGGCACGCCGGTGTTCCCCGAGCCGAAGGGGGTCTCGGAGATTCTCGTGGATCGTGGATTCACGCTCGACCACGGGCGCGAGGTGGGCAACATTCACTACGAGGAATACTGGTAGGCCCACAATGTACAGGGCGGTTCGAGCTGCGCTCACCGGGGCCACCGCCGGGATCCTCGGAACCCTTGCCATGGACCTCCTCTGGTACCG
Source organism: uncultured Acidimicrobiaceae bacterium (assembly GCA_964496825.1). Taxonomy (GTDB): domain Bacteria; phylum Actinomycetota; class Acidimicrobiia; order Spongiisociales; family UBA5794; genus JACZST01. The sequence continues at coordinate 9,316 of CAZCBO010000076.1, forward strand.
GCGGTTCCGGTCCGGAGGCGGGACCCAGTCGTTCCTGGCATGGGAAACATCAGCGGGCACCGATGGCTACGCGAACGCTCCGGCGCCGGCGCGTACCGCCCAGGTCGTCGCCGGCTTCGCCGGGATCGACCTGCCGGACTCCTCGGCGCGGACCGTCAACAACGCCGTTCACTGGCTGACCGGGATCGGCTGGGGCACGGCCCACGGCGTTGCCTCCGCCATCCTGGGGAGGTCCACCGGCGTGCTCGGCCCGGTCACCGGAGTGGTGGCCTGGGGTACCAGCTACGCCGTGTTGCCTCGGCTGGGGGTCTATCAACCGATGCGGGAATACGACACCGAGGTCCTGTGGCAGGATCTGAGCGCCCACCTCGTCTACGGGACCGTGCTCGGGATCGCCTACCGGGTGCTGGCCGGGCGGCGGGGCTGAAGTCATGCGTTGGGAGGTGGTCTCGAAGCGATCGGCTCTTCGTTCCACGGCGCCTGACCAGGCCGCGGCAGGCGTCCGCGCGGCAACCGCAAGCCTTTCCATCGGCTGCGGCTTCCTCCCAGGGAGAGCCGGCTAGCCCTGGTCCTTGTAGAGCTCGGCGAGGAACGCATCGGCCTCGGGGCGGGCGTCGCGGATGCAGTCCATTGGATACAAGCGCTCGACGCATTCCTCGTAGATGCTGACGATCAGGTGGAGTTCGAGCTGAGCTTCACCGAGCATGCTCTGCAGCCTCGTTACCTCGTCGGCGAGTACGGCAGCCTGAGCGCGGTGGAAGTCGGTCTCGCCCTCGCTCACTGCCACATCGTTCTCGGCTTGTTCCAGCGCCATGGCAAGGTGCTGGTACTCCTCGGCCTGAGCCCTCGTGATGACCACACCACCGAGACTCGGAGCAGCCTCCTCGACCGGTGCTGCGGAGACTGCCTTCCCGACAATGAGACCGAACAGGAACACGGTGAGCACGATGCCCAAGACCACGACGATCCGAAACGAGCGATCCGTTCGAAGAAGAAAGCGTGCCTCCTCGATGAGGCCGCGCAGCGTCGACTCGCGCTGAGAGACCAGTCGGACCGAACCCATGTTCTTATCACCGAGCCGGTCGGACCCGAGTCGATCTCTGAGGGACTTGGTTTCCATCCAAATTGTGTCGGCCAATCGACCCTGCTTTCTGAAACGGCTCGTGCACTGTTCCCCCGAGCGTCAGTCAGAGCCCAAAGCGAGGTCGAGGATGCGAGATCGGCGAGTATCGGGCACCCTCGTGGTAGCCGGGTCGCGGGCTAGTCCTTTCGATCACCCGGTTTTCAGCCTTCACGCCGCGGCCAATCGGCTGATACCGTGGCAATGAGACTCGCCTGGTCCTTGGAGGGGAGAGGTGGTCAGTGCTGGTCTCTGGAGGAGGGGGAACCGTCGTGGTGGATCGTGCGGATATTGAGCATCGGATCACCGCGCTCGAAGCCGAACTGAGGCGAGCCGCCGACGAGGAAGCGGTCCTGGCGCAGCGGTTCGACACCGCACGTTCGCGCAGGATGGCGCTCGATCAGCAATTGCGCGATGCCCGAGAAGAAGTCTCGTGCTTGACACTCGCTGCGACGCTACGAGAAAGCGAGAGGCTCCTGAACGCAGCCGACGAGCGGCTCCGCACCGCTCAGTCCGACGCGGCGGGGCGACTGGCGAAAGCCGAGGCCGAACACGACGCGCTCATCGTACGGCTGCAAAACATAGAGCAGCGATGCGACGACCTCTCAGCGACGATCTCGCTGATCGCAGAGATCTCGGTCGAGGCGGTCAAGACGGCACCGGAATCCAGACAGCACCGCGACCGTAG
>CAZCBO010000077.1:0-11060 GCA_964496825.1 uncultured Acidimicrobiaceae bacterium
GACCTCCGACCTCTCCGGATAGCCGAATACACCACCCTTGATCCCCAGCTCGGCGAGCTGCCGAACGCTGACGTGCTCGTCGAGGGCGACACGATCACCGCGGTCGGCGCCGACCTCGATGCCGACGACGCCAGGGTCATCGACGCCGCCGGCGACATCGTCATCCCCGGCTTCGTCGATACCCATCGGCACACGTGGGAGACGTGTATCCGCACCTGTGCCCCCGATTACGCCCTCATCACCTACTTCAGCGCGATCCTCGACAAGTTTGCCCCGCACTACCGGCCGGAGGACGTGCACTCTGCGACGCTCTGGGGTGCACTCGAGTGCATCAACGCCGGCATCACCACGCTCGTCGATTGGGCGCACATCATGAACACGCCCGATCACGCCGACGCCTCCGTCAACGCCCTCAGCGAGAGCGGCATCAGGTCGGTCTTTGCGTACGGCTTCCCCAACACGTCCCTCGTCGACTGGTGGTTCGGCCCGGACTACACCGGCAGCGTGTTGACCTCGGACGGCGACGAGGCCCGTCGGCTGCGGTCGCAGTATTTCAGTTCCGAGGAGGGCCGGGTCACGATGGGCCTCGCCACTCGAGGACCCGGTTTCTGCAAGCCCGAGGTAGTGCAGCACGACTGGGAGCTGGCCAAGGAGCTCGGTATCGACATCACCGTGCACGTCGGGATGGACCGGTTCGGCTATACGAAGGGCCAGGTCACCGCGTTGCGGGACATGGACCTGCTCTATCCCGGAACCACCTACGTCCACTCGTCGCATCTCACCGACGAGGAGTGGCAGCTCGTCGCCGACTCCGGGGGCAATGCGAGCCTGGCCCCGCAGATCGAGATCCAGATGGGGCACGGGTGGGCGCCGGCCGCCACCGCAGAGGAATACGGCATCCCGGTTGGGCTCTCGTCGGACGTGGCAACCACGGCACCGGCCGACCAATTCACCCAGATGCGCGCCGTCTTCGGATCGGAACGCGGGCTTGCCCACCAGGCGGCCTGGGAGGACGACCTCGACGGCCTGGAGCCATCGCCGGGTCTCATCACCTCACGGCAGGCGTTGTCGTGGGGGACCATCGGTGGCGCCGAGGTGGCCGGCATCGCCGACCGCACCGGGTCGCTCACCCCTGGCAAGAAGGCCGACGTCGTCATCCTCGATGGGTCGGCGGTGAACGTCGCCCCGATCATCGACCCGGTGGGCGCCGTCGTCTGCGCCGCAGACGTGTCGAACGTCAAGACCGTCCTCGTCGATGGCGAGCCACTCAAGGAGAACTTACAGCTGAAGGCCTCGCTCGACGGGCCTCGCCGGGCGGTCGAAGACTCGCGTGACTATCTGCTGAGCACGTTCGGTGAGCCCGAGCCCGGTTGGCTGCCGGCCACCAGGTCCAAGTGAGGCCGGCTCGCTACCGCCGCTGGGGCGTGCCCTATCAGCCGTCCGATCCTCCTGCGAAGAATGCAACGACGGATCGCGGCCCGGCCATGGTGACCTTGCATGTGCGGCTCTGGCCCGGGCAGGTGCTCCAGCCGGCGAAGGTGAATCCGTCCGCGGGAGTCGCGGTCAACGTCACCGCGGTGCCAGCCACGTAGGTCTCCAGGCAGTCCCCTGGGCAACTGATTCCAGCCGGTGACGAAGTCACCGATCCCGCCCCAATGGGGTTCACCGCGACCGACAGCTGGTATGTGGTGAGGAAGGTGGCGGCGATGGTTCGGGCCTGGCTCATCGAGACCACGCAGGTCCCGGTCCCGGTGCAGGCACCGGACCAGCCGGTGAAGATGGCACCAGGGGCGGGGGTGGCGGTCAGGGTGACGCTGGTACCTTCCAGGTACGTCTCTGCACAACGCGACGAGCAGGTCGTACCCGGTGGGTCCAACGTCACCGACCCCGACCCGTCGACCGTGACCGACAGTTGATGCGTCGTGGGGGTGAAGGTGGCGGTGACGGTTCGGGCCTGGCTCATCGAGAGCACGCAGGTCCCGGTCCCGGTGCAGGCACCGGACCAGCCGGTGAAGGTGGCACCGGGGGCGGGGGTGGCGGTCAGGGTGACGGTGGTGCCGGTGGGGTAGGGCTCGGCACAGTCCCCGGGACAGGTGATTCCGGGCGGGGTGGAGGTCACCGAGCCGTAGGCGTTTCCGGTCACCGTCACCGTGAGGCTTGCGTCGATGCGGACGGTGGTGGATGCCGTGTCCGTCGCTCCACCATCGTCTGTCACCGTCAAGACGGCCGTGTAGAGGCCGGGCTGGGTATAGACGTGGGAGGGACGGTTCGAAGCCGACGAGGCGCCGTCCCCGAAGCTCCAGTCGTACCGCACGAGCGTGCCGTCCGGATCGGTTGATCCATCCGCGCTGAACTCCACAGGTATTCCGACAATCCCGGTGTAGGGCCCGTTTGCGTTGGCCAGGGGCGGATCGTTGACACCTCCAACCGTCACCGTGATCGCGGCGTCGGCGACGGCTCCGTTGCCGTCTTGCACGGTGTACGTGAACGTGTCCCGACCGTTGAAGTTCGGCCTGGGCCGGTAGGTAACGTTCAGGCCATCGGTGGTCGCCACGCCGTTGGCCGCCCCTCCGACGCCGGTGACGGTCAGGAAGGCGCCCGTTCCGTCCCCGTCGTTGGCCAGCACGGCGATCACCACCGACTGCTCCTCGCTGGTCTGTGCCGTGTCGTCGGTGGCGCGCCAGCCGAAGCCCGTCACGTCGATGCCCTGGGAGGTCCCGCCCGGCGCATTGTGTTCGACGGTCACGACAGTCTGCCTGGGCCCGATCGCTTGCGGTGTGAAGGAGAGGCTGCCCTGCGCCGCGTTGCCATGGCCGATGGCGGTGGCGCCGAGGGTGGCCAGGTCGAAGTCGGTTCCGGGGTTGATCGTCGGCGTCGCGATGACGAGTGTCGGGTCGGCGAGGCGGTCGCCGACGTTTTGGATGACGAGGTCCGTCGATCGTGTCGACGACACCTGGACCGGACCGACGTCTATCAGCGCCGGCGCAGCGAGTCGCGGTCCCTCCGACTGGGTGACGTCGACGACCTCGATGGCGTTGACCCAGGGTCTGCCGAGCAAGGTGCGGATCTCCACCGAGAGGGTTTCGCCGCTCGATTCGACGAGGATCGGCACCATCACTCCGCCGTCGTCACCGGCAACACGCCTGACGTTGAGCAGCGGCACGGCCAATTCCTCATTCACCGTCACATCGAGCAGCGGGGCCCGCTCCGTATCGGGGAGGGCGCCGAAGTAGAGACGTACCTCGTAGCGACCCGGCCCGACCGGGAAGCGGTACTCCAGGGACGACGTCTCGCTGACCCGCGCGGATCGAAAAAGGTCGTCGGGCGTGTCGATGGGTATGGACGGATGTGAGAGCGAGATGCTGATGGCGCCATCGTCGACTCCGGTACTGCTCGCGCCCTCGACGAATGCCCGGTCGTCACTCCACGCGGGCGCATCGGGTATCTCGGGGCCGCCTGCGTTGACCCGAACGACCGCGGCGCCTCGACCGCTGAGGGCGACGCGGCTCGGCGAGTCCGTGCCGGAGTGGAAGACTTCGAGCTGGGCGGTCTTGCGACCGGTTGACTGAGGAGAGAATGCCACGGTGATCACCGTGTCCTCCCCGGTTGTGATGACGGCACCACTACCCGACACCACCGTGAACAACGACGCGTCAGGGCCGGTCACCGTGATCTGATCGATCGTGATGGAGGGGCCCTCTTCCGAGCCGCCGTTGGTGACGGCGAGGCCCATCGTCGCGCTACCGCCGGTGGCAACCCCGCCGAAGGACAGCTCCTCGGCGTCGAACTGGAGCGTCGCCAGCGCCCGCGGCGGCCCTGCGGACACGAAGGACAGCAGGCCGACGGTCCCAACCGTGACCCCGGTCCACATCATGCCGACCAGCACGGCGGCAACCACCGAGACCGGTATGGTCGCCGATATGCCCTGAACTTCCAGGCGGCCGCTGCGGAGCAGCGTTGGGAGCTGCGTTCGCCAGTGCGACCATGACCCGGGCTGAAGTCGCGGAGACATCCCTGCCCTCTTCGCCCGAACTCCCTTGACCATACCGTGGATCAGCTCCTTCGCGGCAGGCGAGCCCCTCCAAGAGGTCATGTGGCGTGCGCGTCTTCTACGATCCTCCCCGTGAGTGAGTCCCGTGATGAGCGATCACCGTGGCCGGCGCTGCCGGTCGCGGATTGGCAAGAGACCCGCGATACGTTGCATCTCTGGACCCAGATCGTCGGGAAGATTCGGCTGGCCAGGACCCCGCTGATCTCGCACTGGTGGAACGTGCCGCTCACCGTGACGGCTCGGGGGCTGTCGACCGGATTGATGCCGACCGGCGCCGGCGGCTTCCAGATCGATTTCGACTTCATCGACCACCACCTGGTCGTCGCCGTGGACTCGGGGGCACAACGGACGATGCCCCTTACCCCGCAGACGGTCGCCGACTTCTACGCCGACCTGATGGCCGTGCTCGACGATCTCGGCGTGGCGACACCGATCTGGCCCATGCCGGTCGAAATCAGGGGTGCCATCCCCTTCGAGCAGGATCACGTCCATGCCGCCTACGACCAAGGGTCGGTGGAGCGGTTCTGGCGGGCACTCATCCACATGACGGGCGTGTTCGAGCAGTTTCGAGCCGGGTTCCTCGGAAAGGCCAGCCCGGTCCAGTTCTACTGGGGTGGATTCGATCTCGCCATCACGCAGTTCTCGGGCCGCCCGGCGCCGCCCTATCAGGGGGACGTCGCCAACCTGGGCCCACACGTCATGCTGGAGGCCTACTCCCACGAGGTCAACAGCGCGGGGTACTGGCCCGGACCGGATGGTGAGGGGAACTTCTATGCCTTTCTCTACCCCGAGCCCGAGGGATACCGTGAGCGGCCGGTTGCCCCGACCCCGGCACGGTTCGATGACGCCTTCGGTGAGTTCCTCCTGCCCTATGAGGCGGTCCGGACCGCGGTCGATCCCGATGCGGCCCTGCTCGAGTTCCTCCACACCACCTACGAGGCGGCGGCGGACGCCGCCGGGTGGGATCGTGGGGGATTGGAGCGCTGAGGCCGCTCGGCCACTCGTACGATGCGTTCCCCATGAAGACCGTGCGGCTCGATCTGAGGCGGGAGCAGATCCTCGCCTTTCGAAGACGGGTCGGTGCGCTCGACGAGCGGCTCCCGCGCGGAAAGCGCTCGCTGCGCCGTGCGGCCTGGGCGGGCCTGCAGGACAGCATGCCGCGCGCCGCCCTCCTCTCCATCCACGCCCGCGTCGAGGGGGCTGACCCCACCATTTGGGAGGATCCCTCGCTCGTGCAGCTCTGGGGGCCGCGGTTCAGCGCATACGTGGTGCCGGCGCAGGACCTTGCGGTTTTCTCGTTGGGCAGGCTGCGCGAGGCGGGTGCGAAGCGGGAACTCGGCGAAGACCTGGCCAATCGTCTGGAGACCTTCCTCGACGGCCGGAGGATGTCCTACAGCGAAGCTGGACGCGCCCTCGGCGTATCGCCAAATCAGCTTCGATACGCCGCGCCCACCGGCCGGGTCGTGATGCGGTGGGATGGAGCCCGACGGCCGGTCATCTGGACGGTGCCACCCCCCGAGGTCGACCCTGTCGACGCCCGCCTCGAACTTGCCCGCAGGTACCTCCGCATCTTCGGCCCGACGACTCCCGACACCTTTGCGAAGTGGGCAGGAATCAGTACGCGGCAGGGCATTGCCGCATTCGACGCGCTCGGCGGATGGTTGACCCCGGTGCGCACCCCCATCGACGAGGCGTGGATCCTGACCCGCGATGAACCGGCCTTTCGTGCCGCCCCGGGGCGGGCGGCCCCCGCCCGGCTCCTCCCGAGCGGCGACGCGTATTTCCTCCTCTGGGGTACCGATCGCGAGCTCATGGTCCCCGAAGCCGAATATCGCCCACTCCTCTGGACCTCCCGGGTGTGGCCGGGCGCCGTGCTGGTCGACGGCGAGATCGTTGGAACCTGGCGGCGGGCGGACGCGAAGGTGACGATCGAACCGTGGCATCGGCTCTCCCGCGCTGCCCGCGATGCGGTGGTGGCTGAGGCGGCGTCGCTGCCGCTGCCCGGTGTCGAGAGCGAGATCGTCGTCCGCTGGGAGTAACTCGCTCTCGTCGAGCATGCCGACGCCATCCCCGGCCGCGCGAGGCTGAGGCAGATCGGTCATGGGGCGATGCCGGGTCGGCCGTCCTCCCACAGGATCGCTAGCTCTCGATCGACGGCCACAACGGTTTCGGTGACGGCACATCCGAACGCCAACACCTCGACACCGGCGGCATCGGCCGATTGGACCGCCGCGATCCAGTCCGGATCGGCGTCTCCCCCGACGCGAAGCGCCCGCACGTCCGGGCGCTGGAGAACAAAGGCGACGGCCGCCGCCTCGCCTCCCTCCGCGAGTCGCTCCAGCAGGGCCAGATGGGCGACGCCGCGGGACGACGGCGTCCGCGAGAGGAGGCCCACGCCTTCCGTGGCGCGCCCGCCCGACTTGACCTCGACCCAGACGGTGGTCCCGTCGCGCGCGATCAGCCGTAGGTCGAGCCGATGCTGGCCGACCGGCACCTCGTGTTCGATGCTCACGATCGGCCCATGACCCGGCAGGGGGTTGCCCGCGGCGAGCCACTCCGTCAGGAGCCGAGGTGCGCGACCGGCCTCCAGGGCCACCCAGCAACCGTCCCACGCTCGGACCGCGGTGTAGTCGGTGCGGCGAGGCGGTCCGCCGTCCCGGCGCAGGAGGAACGGGCGCCCGGGCTCGGTGAGGTGAACGAGCCGCCCCGTGTTCGGAAGGTATGCCTCGACCACTGCTCCGTCCTCGAGGCGAGCCCGCACGACGAAGCGATTCGGCCTTTCGACGAACCGCGCAGGAACGAGCTCGATCGCGCTCATCGGATCGGAGCGTATCGGGCGACGGGTTCTCGTTGTCCCCTGGTCAGGTGTCGAGCTTGATGCTCACCATCACCGTGTACTCGAGCGCCGCTCGCGCCGCCGCACGGTCGGCTCGCCCGTCATCGTCCAGTGCGACATCTGAGAGCCGTGCTACCACAGGCTGTGCTTCGAGATAGGTCACGAAGTCGTCCAGGGCATTGTCCGGATCATCCATCACCGAGGCGACGCCCCGGTAGTCCGTCCCGGCCAGCCTGACCACCACGTCGGGGTTGTCGACGAGATTGCGCCACCACTGTCGGGTGCGGTGGCCCGTGGTGAGCACCTGGTCACCGTATCTCAGATACGACACCGGAGCTGTGATCTGCCGGCCGGACTTGCGGCCCGAGAAGGTGAGCAGAGCGGTGGTTCTTCCCACCACGCGCTGGAGCCCGGGGGTCCTCAGCATCACCGTCATCATTCGGTTGAGCCACGGCGCCGGCGTCCAGCGCGGCGCGGCTGCGGGATCTGTTGCCACGAGATTCTCCTGGTTCGGTGCGGTCTGATCGTCCCGCTGCGGGCCTGCTGCGGAGTAGGGGCAAACGCCCCGACTTGATGGGCGGGCTTCTGCGCCTGGTACCTTCGAGCGGGTGAGGGCCGTGCCGCGCGAGCTGGCGATGTTTCCGCTGGGTTCGGTGCTGCTCCCCGGCACCGCCATGTCCTTGTATCTCTTCGAGCCGCGGTACCTCCGGTTCTACGACGACGTCGTCCTCAACGACGAGGCCTTCGGCATCGTGCTCATCGAACGCGGATCGGAAGTGGGCGGCGGCGACCGGCGGTTCGACGTCGGCACGGCGGCCCGGGCCACAACGATGCGAGCCGGTCCGGTGGGCCGTTTCGTCGTCGCCTCGGGCTCCCATCGCATCCGCGTCGACGAATGGCTCGACGACGATCCCTACCCCCGTGCATTGGTGACGGATCTTCCGGAGACGGCATGGACCGGCGGCGAGCTGATCGCAGCGTGCCGGGAGCGGCTCGCCACGATGACGGCGATCCTCGCCGAACTCGGGATCGACACCGGGGAAGGGCTTCCCGAGATCGACGGCGATCCCGTCCCTGCGGTCTATCAGATCGCTCAACGCTCCTGGCTCCAACCCCTCGACCTCCAACGGCTGCTCGAGGTCGACGAAGCCGCCGATCGGGCTCGGCTCCTCCGCGAGATGCTCGACGATCGAATCTCGCTCATCCGCCTGCAGCTGGGACGGGCCTAGGCGTACTGAACGGACCGCTTGGCGAAGCCGAACTGGAAGTCGTCGATCACCGTCGTCGGCGGCGCTTCGGGGTCGGTAGCCGCACCGATGGTGATGAACAGCGGCGTGAAGTGCTCGACGGTGGGGTGGGCGTAGGGCATGCCGGGCGCCCGGTCGAAGCCGGCGAGGGTGTCGAGGTCGCCGCGGTCGAGGGCGTCGGCGACCCAGGCGTCGAATTCGGCCGACCATCCTGGTATCCGGTTCTCCTCGAACATCTCCCGGGTGGCATACCGCAGCCCGTGGGTCATGAAGCCCGAACCGATGATCAGCACACCCTCGTCCCTGAGCGGGCGGAGCCGTCGCCCCAGCTCGAAGAGCCGTTGCGGATCGTGGGTCGGCATGCTCAATTGCAGGACGGGGACGTCGGCGTAGGGATACATGACTTTGAGCGGCACCCACGCGCCGTGGTCGAGGCCTCGAGATTGGTGCTGATACACGGATTCGGTGTCGGGCATCATCGCGGCAACCCGCTCGGCCAGACTCGATGCGTCGGGGGTCGGGTAGGTCATCGTGTAGTAGACCGGCGCAAACCCGCCGAAGTCGTACACCAACAGGGTGCCGGCCCTCGGCGACGAGAGGCTCAGCGGAGCCCACTCCCAGTGGGCGCTGACGATGAGGATCGCCCTGGGCTTCGGCATGGACAGCGACCAGCCGAACAGCTGACCCATCCAGTGCGCGTCGTCGAAGACGGGCGGAGCACCATGACTCAGATAGAGGGCCGGCATCGGCCCGTCGTCCTCGGTCCACTCTGGCCGGGTCCTGCTGGCCGGCGCGTCCTCGGCGAGGAATCGCTCGAACGCCTCGGCGGGGCGTGTCGGATGCATCACGCTCACGGCGGAAGTATGACCCCGCCTCCACTCCTAATGGCGCAGCGGCTCGCGGCTACGCCATGATCCAGCCGCCGTCCACGTTGAGGGTCTGGCCGGTGATGAACGAAGCCTCGGGGCCGGCGGGGAAGGCGACGGAGGCGGCCACCTCCTCGAGGGTCCCGCGTCGGGGCAGCGCCTGTGACTCGAGGATGCGCCGTTCGTAGGCGGCCAGGTCGTCGTGCTGGGCACGCTCGGCCGCCGTCGGAAACGCCCCCGGAGCCACGGCGTTGACGCGGATCTCGTACCGGCCCAGCTCGGTGGCCAGCGCCCGGGTCAGGGCCACGATCGCACCCTTTGTCGCGACGTACGGCGCAACGTCTTCCCAGCCGCCGTGCCGCCTGACACCATTGGAGCCACCGACCCGACCGGCTCGGGCAATTCGCAGAAGTCAACGGCCCCGGTCGACGGTCGAAGACGCCGCAACCCCTCGCCGGCGATGTCGACCCACCACAGCACCTGTTCGGTGGCGTCCCAGACCGGGCCCTCGCCGAGGAGGTCGCGGACCGGAGTGTCGACCTGCCGCATCGGGGCTCATGATGCCAGGCCCTTTCACGCCCGGAACCTCCCCGGCCGCGGCTGCAGCTCCGGGGTGGCGTAGCCGTCGTCCCACGGGAAGCGGCCGGCTTCGTCGTCGTAGGTGAGCTGGAGCACCGGGACCGAATGCTCCGACGGTCGGTCGTAGAAGCGGTTGGCTTCGAAGACGATGTCTCCCGGATTGGGAACGACCTCGGGGACGATGCGGTGCGACCACTCGTCAAAACCGAGGAGCTGGCCGGGCATCATCGGCGCCCCGTCCCTGACCTCGTCGCCGAGGCTGTTGAGGACGTTCGAGGCGGTGGCCGGGTCGACCCCGAAGATCAGTAGCTCGGGATGGCCCAGACCGAACAGTCCAACGGTGTAGGCGAAGGGGAGGTCGTCGGCGTCGCCTCCGTTGCATCCGGGGCGGCAGCACTCGCCCCCGCCCACGTAGGCGATGTACCAGCCGTAGCGGCGAACCGTCTCGACGATGAAGGCGTCGTGTTGGTCGATCCAGGCCTGAGCGTCCATGGTGCTCCCCCTCGAGATACACGGACCACCGTACGGATCGCCTGCGACAGAAAACGTGCGCTACTCGCCCCAGCCCTGCGGCGGTTCGCGCAGCTCCGGCAGGGTCGTCCAGTACTCGCGCAGGTCGGCGCAGAGACCCTGGTCGTCGAAGCGGAGCAGCAGCGAACCGGGAAGCGTGAGGGGTTCGCCGTCGACCAGCATCGTCGTCCAGAACTCGACCACCACCCGGTCTCCATCGACGAACGGGGATCCCATGCGAACCGTCACGTCGGACTGTGCCGCGGTGACGCCCGACCAATAGGCCCGGATCCCATCGCGCCCGGCGTGGGGCTCCTCGAAGATGTTCGAGCGGTAATGCGCGTCTTCGGAGAACAGGGCTGCGGCCCCCTCGCTGTTCGCGTCTTCCCAGGCCCGCCGGTAGGCCTCGCTCCAGGCTTCGGCTTGGTCCCTCGTCGGCACGGCTCACCTCCCTTCGATCCGTCTGAGGCTACCGCTCACAGCATACGCAGGGGCGAGCCCAGCGGGCGCGACGCCTTGAACCGGCCGTACCACAGGCACGCCGGGTAGAGCAGGGCCAGGCCGAGGAGCCACGTCGCAAAGAACCCGATTCCGACCCCGATCCCGCCGGGGTCGATGAGGCGGCCGAGGAGGGCATACAGCCAGAGGTGCACGAGGTAGAAGAACAGTGGTACGCGGCCGTAGACGATGAGGATCCGCAGAGAGTTGGGCCATCGTCCCAGCATCCGCCAGAAGATCCAGGTGAGGACCAGGCCGAGGCCCAGGGTCATGAGCACGAACACAATCGAAGGCGGATACTTGACGACGTTGAGGAAGCCGATTGCATCATCGGTCTGGCGGGGGAGCACGTTGCCGAAGCCGTCGAGGGCACGCACCACGACGAATCCGGCCAGCGCAACGAGACCGATCGGCAGCATGGCGGCGAAGGCGCGGCTCCTGTCCATCGCCAGCCAGACGCCGTAGGCCATGCC
>CAZCBO010000078.1:0-11027 GCA_964496825.1 uncultured Acidimicrobiaceae bacterium
GATCGGGGTGCCCTGGCGGAGGCCGGAGGTCTCCACCGGGGTCTGAGGGCCCGGCACACGAGAGCACCGGGGCGGCCGCCCCGGGAGGGTCCGGCGGGCGGACCGGTACGGTGAGACCATGCCGAACCGTCTCGCCGCGTCGACCTCCCCGTACCTGCGCCAGCACGCGGACAACCCGGTCGACTGGCACGAGTGGGGCCCGGAGGCGTTCGCCGCCGCCGTGGAGCGGGACGTGCCAGTTCTGCTCTCGGTCGGCTACTCGTCGTGTCATTGGTGCCATGTGATGGCCCACGAGTCGTTCGAGGATGAGGAGACGGCCGCCTACATGAACGAGCACTTCGTCAACGTCAAGGTCGACCGCGAGGAACGGCCCGACGTCGACTCGATCTACATGGAGGCCGTCCAGGCGATGACTGGGCACGGTGGGTGGCCGATGACCGTGTGGTTGACCCCTGACGGGGAGCCGTTCTACGCCGGCACCTACTTCCCGAAGGAGGAGCGCCACGGGATGCCCTCGTTCCGGCGGGTGCTGGGCGGGATCGTCGATGCATGGGAGCACCGCAACGAGGAACTCGTCGAGCAGGCCGGGCGCCTGACGGCTGCCGTCAACCGCTCCATGCCGGTGGCCACGGAGACCCCGGACGGCCGGGCGCTCGAGGCGGCGTACCGGTCGCTCCAGCAGAACTTCGATCCGGTGCATGGGGGTTTCGGCGGGGCGCCGAAGTTCCCCCAGGAGCCGGTGCTGGAATTCCTGCTGCGCATCCACGGCGAAGACTGGGCGTTCGAGGCGGGCGCCATGCTGCACAAGACCCTGCTCGCCATGGCCGACGGCGGCATCCACGACCAGCTCGGCGGCGGATTCGCCCGGTACTCCGTCGACGCCACCTGGCTGGTCCCACATTTCGAGAAGATGCTCTACGACAATGCCCAGCTCGCCCGGCTCTACCTCTGGGCAGGGATCGAGCTGGGCGAGGATCGATTCGTCGACGTCGCCCGCAGCACGCTCGATTACCTGATCGCCGACCTCAGGCACCCCGATGGAGGCTTCTTCTCGGCCGAGGACGCCGATTCCGAAGGGGCCGAGGGCAAGTTCTACGTGTGGTCCCGCTCGGAGCTGGACGACGTCCTCGGCACCGACGCAGACGTGGCGGCGCGCTTCTTCGGAGTCACCGAGCAGGGCAACTTCGAAGGGACGAACGTGCTCCATCGGCCCACCGGTGCCCCGTGGACGGCCGAGATCGAGTCGATCCGACGCCGCTTGCTGGAGCATCGCAACACCCGGGTGCGGCCGGGTCGGGACGACAAGGTGGTGGCCGCATGGAACGGCCTGGCCCTCAGGGCCCTCGCCGAGGCAGGAGCAGCCCTCGGTGAGGCGCGCTACCTCGAGGCGGCTCGCGCCGGGGCCTCGTTCCTCGCCGGGCACCTGATCGACGACGGGACGCTGATGCGGTCATGGCGCGAAGGCAAGACCTCGGTCCCCGGATTCCTGGACGACTTCGGTGCCGTGGCGCTCGGGATGCTGGCGCTCTATGCCGCCACCGGCGAGTACCGCTGGTACGAGATCGGCAGCGACCTCTCGCTGGCGATCGAGGAGCGCTTCGGTGACCCCCGTGGTGGCTATTTCGACACCGCGGTCGACTCCGAAGGGCTGATCAAGCGCCCGAAGAGCCAGATGGACAACCCCCTTCCCTCCGGGAACGCGCTGGCCGCCGAAGCCATGCTGATGCTGGCCGGATACACGGGCCGCACCGACCTGCGGCAGCGGGCCGAGAAGACCCTCCGAGCGGCCGGGCTGCTGCTCGAGCAATACCCCTCGATGGTGGGACACCACCTCTCGGTGCTCCATTCGGCAGCCCGGATGCGGGAACTCGCGGTCATCGGGCCGGAATGGCCCCAACTCACCGCTCTCTACTGGGAGCGATTCCATCCCGAGGTCGTGCTCGCCCCCTCGGCGGCGGGTGTCGAGCCGCTGCCGCTGTTCACCGATCGAGCGGCAGATGGCTCGACCCTGGCGTATCTGTGCGAGCAGCAGGTCTGCAGCCTGCCGACCGGCGACCCCGCGGTGCTCAGGACCCAGCTGGGCGCGCAGTCTCAGGCGTAGATGTACCCGTCGGTGTAGCCGACGACCTCGATGTTGTTGCCGTCGGGATCGTCGAGGTAGATGGCATCACCCTCGACCCGGCTCGCCTCACCGACGCTCGTGATCCCGGCGGTGGTGAGCCGCTCGGCAAAGGCGTCGAGATCCGGCGTGGTGAAGGCAAAGTGGGCGATCCTTGCCGTACCCGCGCCGTTCGGCGGCGAGGGCGGCAATCCCGCGTGCGCGGTCATGGCCACATAGAACCGGTCGGTGCCGACGTGGGCGGTGTGCCCATCGGTCCACCGCATCGAGAACCCGAAGACCGTTTCGTACCAGTCGATGCTGCGGTCGAGATCGGCGACCGCAAGATGGACGTGCTCCATGCGGGTGACGACGGACCGGGACGACCGGTCGAGGGTGAGGTTGTGGCCCATGTGTGCTCCTCTCCAGGTGGCGTGTCCGCACCGTACAACTTGAAGTAAACTTGAAGTCAAGTGCGTTCTGGAGCTGTGATGAGCACCGAATGGCTGACGATCGGAGAGCTTGCGGAGCGGGCAGGCGTGGCCACTTCTGCGCTGCGTTTCTACGAGACGAAGGGGCTCATCGAGTCCGGACGATCCGAAGGCAACCAGCGTCGCTACCGTCGCGCCACGCTGCGCAGGGTTGCGTTGCTGCGAGCGGCGCAAGCGGTGGGCCTGTCCCTCGCCGAGGTCGCCGAAGCGCTGGAAACGCTGCCCCACGATCGAACACCGAACAAGGGCGACTGGCAGCGGCTCTCCCGGTCCTGGCGCAAGCGGCTCGACACCCAGATCGCCGACCTCGAACTCCTGCGGGATGAGCTCACCGATTGCATCGGCTGTGGCTGCCTCTCGCTGCGATCGTGTGCGATCTTCAACCCGTCCGACACCATCGCCGATCACGGATCAGGGCCGCGCTACCTGCTCGGGGACGAACGAATCGGCGGCTAAGCGCGTTCGGCGATTTCAACCGAGACCAGCCGCTGGGGGAGAGCCTCGAGAACACGGAAGCTGAGCCCGTCGACCTCGACGACCTCGCCCGCCTGGGGGATGCGGCCGGCGATCCCGGTGACCAGGCCGCCGACCGTGTTCCAGTCACCGCTGGGGACCTCGGCACCCGTTTCGGCTGCCAGCTCGTCGACGGACACTGCGGCGTCGGCTCGCCACCGGCCCGGACCAACGCGGTAGATCACCGGCTCGGGTCGGGGCTCGGGCTCGGCGATGTCGCCGACGAGTTCGGCGACGACATCCTCGACGGTCACGACGCCCTCGGTGCCGCCGTGCTCGTCGACGACCACGGCCAGATGAGTTCCCGACGACTGCATGTCACGGAGCAGATCGACCACCCGGCGCGTCTCCGGGACCAGGAGCTCGGGGCGAGCGACTGCCCGCGCCGGCTGTTCCGGGTCCGCGAGGGCCGCCGCGGCGAGATCCCTCAGCAGCACGATGCCGATCACGGTGTCGAGGTCACCGTCGTACACGGGTAATCGGCGGTGCCCGGCTCGGTTGGCAACATCGAGGGCCTCGGCGGCGGTGGCGTCGGCGGGAATGCCGACGACGTCGGTGCGCGGCACCAGGATCTTGTCCACCTGCAGGTCGCCGAGCGCAAACGCCCGCTCGATCAGATCGAGGTCGGTGGACTCGATGCGTCCTGCCGCCGCGGCGTCCTTGGCCAGGTGCACGAGCTCCTGTTCGCTGAATCCGGTGGGGGTGGCGACGCCGCGTCCCGGCGCCTGCAGATCGGAGAGCCACACCAGTGCCGACACGATCGGCCGAAGGACGATGGCGAGGAAGCGGATCAGGGGTGCGGTCGCTTCGGCGACTCGAACCGGATGATGGACCGCGAACGTCTTCGGAATCGACTCGGCGTAGACGAAGAGAACCGCGGTGAGCGCGATGGACGTGAGCGTGATGCCGAGGTTGCCGAAGTAGCGGGCCGCCAGCCATCCGGCGAGGGTGGCGGCACCGATCTGGACGAGCAGGACGACGAGCAGGATCGTATTGACCACCCTCGGCAGATCGTCGAGGAGCGGGAGCAGCCGGCGCGCTCCCCGTTCTCCCTCGCCAGCCCGCACTTCGACCCGGACCCGGGAGGCACGCAGCAGCGCGGCCTCGGCGGCACCGAGCACCGCGGCGAACACGATGAGCGCTGCCAGGACGGCGAGGGCGACGAGGTCGATCGTCATGCTGCCAGTCTCGCGTACCGTACGCAGATGAAGTTGACCTACTTCCTCGCCGGGTTGGCGGGCGTGGTCGCGGTGCTCCTCGGTCTGGCCTGGACGCAGCAACGCCGCCTGCTGTATTTCCCCGAGGGAGATCCTGGGCCGCCTCCGGCCGGCTGGACCGAGCTGGTCATCCCCGGTCGTGACCTCGAGCTGACGGGCTGGCACAGAGCCGGAGATGCCGACGAGGCTCCGCTGGTCATCGTGTACCACGGCAACGGTGGCAATCGGGCGGGCCGGGTCCCGCTCGGTGATGCCCTCGCCTCCCGGGGATTCGATGTGCTGCTCGTCGACTACCGGGGGTACGGGGGAAACCCGGGAACGCCCGGTGAGCAGGGACTCACCGCAGATGCCCTGGCTGCGGCGGAACTCGCCGAGGAACTGGCACCCGGGCGCCCGGTCGTCTATCTCGGCGAATCGCTCGGCGCTGCCGTCGCCGTCGCGTTGGCCGTCTCCGATCCGCCCGATGCGCTCGTCCTCATTTCCCCGTTCACGTCCGTCGCCGACGTCGGCAGGTTTCACTATCCGATGGCACCGTCGTGGCTGATCCGGGAGCGGTACCCGTCCCTCGAGCGCATCAACGGCGGAAGAGTCGAAGGTGTGCCGACGCTCGTCATCGCCGGTGATGCCGACACGATCGTGCCCGCCGACCAGAGCAGGAGGATCGCCGACGCCGCCGGCGCCGAATGGCACGAGGTTCCCGGCGCCGACCACAACGACCCGGCGCTGCGCTCGGCGCCATGGCTTGCCGATACCGTCGCCGACTTCCTCAGCCGTTCTATCTGATCTCGGTCAGGTCGGGGAGCGAGTCCTTGCCGAGGTGCTCGTAGATCAGCGAGGTCTCGATGTGATCGACCTCGCGCAGCGTGGTGAACCCGCTCACCGCGAGGTCGCGCAGGTGGTCGGCATCGCGCACCACGACGTGGACCAGGAAGTCGTTGCGTCCCGTGACGTGGGACACGCTCACCACCTCCGGCATCGCGGTGGCGTGAGCCCGGAACGTCTCCACCTCCTCGGCGGAGTGACGGCGCAGCCGGACCGCGATCATCGCCTGGAGACCGATGCCGAGCGCGCCCGGATCGACCACGGCGCGAAACCCCGTGAACACGCCGGAGTCCTCGAGACGCTTCAACCGCTCCGAACAGGTCGACGGGGCGATCCCCACCCTGGCGGCGAGGGCCTTGTTGGACAGCCGCGCATCGTCCTGTAAAGCGGCGATGATCCGGCGATCCGTTCGATCGAGTCGGCGCTGGATGGGTTCCATCCGAATTCTCTTCGGTTGACGTGGATGATACCTGAAGGATACCTGACAATGAGACGACTCTGTTCCTAGATCTGCGGCAGACAGCACGGAGCGTCGAACGAAGGGGCCTTCTATGCGTGACGAGTATGAGGGATCGATAGCGGGTGAGCAGCTCGCACCGGAGAGCTTGATGATGGGCTACGGCTATCGGCCCGAGTGGTCCGAGGGAGCCCTGAAGAGCCCAATCTTTCAAACCTCCACGTTTGCCTTCCGCACCGCCGCCGAGGGGAAGCGCTACTTCGCCCTCGCCTACGGGTTGGCAGAAGCCGAGGAGGGCGAGCGCTGCGGGCTGATCTACAGCCGGCTCAACAACCCCGACCTCGAGATCCTCGAAGATCGGCTCACGCTCTGGGACGACGCCGAGCGCGGGCTGGTGTTCGCCTCGGGCATGGCGGCTATCACGACCACGCTCCTGGCCTATCTGCACCCGGGGAGCGCCGTGTTGCACACCGCTCCGCTCTATGGAGGGACCGATCACCTCGTCAACGAGGTGCTGCCCGGCTGGGGCGTTCCGTCGGTGGAGTGGTCCCCGGGGATGACCGAGGACGAGATCATCGAAGCGCTGGGTGCGAACGATCTGGCGCTGGTGTTGATGGAGACGCCGGCGAATCCAACCAACGACCTGTTCTCGATCGAGTTGGGCCGTCGCATCGCCGACCGCTTCTCCGGCGATGGGAAGCGGGTCCCGGTCGTCGTCGACAACACCTTCCTCGGCCCGATCTGGCAGCACCCGCTCCGCCACGGTGCCGACATCGTGATCTACTCCGCCACCAAGTACATCGGAGGTCACTCCGACCTCATCGCCGGTGCCGCGCTGGGCAGCCGGACGATGCTCGCCCCGATCGTCGAACAGCGCACGGTGATGGGCACGATGGCCACCCCGCTGACGGGATGGCTGATGATGCGCAGCCTCGAGACCCTCGATCTGCGTATGCGCCGCCAGGCCGAGAACGCCCAGCGCATCGCCCGCTTCCTCAGCGAGCACCCGTTCGTGACCAGGGTCGGCTATCTCGGCCTCCTCGACGCCGGCGACCCCGCCTACGAGACATACAAGAGCCAGTGCGAGGGGCCGGGGGCGATGATCTCGTTCTGGATCGACGGCGGCGAAGCGGAGGCGTTTGCGTTCCTCGACGCCCTCCAGCTCATCCGGCTTGCGGTCAGCCTCGGCAGCACCGAGAGCCTGGCCGAGCATCCCGCCACGATGACCCATGCCGGCTGCGATCCGGACGAGAAGGCACGGCTGGGCGTGAACGATGCGCTGATTCGCCTCTCCGTCGGCGTCGAGAACGTCGACGACCTCATCCTCGACTTGTCCACGGCCCTCGAGGAAGGAGCAACGCGATGACCAAGAGCTGGGCAGAGCCCTGGAAGATCAAGATGGTCGAACCGATCCGCATGACGACGCGCGAGGAGCGCCGGGAGGCCATCGCCGAAGCCGGCTACAACACCTTCCTCCTCCGCAGCGAGGACGTCTACATCGACTTGCTCACCGATTCGGGTACGTCGGCCATGTCGGACCGGCAATGGTCGGCGTTGATGCTCGGCGACGAGTCCTACGCCGGCTCGCGGAGCTTCTACAAGCTCGTCGACGCGGTGCAAACGGTGTACGGCTACGGGGAGGTGGTGCCCACCCACCAGGGCCGCGGCGCCGAGCACCTGCTCAGCCAGATCCTGATCGAGCCCGGCGACGTCGTTCCCGGCAACATGTACTTCACCACGACCCGGTTCCACCAGGAGTACGCAGGTGGCACCTTCGTCGACGTCATCATCGACGAGGCGCACGAACCCGAGAGCGAGCATCCGTTCAAGGGCAACATCGACCTGGACAAGCTCGGCGCGGTCGTCGACGAGTACGGCGCCGACCGGGTGCCCTATGTCTCCTTCGAGACCAACGTCAACATGGCCGGGGGACAGCCCGCCTCGATGGCGAACCTGCGCGCGGTCTACGAGTACTGCTCCGCCAACGGGGTCCTGGTCATGCTCGACGCCACGAGGGCCGTCGAGAACGCCTACTTCATCCAGCAGCGCGAGGGCGGGTACCAGGACCGCTCGATCGCCGAGATCGTCCGGGAGATCGCCTCGTACTCGGACGGGGCGACGGTGTCATCGAAGAAGGACAACCTGGTCAACATCGGCGGCTTCCTCGCCCTGCGCGATCCGGAACTGGCTCGCAAGGCGCGTACCCTGCTGGTCGCCTTCGAGGGCCTGCACACCTACGGCGGGATGTCCGGAAGGGACATGGAGGCCCTCGCCGCAGGGATCACCGAGATGGTGGAGACCGACGACCACGTACGGGCGCGGGTCGGCCAGGTCGAATACCTGGGGCAGCGGTTGATCAAGGCCGGTATCCCGCTGGTGCGGCCGATCGGCGGTCACGGCGTCTTCCTCGATGCCGCCGTCATCCTCGAGCACGTCCCCCAGGAGCAGTTCCCTGCTCAATCCCTCACCGCTGCGATCTACGTCGACTCCGGAGTGCGAGGCATGGAGCGGGGCATCGTCTCCGCGGGTCGCGACCCCGAAACGGGGGAGAACCATCGCCCGAAGCTCGAGCTGGTCCGGCTGGCCGTTCCCCGCCGGGTCTACACCCAGTCACACATGGACGTCACCGCCGAATCGGTGGCCGAGGTGTACGAAAACCGGCATGAGATCGGCGGGCTGCGATTCAGCTACGAGCCCGAAACGCTGCGGTTCTTCCAGGCGCGGTTCGAGCCGCTGGTGGGAGCTCGGGAGGGAAGTGCCGGACCGCTAACGTAGCCGGCCAAGGGGAGGCAAAACGGGGGAGCGCGGTCGCGCATCAACGAGGAAGGAGAACGTCTTGTATCCAAGAATGTCGCTCGCCGAGCTCGACGCCGACATGAGCGAGTACGTCGAGGACCTGGCATCGAAATGGTGGTGGTTCCTCGGCTTCGGCATCGTGTCGACGTTGTTCGGGTTGTGGATCCTGTTTTGGAACGAGTGGGACGCCGACTCCGTGAAGATCTTCTTCGGCATCTTCCTGCTGGTGTGGGGTGCGTTCCGACTGTTCGGGTCGTTCGCCTACTACGGGGACGGCAAGTGGTGGCTGATGCTGTCGGGTGCGGCCGCCATCGGCCTTGGCATCGCGACGTTCGCCTGGCCGGATCCAACCCTGAAGGTCATCGCCGGTCTGACGGCGCTGTGGCTGCTCGTCAGCGGGACGCTGAACATCATCGGTGGTCTCTTCCAGAAGAAGGAGCCACGCTGGGTGCTGGTCATCTGGGGTGTGCTGGCGTTGCTGCTCGGCATCTGGCTGTGGAACCACGAGGCGGCGACGCTGTTCGTCATCATCTTCGCCATGGGGTTGGGTGCGCTCATGTTCGGGATCCTGGAGATCATCGCCGCCTTCCAGGTCAAGAACCTGCCCGAGCACTACGAGCAAGCCCGCGCCGAGGCTTACGAGCAGCTCAACACCCTGGCCGACCTGCATGCCAAGGGTGTGCTCACCGACGAGGAGTACGCCAGGGAGAAGGCCAAGGTCCTCATCGGCTGAGATCGCCTCGGGCTGCGATGTGATCCGAGAGCACCCTCCAGGTCGATGGGTGGGCGAGTTCGTCCCGCATCGACCGGAGGGTGGCCAGGAAGGTCGGGATCGTGGCCTCGACCGACATGAGATTGGGCCGGCACACTTCGAGCACCCGATCGTCGGGGCGCAGCACGAGGACATCGGTGTCCGGCCACGTCCTGCGCACCAGGTCGAGCTCGGTCGCCAGAGTGCCGCGCCCGGCGCGATCCATGAGGTCCTCGTAGAAGCGGCCCCCGGGCCTTGCGGTGGTGGCGGCCATCGGTGCCACGACGATGACGAGGTCGAGGGGATCCGGGCTTCCCAGCACCAGGTCGAGGCTCGTGCCGGAGGCGACGCCACCGTCGACGTACCACCGCCCATCGATCTCTACCGGTTCGTAGATGAAGGGCACCGCGCTCGAGGCGGCCACGGCGTCCCTGAGCGCCAGTTCGGGCGCCGCCTCGGTTCCGAACGGAACGCGTCGGCGCGCCTCGAGATCGTAGGCCACGATCACGGTCGGCCTTTCCGGCCACCCCGTCGCCAATGGCCCCAGCGCGCCGTCGACCCATTCGGCGATGGGATCGGTGCAGTAGAGGCCGGGGCTCCCCAGGACGAGCCCAACCCCGGGGTTCGTCACCGCGGGGGCAATGCCCTTCCTCACCCATCGCACCAGGCCCCTGGGCCGGATGCGCCGGTAGATACGGTCGTGAAGCCACTCCTCGAGATCCTTGTCGGCGAGGTCGGCGTCGGCCAACGCCCGCACGTCCATGGCGTCGCCGCGGATCATGGCGGCGACGAAGGCGCCGGAGGAGGTTCCCACGATGACCTCGGCATCGTCGGGGCGCCAACCGGTCGCCGTCTGCAGCGCGATCAGCGTTCCGAAGAGATATGCGGCGCCGGTGACGCCTCCGCCACCGAGCACGAGACCTACCCTGCTCACGGGGTGGCAGGATACGGTTGCGATCGCCTGATTCCGGGAACCAGATGTCGGTGACGCTCGATCGGATCGACCGCGAAGCCGAGGTGATCGAGGCCTTTCTCGCGTCGGTTGCGGCCGCCGACGGGTTCCCGCCGTTGAGCGAGCACAAGGCCGTGCGACTCGGCGGTGCCGATGATGCCCGGGTCGCCGCCTGGGGGTCCGCTGATGGCGAGCTCGTCGCCGTCTCCGTTGCTGCCCTCCACGAGGGTGACGATCCCCATTGGGCGGTCGAGGTGGCGCTCGGCCAGGAACACCGCACCGATGCGCTGGAACAGGCGGCGATCATCGCCGCGGCGTCGTCGGTTCCGGACATGGCGCCGCACAGCATCTGGGCCCGGCGCCTCGCGCAGATCACCGCCGCCGACGCCGTGGGCTACCGCGAGCTGCGACGCGTGCTGCGCATGGAGGGGGCGTTTCCGCCTGCCGGGGAAGCCTCCGAGATTCGCCTCGCCACCATCGATGCGGCAGACGATGTCGCATTGATCGCGCTGCACAACCGGGCCTTTGCGGGCCACCGCGAAGCCTCGGGGATGACGCGGGAACGTCTGGAGGCCCTGCGGGCGATGCCGTGGTTCGATGCCGACGGCGTGCTGACCGCGTTCGACGACGGCCGTCTCGTCGGATTCTGCTGGACGAAACTGCACCCCGACGGCGACGGGGAGGTCTACCTGCTGGCGATCGACCCCGAAGTCCGCGGCCGGGGGATCGGCGAGACCCTCGCCTCGGCTGCCTTCGACCACCTGCGTCGCCGCGGTGCGCAGCGAGCCATGTTGTGGGTCGACGCCGACAACGACGCCGCGATCGCGCTCTACGGGCGACTTGGGCTCGAGGTCACCCTGAGCATCGCTGAGTTGGGCTAGCTGTGACAACCGGGGACGTTGTCCCTGGCGGGATGGTGTGATGGGTTGA
>CAZCBO010000079.1:0-10997 GCA_964496825.1 uncultured Acidimicrobiaceae bacterium
GCAGTCATCCAACGAGCGAAGGACAGGCTGGGCGGGAGCGGCCAGCGCACTCTGCTCTTCCTCGACGAGATCCACCGCTTCACCAAGGCGCAGCAGGACGCGCTCCTCCCCGGAGTCGAGGACGGGGTCGTGATCCTCGTCGGTGCGACCACCGAGAACCCGTTCTTCGAGGTCAACTCGCCGTTGATCTCCCGTTCGACGATCTTCCGTCTCGAGGCCCTGGCGCCGCAGGAGGTCGCCGAGCTCGTTACCAGGGCCGCGGCGGACCCGATGCGTGGCCTCGGCGGCGTCGCCATCGAGGACGATGCACTCGAGGCGCTCTCCGAGCGCGTCGGAGGCGACGCCCGCCTGGCGATGAACGCCCTCGAGGTGGCGGCCACGCTCGCCGAGGGGCGTGGCAGGGAGGCGATCGGCCTCGAGGACGTGACCGAGGCGCTGCAGCGCCGGGTGATCCGCTACGACAAGGGCGGCGACCGGCACTACGACGTCATCTCGGCCTTCATCAAGTCGATGCGGGGCTCGGACGTCGACGCCACGCTGTACTGGCTGCACACGATGATCGAGGCGGGGGAGGACCCGAAGTTCATCGCCAGGCGAATGGTCATCCTCGCCTCGGAGGACATCGGATTGGCCGACTCGCGGGCGCTGGGCATCGCGGTGGATGCCTTCCGTGCCGTGGAGGTGATCGGGCTCCCCGAGGCTGCCTACGCCTTGACCCACGCCGCCCTGTACCTGGCGACGGCCCCGAAGTCGAACTCGGTCGCCATGGCGATCCGGGAGGCGAAGGATGCGGTCGAGCGGACCCCGGGCGCCGACGTTCCGCCCCACCTGCGCTCCGCTTCCTATGCCGGCGAGCGTGAGCTCGGCATCGGCGTCGGTTACCGCTACCCCCACGACGACCCGGCAGGCGTCGTACCCCAGCAATACCTGCCCGACGGTGTCAACGCCTCGTTGTTCCACCCCGGGGAGGCAGGCGAGGAGGCGGCGATCGCCGATCGCCTGCGCGTCATCGACGAGATCCTGGGAAAGGACCGCTGACGCTCCGGATCGTTGCGAACCTTGGACCCTTGTGGGCTCCCCGGCGCCTCGCCGCTATGCCGGCTGTCCTGACCTAGCCGGGAAGTAGATCCTTCATCCGCCGGTAGATCAGGTGCGCAGAGCGGCGCGGCGCCACACGGTTCAGCAGGTTCATCGTGCGCGAGTCGCGGCCCACGTAGATGTAGAGCCGATCTGCCTCGATGCCGTCGAGGATGATCCGTGCCGCGTCCTCGGCCGAGGTCATCCGGACACTGCCGGCCTCGGGCGAGTCGGCCTCCACCGGGCTATCGACACCGGAGTGCGCGGTGATGTCGGTGGCGACGGCGCCCGGCATGATCACCGACACGCCGACGTCGGTGTCGATGAGCTCGGCGTAGAGCCCCTCGGTGAACAGCTTCACCGCCGCCTTCGAGGCGCCGTAGACCGTCTGACCCGGTACGGGGAGGAAGCCGCCCATGCTCGATACGTTGGCCAGGTGGGCGACCGGCCGCTCGAGCAGCTGGGGGAGGAACGCCTTGGCCATGTTGATCGTCCCGTAGAGGTTGACGTCGATGACCCGCTCGATCGCGTCGTAGTCGAGGTCGTTCAGCTTGACGAACGGCTGGATGATCCCGGCGTTGCTGATGTACCCGTCGACGGTGCCGAGGGCGTCGATGACCTGTGCGGGGAGCGCCGCAACGGCCCTCCGGTCGGTGACGTCGACGACAAAGGTGGTCAGGCGATCTCCGGCATCGGCCAGCTTCGAGGTCTCGTCGAGGTTCTCCTCGCGGATGTCGGCGACGGCCACCATCGCTCCTCGCGTCAGCGTTTCCAACACGAGCTGCCGGCCGATTCCGCTTCCGCCGCCGGTGATCACCATGACCTTGTCGCGCAGCTTCACGAGGTCATTGTGGCTACGCGCTGCGGGGTACTCCACGTTCCGCCGGTCGAGGGGCCATCCGCCCCTATGGTCGAGAACCCGATCGTGGGATGGTGAGCCCGGAGGCATCGGATGTTGACCCTGGATTGCGTTTCGAAGCGCTACCACGACGTGGTCGCGCTCGACGAGGCCAGCTTTACGGTGCGTCGAGGGAGAATCCTCGGGTTTCTCGGGCCGAACGGGGCGGGAAAGACCACGGCGATGCGCTGCATCTTCGAGCTGGTCGAGCCCGACTCGGGAACGATCACCTGGTTCGGCGAGCCCATCACGCATGCGATGCGGATCCGCTTCGGCTACATGCCGGAGGACCGCGGCCTGTACCCCAAGATGCGGGTGCGCGAGCAGCTGGTCCATTTCGCCCGGCTCAGCGGGCTTGGCGAAGGAGCGGAAGCGGCCGCCGACCGGTGGCTCGAAAGGCTCGGCCTCGCCGACCGGGCCGAGGCCAAGGTCGAAGAGCTTTCCCACGGGAATCAACAGCGGGTCCAGCTGGCGGTTTCGCTCGTCCACGACCCCGAGCTGCTCGTGCTCGACGAGCCCTTCTCCGGGCTCGATCCCCTGGGTGCCGAGAGGCTCGCCCAGGTGTTGCACGAGCAGGCAGACCGCGGCGTTGCCATCGTGTTCTCCAGCCATCAGCTCGACCTCGTCGAGGATGTCTGCCAGGACGTGGCGATCATCGACCGCGGCCGGGTGGTCCTCACCGGCGATCTCGACGAGCTGCGGGCCAACGCAACGACTCGCCGGCTCGAGGTCACGGTCGACGGTCGGCCCTGGGCACCCGAGCTCGAGGGGGTCCGACTGGTCACCGACGACGGGAAGCCCCACTACGTGGTCGACACCGATGCCGACCTGTCCTCGCTCCTCGACGAAGCGGCAAAGACGGGCCGTGTGGACCGATTCGCCTTCGAGCCGCCTCGCCTGACGGACCTGTTCCGGGAGGCGGTGGACGCATGAGCCGGTGGCGACAGACCTTCGACCTGACCCGACGTGAGTTCATGCAGCGGGCGAAGAGCCGGGCATTCCAGATCATGATGCTGGTCCTGGTGGGCTTGATCCTGGCCGTCGTCCCCCTCGCCGCCCTCCTCGATCCCGGGACGGAGCCGCTCCGGATCGGGATCGTGTCGTCCACACCGGAAGAGACGGAGGCGGCGCTGGTCGAGCGTGCCGAACAACTCGAACGGGACGTCGAGATCACCACCTACCCGGATACGGCACAGGCCGAACAGGCCCTCGAGGACGGCGACGTCCGCGTGGTGTACACGGGGTCGGCGATCGTCTGGCTCGAGGAGGAGGGGCTGACCGCCAAGGCCGTGATCACGGGGGCGGCTGCGCAGCTCCGATTCCGCGAGGCGGCAGCCGCGCTCGGTCTCTCCGAGGAGGAGCTCGCCGCGGTGCTGGCGCCACCCGAGCTCGAGACTTCCATCCTCTCGCCTCCGGATCCCGAGGAGGAGCCGCGCCGGGTCGGCGCGCTCATCGGCCTCATCATCCTCTACATGTCGATCCTCGTCTTCGGTCAGTTCGTGGCGATGGGGGTGATGGAGGAGAAGCAGAACCGGGTGGTCGAGGTCGTGCTGTCGCGGGTTGAACCCGCTCAGGTCCTGGTGTCGAAGGTGATCGGCATCGGCGGACTCGGTCTCGTGCAGCTCGTCGTTCTCGGCGGTGCGATATGGCTCGCCCTGAACCTCATCGAGATCGAGGGAGTCTCGCTGCCTACCCTCGGGGCCGAGATCCTGGCCGCGATCGTCTTCTGGTTCCTGCTCGGCTACACGATGTACGCCGTGCTCTACGCCGGGCTCGGCGCAACGGTGTCGCGCCAGGAGGATCTCCAGAGCGCGCTGATGGTGCCGGTGTTCCTCATGTTGCCCGGCTTCTTCATCGCCCAGGTCGCCAACGAGTTCCCCGAGTCGCCGATCGTGATATTCGGCTCGTTCTTCCCGCCGTGGTCACCCTTGGTCATGCCGGTCCGGGCCGCCACCGGGTCGGCTGCACTCTGGGAGGTCGCACTGGCGGTCGTGCTGGTCCTGGTCGCCTCGTATCTGGCGATCTGGGCGGGTGGCCGAATCTACCGGGGTGCCGTCCTCCAACTGGGCGCCAAGGTCAAGCTCCGCGACGCCTGGCAGGCCACCAGCTGACGAGTACCTTGGGTGGTGATGAGAGCCCTCACCCCCTCCGTCGATGAGCGGTTCCGCGTCGACGACTGGGAACCGGTCTATCTCCGCACCTGGCGCCTGGGTCGCTTCGAGGCCAAGGTCGAGGCCGCTCTGGAGGAGTTGGCCGACTGCCGGGCCTGCCCGAGGGACTGCGGGGTCAACCGCCTCCTCGACGAGAAGGGTGTGTGTCACACCGGTCGGCGCCCCTGCGTCGCCAGCGCCTTCCACCACTTCGGTGAGGAGGACTGCCTGCGCGGCTGGAACGGCTCGGGCACGATCTTCTTCTCGTACTGCAACCTGAAGTGCGTGTTCTGCCAGAACTGGGACATCTCCTCCCAAGAAGCCGGCCGGGAACTCGACGCGCCCCAGATCGCCGGGCTGATGCTGCGGCTCCAGGAGGAGGGCTGCCACAACATCAACTTCGTCACGCCGGAGCACGTCGCCCCGCAGCTCGTCGAGGCGATCGCCCTGGCGGTCCCGCAGGGTCTGCGGGTTCCGATCGTGTACAACACCTCGGCCTACGACGCCCTCGCCTCCCTGCGGTTGATGGAGGGGCTGATCGACATCTACATGCCCGACTTCAAGTTCTGGGATCCCGAGTCGGCGCGACGCCTCGCTCGAGCCAGGGATTATCCGGCTGTGGCCAGGGGTGCCATCGCCGAGATGCACCGCCAGGTGGGCGTGCTGCGCTTCGGCAGCGACGGGCTGGCCAGGCGCGGGGTGCTGGTCCGGCATCTCGTCATGCCCGGCGGGGTCGAGGAGGCGGCGGCGATCTTCCGCTGGCTCCACGACGAGGTGTCTCCCGCCACGTATGTCAACATCATGGATCAATACCGGCCCGAGCACCGGGTTCCCGGCTCACCGCGATACGCCGACATCGATCGGCGCCTTCACCCCGCGGAGCTCGTCGATGCCTACACCGCCGCTCGCGATGCCGGGTTGTGGCGCTTCGACGAGCGCCGGTAGCGGCCGGGGGGTGGTGTCGGCCCGGGGCTAACCTCCGTGGCCAATGGATTCCAACCAGATTCGGCGCATCTTCATCGACTTCTTCGCCGCAAGAGGTCACGCCGTGGTGCCCTCGGCGTCGCTGATCCCGAACGATCCCACCCTGCTGATCACCGGCGCCGGCATGGTCCCGTTCAAGCCCTACATGCTCGGTGAGGAGACGCCGCCCTACCCCAGGGCGGTCTCGGTGCAGAAGGTCGGCAGGACCAGCGACATCGACATCATCGGCACGACCCAGCGGCATCTCTCGTTCTTCGAGATGCTCGGGAACTTCTCCTTCGGCGACTATTTCAAGGAGCGGGCGATTCCCTGGGCCTACGAGCTGGTCACGGAGGGTTACGGCATCGACCCCGACCGGCTCTGGTACACCGTTCATCTCTCGGACGACGAGGCGGCGGCGATCTGGATCGACGGAGTGGGCGTCCCGGCCGAACGGGTCCAGCGCCTCGACCGGGAGAACATCTGGCAGATGGGCATCCCAGGGCCTGCGGGGCCCTCGTCGGAGATCTTCTTCGACAAGGGACCGGAGTTCGGCCGGGAGGGTGGACCGGCGGTCGACGACGAGCGTCATATGGAGATCTGGAACCTCGTCTTCATGCAGAACATCCAGGACGAGCCGTACCACTTCGTCGGCGAGCTTCCCACCAAGAACATCGACACCGGCGCCGGGTTGGAGCGGCTCGCCACCGTGCTCCAGGGCGTTCCGACCGTCTTCGACACCGACGTCATCCGCCCCGTCATCGCCGCGGCGGAGCACCAGACCGGGATCACCTTCGGAGCCGAAGAACGCACCGACGTCTCTTTGCGGATCATGGGTGACCACGGCCGCATGGTCACGTTCCTGATCGGGGACAAGGTGGTGCCGTCGAACGAGGGACGCGGCTACGTGCTGCGCCGGCTGATCAGGAGGACGGTGCGCCATGCCTTCCTCCTCGACGTCGAGCACCTCATCATGCCGTCGCTCGTCACCGCCACCGTGGAGGTGATGCGCGAGGCGTATCCCGAACTGGGGGAGCGGGAGGAGGCGATCATCGGCGTCGTCACTCGGGAGGAGGAGCAGTTCAGGAGAACCCTGCGGGCCGGTCACCAGCTCCTCGACGAGGCACTGCTCGGGCTCGAGCCCGGTGCGACGCTGCCGGGGGAGACCGCCTTCAAGCTCCACGACACGTTCGGCTTTCCGCGGGAGCTCACCGAGGAGATCGTGGCAGAGCGCGGCTACCAGGTGGATCTCAGCGATTTCGACCGGATGATGGAGGAGCAGCGTCGGCGCGCCCGGGCAGCCTTCCGGGGCGGTGACGAGGCGGCGGTCTCCGACGCCTACCGGGCTCTCCTCGACGGCGTCGAGCCCACCCAATTCATCGGCTACGAGAAGGAGTCGGGGACGGGCCGGGTGCTCGCCATCATCCGGGAAGGGGAGCAGATCGAGGCGGCGGACGCGGGTCAACCCGTCGAGATCTTCCTCGATCGGACGCCCTTCTATGCCGAGTCGGGTGGGCAGATCGGCGACTCCGGCCGGATGGTCTCGCCCACCGGCACGGTCGAGGTCGCCGATACCCAGTACTCGCTCCCCGGTCTCCACGGCCACCGCGGCGTGGTGGCGACCGGCACCGTGGTCGTCGGCCAGGACGTGGGCCTGACGATCGATCGCGAGCGTAGGGAACGGATCAGGAAGAACCACACCGGAACGCACCTCCTCCACTATGCGCTCCGGGAGATCATCGGCGACCACGTCCACCAGGCCGGCTCACTCGTCGCCGACGACCGGCTCCGGTTCGACTTCACCCACTACGCCGCGGTCCAGCCGCAGGAGCTGCAGGACGTCGAATTGCTGGGCAACCGGCGCGTCATCGACAACGATCAGGTGACGACGATCGAGACGACCAAGGAAGAGGCGGAGGCGATGGGGGCGCTCGCCTTCTTCGGCGATACCTACGGGGACGAGGTGCGGGTGGTGCAGGCCGGTGACTACTCGACCGAGTTCTGCGGAGGCACCCACGTGCCCAGCACCGGTCAGATCGGCCCGCTGATCGTGATCTCCGAGGGATCGGTGGCGGCCAACACCCGGCGGATCGAGGCGCTGACCGGGGCCGCTGCCTATGAGTACCTGTCGCAGCTGCGCCGCGACGTGGAAGCCGCCGCCGGGGTGCTGGGGACCCAGCCGGCGCGGCTCGTCGAGGCCGCCGAGGCGATGGCGCTCACCAGCAAGGCAATGGCCGAACGCATCGAACGGTTCGAGCAGGAGGCACGCTCGTCGGTGGCCGGGGAGCTGCTCGAACAGGTGGAGGAACTCAACGGTCGCTCGGTCCTGGTCGCCAAACAGGAGGACCTCAGCACCGACGCGCTCCGCGCTCTCGCCTTCCAGATCAGGGACCGCATGTCCTCCGGGATCGGCGTCCTGGGCTCCTCGACGGAAGGGAAAGGAGCGATCATCGCCTTCGTCTCTCCCGATCTCGTCGAGCAGGGAGTCTCGGCGGGAGACGTCATCGCGGGAGCGGCCCAGACGCTCGGCGGTGGGGGGAGCCGCGACCCGAGCCTGGCCCAGGCAGGGGGGCCGAAGGGTGATCGCATCGACGACGCCCTGGAGGAGGCGAGGAGCGCTGCGCAGGAGGCGCTCACGGGACGTTGAGGATCCTCGGTCTCGACCATGGGGAACGCCGGATCGGGGTCGCGATATCCGATGCCACCGGTACCATTGCCACGCCGCACTCGGTGATCGACCGGCGTGTTCAGAACCTCACTGAGGAGCTGCGCTCGGTCGTCCGGGAAAACGATGTCGAGCTCATCGTCGTCGGGCTCCCGGTGCAGCTCTCTGGAGAAGAAGGAGCGTCGGCAGGAGCAGCCAGGGAGTTCGCCGACTCCGTGGCGGAGGCCACCGGCCTGCCGGTACGGCTACAGGACGAGCGATTCACGACCGTTACCGCAGAAGAGGCGCTGATCGAGGGCGGTGTGAGCCGGGAGGCACGCCGCGAGATGCGAGACAAGGTGGCGGCGGCGGTGATGCTGCAGGGTTACCTCGACGGCAGGCGGAGCGACGATGGCGATCGACACCGAGAAGCGTGAGGGGAACCTGGTTCGGGTCCTGATCGTCGTCGCCCTCATCGCCCTCGGCGTGATCGCCGTCGCCGTGCTCGGCAAGATCCTCGCCGACGCGGTGGCCCAGAGTGCACCGGCGACCACCGTCCAGGCGGGCATCCCGGTCACGGTCGAGGTCAACGAAGGGGCGTCGGCCCGGACGATCGGCAGCGCGATGGAAGCAGCCGGGGTGGTGAGTCAGCGAGATCTGGTCCGCCTCGTCGAGCAGGAGGGCATCGCCGCCCAGCTCAAGCCAGGGACGTACCACCTCGAGACCGGAATGACACCCGAAGTCGTGGCGGCCCGGCTCGTGTCGGGACCGGACCTCGCCGGCGAGAGCGTGATCGTGCTGGAAGGGGTCACGATCGCCGCCGCCCTCGAGAGTCTCGCCGAACAGACCGACTACACCGTCGAGGACTTCGAGGAACCGCTGCGGAGCCGGCGGGTCATCTCCCCGTATCTTCCATCCACCCCCCCGGAGGGCGTCGACGAACTGACGGCCTGGGAGGGCCTGCTCTATCCCGCTCGCTACCAGATCGACGACGACGCCACGCCCCGCGAGATCCTCCAGCTCATGGCCGATGAGATGGTGCACCGGATGGGCGACGTGGACTGGTCGCGGCTCGAGGAGCTCGGTCTCTCCCGATACGAGGCGCTCATCGTGGCTTCGCTCATCGAGCGCGAGGCGGGAATCGACGAGGACCGCCCACTCATCAGCAGCGTCATCCACAACCGCCTCGGCCTGGGCATGCCGCTCCAGATCGACGCCACCGTGGTGTACGTCCGCGGAACGCCGGGCCACGTGCTCGCCGAGCACCTCGAGATCGATTCCCCATGGAACACGTATCAGATCGTGGGCCTGCCGCCGACGCCGATCTCGACGATCCGTATGGAGTCGCTCGACGCGGCCGTGGATCCCACAGACACCGAGTACCTCTACTACGTCCTCGTGTCGGCAGATGGCAGCCACGGGTTCTCGACCACCTACGAAGAGCACCAGGCGAAGGTCGAACAGGCGAAGGCCGACGGGATCTTCCCGTGAGGCTTGCGGTGCTGGGCGATCCGGTCGAGCATTCGAGATCGCCTGCCATCCATAGCGCGGCGCTCGCCGCCGTCGGCATCGAGGGCACCTACGAGGCCCGCCGCGTCGACCGGGCGGGCATGGTTTCGGCCGTGGACGAGGTGCGCTACGGGAGTCTCGATGGCGCCAACGTCACCATGCCCCACAAGGAGAGTGCCTTCACTCTCGCCGACCGGGCGTCGGGGACCGCGCTGCGCGCCGGGGTGGCGAACACCCTGATCCGACGCGAAGGGATGGCGGTCGCCGAGAACACCGACGTCACCGGACTGGTGCGGGTGTGGGACGAGTCCGGCCTCCCCACCGACGCTCCGGTTCTCGTTCTCGGCAGCGGTGGTGCAGCGGCTGCCGCGGTCGTCGCGTTCTCCGAACGGCCGATCCTGATGTCGGCTCGATCGCCCGAACGCGCCGGGGCCGTGCTCGTTCGCACCAGAGTGGAAGGGGAGATCGTGGAGTGGGGGAGGGCGGTACCGGGGGCGGTGGTCGTCAACGCGACGCCGCTCGGGATGGAAGGAGAGCCGCTCCCCGACGGTGTCGTCGACCGTGCGGGTGGCCTGGTCGATCTGCCCTACGGGGAGCGACGCACCCCTGCCGTCGCGACCGCGCTCGCCATTGGATTGCCCTGCGCCGACGGTCTGGCGGCCCTCCTCGCCCAGGCGGCGGACTCGTTCGAGCTTTTCACCGGCGTGCCGGCTCCCATCGAGGCGATGCGTGCCGCGCTCTGAGACTGCGGTTCGCCAATGACGAGTGCTGCGAGCCCACCCACCTAGGCTCCGGCGGCGCATGGCCAGTCTCATCCTGTTCCCGGTCGGCCTCGTAGCCGGCGTGGTCGCCGAGGCGGTGGCCATCGAGTCTCCGCCGTCGCAGGTGAGGGACCAGTCCCGACGACTCA
This sequence comes from uncultured Acidimicrobiaceae bacterium, assembly GCA_964496825.1. Taxonomy (GTDB): domain Bacteria; phylum Actinomycetota; class Acidimicrobiia; order Spongiisociales; family UBA5794; genus JACZST01. The sequence goes on from CAZCBO010000079.1 coordinate 10,152, forward strand.
TCCTCGTGTCGATCGTCACCGGGCTCCTGTTCGCCGCAACCCCGCTCGTCATCGGTGTCAACTGGGTGCTGCCCGCCTACCTGTGGTTCGTCGCGGTCACCGTGACCCTCACTCTCACCGACATCGATTCCCAGCTGATTCCCAACCGGATCCTGTTTCCGGGAACTGCCGTGGCTCTCGTTCTGCTCTACGGAGGGAGCCTGATCGAGGGCGGCGCCCTGCTGCGGCCGATCCTCGGCGGGGCGGCCTACTACGTGCTGCTGCTCGTCCTGGCACTCGTCGGTCCGGCCGGCGGCATGGGGGGCGGGGATGTGAAGCTCGGGTTCCTCCTCGGTGCGTTCACGGCCTATCAGTCCTGGGAGGTGCTCGTCGTCGCCGTCTTTGCCGCGTTCATCCTGGGCGGGTTGATCTCGTTGATCCTGATCCTCACCCGGTTACGAGACCGCAAGTCAGCTATCGCCTTCGGGCCCTTCCTCGTCCTCGGCGCCTACGCCGCCCTGGCCTGGGGCGCCACGATCGCCGAGTGGTATCGGGGTTGACCATCGTTCTTGCGTAACCTCAGCCCGTATACGGGCTGAGGTTACGCAAGAACGGGGAAATGATCCGATTCCTCACCGCAGGCGAATCCCACGGCCCCGGGTTGGTCACGATCGTTGAAGGTCTGCCCCGGGGGCTTCCCTTCGCGTCGCATGGCCTCGCCGACGAGCTGGCCAGGCGTCGCCTCGGTCACGGGCGCGGGCCGAGGATGCGTATCGAGCGCGACGATTTGGAGATCCTCGGCGGGGTCCGCTTCGAGCGGACGCTGGGCAGCCCGGTGGCGGTGGTGATCCGCAACACCGAGTGGGA
>CAZCBO010000080.1:0-8774 GCA_964496825.1 uncultured Acidimicrobiaceae bacterium
GGCTGCCCCAAGGTATCGACCTCCGTCCGCTCGGAGAGCACCGGCTCAAGGACCGCAGCGAGCTGGAGCCGCTCCACCAGCTCGACGTGGCCGGCCTCCCCACCGAGTTTCCCCCGCTCCGGACCATCGATGTCGTGGCCGGCAATCTCCCCGTCCAGCTCACCAGCTTCGTCGGCCGGGCCGACGAGATCGAAACGGCGGGCCACCTGCTCGAGCGATCACGCCTGCTCACGCTCACCGGTCCGGGCGGAACCGGAAAGACCCGCCTGGCGATCCAGATCGCCGCCGAGGTCGTTCACCGGTTCGACGACGGGGTGTTCTTCGTCCCGCTCGAGACGATCACCGACCCCGAGCTGGTGCGGCCGGCGATCCTCGACGAGCTCGGTCTCATGGCCGCATCCGGCGGCGTCGAACCGACCGAACAGCTCGCGACATATCTCGCCGACAAGTCGATGCTGCTCGTCCTGGACAACCTGGAACAGATTCGTGGCGTCGGGTCGCAGGTGAGCGAGATCCTCGGCTATGGGCCGGGAGTGAAGGTCATCGCCACGTCACGGGGACCACTCCACGTCGTCGGTGAGCAAGAGTTTCCCGTGCCGCCGCTGACGATCCCCGAGGTCGATGCGCTCGCCACAGAGGGCGCCATCGCGCGGTACGAGAGCGTCGAGCTGTTCGCCGACCGGGCCCTGGCGGTGCGTCCTGATTTCGAGCTCAGTAGCGCCAACCTCGCCGCGATCGCCGAGCTCGCGGCCCGCCTCGATGGCCTCCCCCTCGCCATCGAGCTCGCCGCCTCCCGGGTCAAGGTCCTGACCCCCGGGGCCATCCTCGACCGGCTGGACAATCGGCTGCTCGCCAACCCGGCGCCCGACCTCCCCGACCGCCAGCGCACCATCGCCAACACGATCGGGTGGAGCTACGACCTCCTCGAGGATCCGGTGCGCCGGTTGTTCGAGAACTGCTCCGTGTTCATGGGCGGCGCCACGCTCGACTACGTCGAACGGGTCGCCGGCGCGACCGGCGACCTCGAGATCGATGTGCTCGACGGGCTGGCCTCGCTGATCGATCACAGCCTGCTGCGGCTGGCCTCCACCGAGGGCGATCCCCGGTACCAGATGCTGGTCGTCATCCGTGAGTTCGCCTACGCCGCGCTCGTGGCGCGGGGCGCCGACGACGTGCTCCGGGAGCGACATGCCGCCGCGTACGGTGATCTGGCAGCCGAAGCGGAGCCGTTCCTCCTCACCAGCAGGCAACCGGAGTGGATCGAGCGGCTTGCCGTCGAGCACGACAATGTGCGAGCCGCGCTCGACTGGGCGATCGAGGCCGAAAGGACGGATCAGGCGCTCGACATGGTGGCGGACCTGTGGCGGTTCTGGCAGGCCAGGGGACACCTGGCAGAGGCCGCCGACCGCATCGATTTGGCACTGGCCCTCGAGGGAGGCTCCCCCTTGTCCCGGGCACGAGCCCTCGAGGCGAAGGGCGGGGTCCTGTACTGGCAGGGTCGTTGGCGCGAAGCCGGCGACCCCTATGAGCACGCGCTGGGGCTCTTCCGAGAGCACGGCGACGACACGGAGATCGCACATGCCCTCTACAACGCCTCCTTTCCGATCGGATGGACCGGCGATCACGATCGGGCCCGTGCCTATCTCCGCGAGTCATTGACGATTGCCGAGGGCGCGGGCGATCGGCTCGGCGTTGGCCGTGCCTACTGGGGTCTGAGCGACCAGGCATCCTACGAGGGCGATCGCGAGGGGACGATTCACTACGCCTCGCTCGCCGCCGAGCACTTCGCCGAGCTCGACGCCCCCTACGACCTGGGCTGGTCCCGCTTCATGCAGGCGAAAGCGCACTACGAACTCGGCGACTACGCCAATGCTCGCCGGTACCACGGGGAAGGGCTGCCCATCTTCAAGGATCTGGGCGACCTATCGGCGCTGATGCTGTTCCTCTACCTCAAGGCCGGCATCCTGTTCGCGGAAGGCGACAGCGAAACCGGGTCACGGATCTTCGGTGGTGTCGAGGAGTTGAAGCATCGGATCGGGGCGGCCATCGCCGACGTCGAGCTCAACCAGTACGAAGTTCTCAAGGGACTGCTGAGGGAGGACGCCGACCCCGCCATCCGGAGGGCGATCGACAAAGGCCGACCCTTGAGCCTCGACGAGCTCGTTGCGCTCGCCGAGTCGAGCTGATCAGTCGTCGAGGCCTTCCTGACGCATCAGGTAGAGCGCTCCCACCATCGCCGCGGCGGCGACGTAGAAGGTGATCTCGTAGAACCGGCCCGTGGAGCCGAACGAGTTCAGCACGCCGTTCACCAGGTCGAGCATGGCGAGGATCACGATCCCCCAGGCACCGACCCGTGCGAGCCACGGATACAACGAGTGCCACACCGCGTCCCGACCGAAGTGATAGAAGTAGACGGCGGCGAGGATCCCGAGCGCCAACATCGACACCCAGACCACGACCGAGCCAACCCAGTCATCGGTGATGCGGTTGCCGAGGACGTAGCCGATGATGAAGATCCAGGCGGCGGCGACCCCGAGGACCTTCTCCCCATTGGTGAGTGTGTCGAAGACGTTCTTCTCGGGGATCGCGGTGGGCTCGCCCGGTGCCGGAGCCTCTTCTGCGAATTCGGCTTCATTCATGGTCGTCTCCCTTCGATTGGAGGAAGCCACGGATACATCTCGTCCGGCCGGGGAGGCCACTTGAGCCGATCAATACGCCGATTCGATGGAGAAGACCAACGGATTCGCCAATGTGGACGGTGGTCGGGTGGCCTAGTGATGGGAAGCGGCCCGATCGACCTCGTCAACACGCCGGGCAGATCCGGCCGACATCGAGCGGAGGCAGGTCGACGAACCCATCGACGGCAAGGTGCTCGACCTCGTCGGAGACCGGCTCAGCCGGCGGTCGTGAGGAGGAGCTTTCCCGTCGTTTCACGCCCCTCGAGCGCCCGATGGGCGTCTGCCGCGTCGGCCAGCGGGTCGCGGCGGTCGATCAACACATCGAGATCCCCGGCGGTGACGGCTCCGAGCACCGCGCCGGCCCGACGGAGCAGCTCGTCACGGTCGCCCGCGTAGTCGGCGAGCGTCGGGCGGGTGAAGTAGAGCGAGCCTTCACGCATCAGGCGGAGCGGATCGACCGGCTCGACCGGACCCGAGGCCCCGCCAAACAACACCATGGTCCCCCGCGGCCTGAGCAGCGCCACCCCGCCATCGAAGGTGGCGGCGCCGACGCCGTCGTACACGACGTCGAGCGGACGGGGTCCGGCGATGTGCTCGATGGCCGCCACGAAGTCCTCGGCCGAGTAGTCGACGACGTGGTCGGCGAGGGACCGGGCCATGTCGACCTTGCCGGCGCCCCCGGCCGTGGCGAAGACCTCGGCGCCTGCCCGTTTCGCCATCTGGATGAGCAGCCGGCCCACTCCGCCGGCGCCGGCATGGATCAAGCACCGATGGCCGGGCCGCAAAGGAAACGTGTCGTTGACGAGGTAGTGGGCGGTCATACCCTGCAACATCACCGCAGCGGCGACATCGAGATCGAGCTCGTCGGGTACCGACACGGCACGGGAAGCGGGAATCGCCGCCAGCTCGGCATACGAGCCGGTCGAGCCGGTCCAGGCGATGCGGTCGCCGACGCTCACCCCGGTCACGTCGTCGCCGACCGCCGTCACCACACCGCTCCCCTCCTCGCCTGGAGTGAAGGGAAGCGTCACCGGATACAGCCCGGCGCGCTTGTACGTATCGATGAAGTTCACGCCGGCGTACTCGACACCGGTGATGATCACGCCGGGACCGGGAACCGGATCGGGGACCTCCGCGAGGACGAGGGCATCTGGTCCGCCGGCCTCGGTGACGACGATCGCCCGCATCAGCACCTCCTGCGCCGAGCGCAGGCTAGAGCGGCCGACGAGCAGCAATGCACCGGCGACGGCGACACTAGCTGTGACGGCCCTTCCAGCGGTCGCTCAGCACGCGGTCCATGATTTCGACGACGAGCACGGCCTCCTCGTCGGTCACGTGCTTGGCCCAGGTCTCCCGCAACCCTTCGTCGATCACCGCCCTCGCTTCGTCCATCGCCTGCCGTCCCGCGTCGGTGAGCTCCACGACCGTCGCTCTGCGGTCGACCGGATCGGAACGACGCTGCACGTAGCCGAGGGTCTCGAGACGATCGATGACCTTGGTCGTGCCCCCCTTGGAGAGGACGAGGCGGTCGGCGATGTCGGACATGCGGAGCGGACCGGCGCTGTGGGCGAGGTTGATCAGCGCCTCGTTGTCGGCGAGCAACAGACCGGTCCGCTCTTGGAGCCGCTCCTCGAGCAGTGCCTTGAGCACCAACGCGGTGTGCAGCGTGTGCGTCGCCGCCCGGCGCCATGGAGGCTGCTCGATCTCACCCATTTGCTTCTCTCGTCGATAGTATGCTAGAAAACTACTCTAGTGAAGTATACCGAACTCCGCGCGTTCTTCGAAACACCGGGTGGCCGGGTCTTCGGTGTGGTGTGGATCGGCCAGCTGGTTTCGAATCTCGGCTCGGCGATGACCAGCTTCGGCCTGGCGATCTGGGTGTTCCAGGAGACCGGGTCGGTGAGCCAGCTTGCGTTGATCGTGCTCGCCTCCCGCCTCCCGATGCTGCTGGTGTCACCGTTCGCCGGCGCCCTGATCGACCGATGGGATCGCCGCTGGGCGATGATCGTCGCCGACGCCGGCGCCGCCCTGGGCACGCTGGCCACCATGCTGCTGCTGATCACCGGCAATCTCGCGATCTGGCACCTCTATGTCACGCTGGGCGTCAGCGGGATCTTCCAGGCGTTCCAATTCCCCGCCTATTCGGCGGCGACGACGCTCCTGGTCCCGAGAGAGCAGTACGCGAGGGCGTCCGGACTCGTGCAGCTCGCCGGAAGCATCGGCAGAATCGCCGCACCGGCCATCGCCGCCGCCGTCGTCGTGTGGTCGGGATTGACGATGTTGTTCGTCGTCGACTTCGCCACCTTCATGGCGGCGGTCGCCACCCTGGCCGTGGTTCGGTTCCCTCAAGCCGAGCCGAGCGAGCGTCGCGGAGCAGGTGTCGGCGGTCTGCTGCGCGAGGCGCGTGTCGGGCTCGACTTCGTCCTCGAACGACGAGCGCTGTTGATCCTGATGCTGTCGTTCGTGGTGGTGAACTTCGCCTTCGCCTTCCAGGGTGTGCTGGTCGTTCCGTTGCTGCTCAACCTCACCTCCGAGCAGGGGGCCGGGTTCATCGTCTCGATCGGCGCCGCTGCCCTCGTTGCCGGCAGTCTGACCCTCAGCGTGTGGGGGGGACCCCGGGACCGGATCGCAGGCGTCTACGTCCCGATCATCGCCATGGGCATCGGACTGACGCTGATGGGCGTGACCCCGCTCGTCGGCCTCGTTGTTGCGGGCACGGTGTTGCTGCACGCCACGCACCCCACCGCCGGGGGTAGCAGCCAGTCGATCTGGCAATCCAAGGTGCCGCCCGACCTGCAGGGACGGGTGTTCGCCATCCGTCAGGTGTCGGCGATCGGTGCCGCACCGCTGGCGTTCCTCAGTGCGGGGTACCTCGCCGATCGGGTCTTCGAGCCGCTCCTGGCTCGAACTGATGGGATCCTGTCCTTCCTGTTCGGCTCCGGTCCCGGTCGTGGCATCGGACTGCTCTTCGTCCTCGCCGGCCTGTTCGTCGTCGTGGTCGCGACGGTCGCCTGGCGGAGCCCGCGGATTCAACACCTCGAGGAGGAGATCCCGGACCTCGAAGAGGCCACGGATCGGGCTTCCTAGTCTGGGCAGCGATGCCCGACGACCCCGACGAGCTCCTCGCCGAACAGGCCGAGTACTACCAGGCCCGCGCCCCGGAGTACGACCGATGGTTTCTTCGCCTGGGCCGCTACGACCGAGGCGCCGCGGAGTCGGCCCGCTGGAGCGCCGAGGTCGACGAGGTGCGTGCGGTCCTCGCCACCCTCCCCATCGACGGCGCCGACGTCCTCGAGCTGGCGCCGGGAACCGGCATCTGGACCGAGCGGCTGGCCGACCGGGTCCGCCACCTCACCGCGGTGGATTCGTCGCCCGAGATGATCGCGCTCAACCGCGAGCGGCTCGGCGACCGGGCCGGATCGGTCTCGTTCGTCGAGGCCGACCTCTTCACATGGGAGCCCGAGCGAACATTCGACGCCATCGTGTTCTGCTTCTGGCTCAGCCACATCCCGGCCGATCGGCTCGACGGCTTCCTCGGGCACGTGGCATCGATGCTCGATCCCGGCGGGATCGTCTTCTTCCTCGACGGTCGCCGGGAGCCGACTTCGACCGCCGCCGACCACGTCCTGCCGTCGACCGGCGAAGAGGCCATGACCCGCCGCCTCGACGACGGCCGCGAGTTCCGCATCATCAAGAACTTCTGGAACGCTGCCGAGCTCGAGGCGCGATGCCGTGCCGCCGGACTCGACGTCGCCGTGCGGGAGACGGCGACGTACTTCCAGTACGGGCTCGGCACGCGGGTGTAGAACGCACGGGTACCGTTGCGGCCGGTGAAGTACGCCATCGATATCCCGAACTTCGGGGTGTGGTCCGAGCCACCCCCGCCATGATCGGTCTCCACCTCACGGGAACGGTCGACGTAGCCGTGCCGTGGGCTGAGCTTCGCCGCCTCCCCGGGTTGGTCGGCGATGTCGGCACGCTGGTTCCTGGAGCGGTTGGGACCGCGGTACCCGTGGCATCGATCCTCGACCGCATCGACCTCGGGCCCGAAGCGACCCACTGCTCGGTGGTGAGCCGAGACGCCTCGTATAGCGCCTCGATTCCGATCGATGACCTCCGCTCCGGCGGCTGGCTCGCCTTCGCCCTCGACGACGCTCCCTTGCCGGCGGAGCACGGCGGGCCGCTGCGCCTGACCGTCGCCGAGGGAGCAACTCTCTGCTGGAACGTGAAGGACGTTGCCGAGCTCCGCTTCACCACAGGCAAGGAGCCGGACAGCGTGCCCGAACGCCCTTCGCATTGACGGACACGCCCCACACCTCGGAGACCGCGTGAGACCGAACCGAATCACCGCAATGGGCATCACCGTCGGGATCCTGCTCGCCGGATGCACCGCGGCGACATCGGCACCTGAGACGACGGCCACCTCGACAGTGACGACCACGATCGCCGCACCGACCACGACGCCACCAGCGACGACGACAACGACCGAAACGGTGGTGGAAACCACGGATGCGCCCCCGGAGCCCGTGCGCTATGCCGTGGTTGCAGAGGAGCGGGCACGTCGGCTGGCGGTACTCGACCCAACCGGGGGCTGCGCCGGCGGGGAGGAGCCGTGCACCCTGAGTCCGCTGTTCGTCCGTGACCTCGAGGAACGTCCCCACAACCTCACGGCCATCGGCGCCGTGGTCTTCGCCACCCATCCCGCCGCCGGTGCCATGTCGCGGGTCGATGTCGAGCGCGGCGAGATCCTCACCGCCCAGGTCGGGACCGAACCCCATGACGTCAAGGTCGGGGCGACGGGGACACTGCTGGTGGCCGACGAGGCCGGGGGTGCGCTGCTGACCGTCGATCCCGAAACCCTCGCCGTGGTCGATTCGGTCGATCTCCCCGGCCGGCCCCACGATCTCATCGTCGACGGCGATGCGGTATGGGTCACGCTCATCGGACGGAGGGAGCTCGCCCGTGTCGAGGACGGTCGGGTCGACCTCCATCCCACGACGGGCTCGCCCCACGACCTGATCATGGACGCCGACGGACAGATCTGGTTCTCCAGCTGGAACTCCGACACGCTGAGCGTCTACGACCCGGCCTCGGGCGCGACGGTCGAGGCCCCGGCCGGGGTCACCGAACCCCACCACTTCGCGATCGGACCCGACGACGTCGTCTGGGTCTCGGACAACGGAGGCTCCACCGTCGTCGGCTTTACGAGCGCCGGCCCGATCAGCGTCCCGGTCGGTCCGACGCCGCACCACCTCGCCTTCCTCGAGGACTTCCTGGTTGTGGCGGTGAGCGGGACCGGCGAGGCGGTGTTCGTCAGAAACGGAGGAACTGTCGCCGCGGCACCTCTGTCGACCGGGTTGCACGGTGTCGCCGTCGTCGAGTTCACGCAGCCGGGCTAACGGGGACGGACGGGAACCCAAACCGGAGGTTGCAGCGTCATAGGATCCACACCACAGACGGAGGAGTCATGCCACGCTGGTTGACCGTCATCGCCATTGCGCTCGCCCTGCTGGCCTTCGGCTGCAGCGCAGACGAACCAACGACCACCGGCGACACCGCCACGACGACCACTGCTGGGGATCTCGGAGAGGATCCGATCGCCTCCACAGGTGTCGGCCCCGGCATCAGCGTCGCCGAGGCCCTGACCTCCGGCCTTCCCGGGCCGTTCCTCGTCAACGGCTTCATCGTCACCGGATCCGACGGCACCGTGTATCTCGCCGAGACGTTGGCCGAGTCGATGCCGCCGCAACCTGCCGGCGCCCAACTCACCGTCGAGGGGCTCGACCTGGGCACCGTGACCGGGCTGACGTCGGCCCAGGACACCTCCTGGACCGACGAACCCGTTCAGCTGCTCGGAACCGTCACCGACGGCGTGCTGACGGTGACGGCGACCAGCAGCGGCTAGCCGTCGCTGACCTCGATGATCAGCTTCCCGTGCATCCCGTCGTCGTAGTGGGCGCCGTCCTCCTCGAAGCAGGCGATCTCCCACTCGCCTGAGGCATCGGCCGGAACGGTGAAGGTGAGCTCGGCCTGCTGTCCGGGCTGGCGCATCACCATGAACCCGTGCTCGGCGTGGGCCTCCTCGGTCATGTCCAT
>CAZCBO010000080.1:8874-10982 GCA_964496825.1 uncultured Acidimicrobiaceae bacterium
CCCTCGGTCATGTCCATGTCGCCCTCGCCCATCTCCATGCCTTCTTCCATGGCAGCGTCGGCGGGCACGACCGTCGGCGAAGCTTCGTCGAGGAAGTTGACCTCGAACCCGTTGGGGAACCCTTCACTGGTGTTGACGTCGCGGCCGATCATGAACTCGTGGTCCTTCTCACCCTCGTTGACCAAGACAAAGGTCACGGTGTCACCGGGCGCCACCTTGATCTCCGAAGGCGAGAAGGAGTACTCGTCCATCGTGATGGTGAGCCGGCCATCGGAACCGACCTCGGTGGCGCCGCCGCCACAGGCCGCGAGCACGAAGCTCGCTACCGCCAGCACGACCATCGCTCTCGTTGCTCGTTTCATCTGATTACCTCCATGTCTCTCACTGGGCCAGCAGATACAGGATCGGGTAGAAGAACACCCACACCACGTCGACGAAGTGCCAGTACTTCACCGTGGCCTCGACTCCCCAGGGGTCGAGGGACCGGCGCCTTCCGAAGAGCAGCAGGAGCGTGAGGGCGCCGACACCGGTGAGCACGTGAAAGGCGTGCATCCCGGTCATCGTGAAGAAGACGGTGCCGAACCCGGCCGAGGGCGGGAAGGCGTGCAGGGCCTCGGCCCACTCGAAGCCGACGCCGATGAGGAACACGACGCCGAGCAGCACGGTCCAGCGCACGTTGCGCAGCGTCTGGCGATCGTCGCCGTGCCGGGAGAAGACCTCGGCGCGATAGGCGGTGAAGCTCGAAGCAAGGAGGACCGAGGTGATCACGAGCCCGATCACCTGGTCCACCTCCTCCGGGATGAACGTTCCCTGGAGGTAGAACCGGGCCGCGATCAACCCGAGGAACAGCATCGACTCGGAGAGGATGAACAACCAGAGGGCCAGTCGGTTCGTCGCGATCCGCGCTTCCTCGGTGACGTGGTGCGTCGCCGTCATCAGTCGATCCCCCAGAGCTCGGCGAGGTGCATGAACTCGCGCACGATCACGATCGCTTTGAGGAGGGCGATCGGCATGATCAGGAAGTTCGCCACCGAACCGGCGTTGAGCGCCACGATGAATTCGAGCGCGGTGAGCACGGCGAGGATGAAGATCACCGTCACCCCGCGCTGGAGGGATTGCTGCAACGTGCGCTCAGCCAGGGTCCACCTCCTGCTCGGGTCCGACGATGGCGTGCACCGCATCGGGCCGCCCGTAGGTGTAGGGGTCGTCGGTCACGGTTGGGATCTCCTCGAAGTTCTCGTGCGGCGGGGGCGAGGAGACCAGCCACTCCAACGTTGTCGCACCCCAGGGGTTGGCGACGGCGGGCTCGCCTCGTGCCCACGACCAGATGTAGTTCCCGAGGAAGACGACGAAGCTGAGCCCGAGGAAGAAGCCGGCGAGGCTCACCACGCGGTTGAGACCACCGAGATCCGGGACGTAGTCGGCGATGCGACGATTCATCCCGTTGATGCCGAGCCAGAACATGGGCAGGAAGGTGAGGTTGAACCCCAAGAACATCCACCAGAAGTGGACCTTGCCCGTGACCGCGTTCATGGTTCGTCCCGTCATCTTCGGGAACCAGTAGTACAGGGCGGCGAAGAAGGCGAAGATCCCGCCGCCGAGGATCACGTAGTGGAAGTGGGCAACCACGAAGTAGGTGTCCTGGAGCTGGATGTCGACCGGCACGTCGGCGAGGAAGACGCCGGTGAGCCCGCCGATGAGGAAGTTGAACACCACGCCCACGGCGAAGAGCATCGGGACGGTGAGCCGGATGCGCCCTTGCCACATCGTCCCGATGGCGGAGAGGAAGATCAACCCCGTGGGAATCGAGATGAGCTCGGTCGTCGCCAGGAAGATCGGTCGCAGGAAGTCGGGCATCCCGCTGGTGAACATGTGATGCGCCCAGACGATGGCGCTCATGCCCGCGATGCCGAGCATCCCGCCCACGGCCCACTTGTAGGCGAAGAGCGGCTTGCGGGAGAAGGTGCTGATCACCTCCAGGGTGATCCCGAACCCGGGCAGGATCATGATGTAGACCGCCGGGTGCGAGTAGAACCAGAACACGTGCTGGTAGAGCAGCGGCGATCCAACGGCGGCGTCGAAGAAGGTCATCCCGAAAGCCCGATCGA
>CAZCBO010000081.1:0-10940 GCA_964496825.1 uncultured Acidimicrobiaceae bacterium
GAGCGACAGCGGACGCTGCGCAGCACGATCGGGTGGAGCTACGACCTGCTCGACGAGGACGAGGCCACGCTGTTCGAACGACTTGGTGCCTTTGCCGGCGGAGCCGATCTCGACGCGGTGCTGGCCGTCGCCGGTGACTTCCCCGACACCATCGGGGCGGTCGAGTCGCTTGCCGACAAGAGCCTTGTGCAGATGGGTGAGGGTCCCGGTGGGAGGCCGCGCCTCCTGATGCTGGAGACCATCCGGGAGTTTGCCGCCGAGCGACTCGCACAGTCAGGCGAAGACGACGCCGTGCGCCGTGCGCTCGTCGGGCACTGGATCGAGGTCGTGGAGGCCGCCGAGTTCCTCGGGCCCGACCACATGGTGTGGCTGGAGCGGCTCGACGTCGAGCAGGATAACGTGCGGGCGGCGCTGCAGTGGGCGCTCGATCACCACGAAGTCGAGTCCGGGCTCCGACTTGTCACCGCGCTGCGGTATTACACGCGGTCCAAGGGCAGCCTGAGGGAAGGGTTGTACTGGCTCCAGGAGTTCCTGGATGCCTCCGAAGGGGATGACCCGTCGCTGGTGCGAGCGCGGGCGCTCACCGCCGCAGCCGACCTGTATTCGCCCCTCGCCGGGGAGAGGGAACGGAACCTGTGGGCCGCCCGCCAAGCGGTCGACGCCTATCGTGCGCTCGGCGAGGAGTCCGAGCTCGCCGACGCCCTGCTCGAGCTGGGATTCGCCTTGATGGCCTCCGACGAACAAGAAGCGGCCGAAGCTCTGGCACGCGAAGCCGAAGAGATCCTCGAGCGCGAAGGCAATGAGCAGAAGCTGGCCGAGATGCGGCTGGTAGAGGCGATGCTGTCCTTCGCCGAAGGCCGGTTCGACGAAGCGCGAGTTGGCGCCGAGGGTGCCGCGGCGTACTTCGTCGGGCACGATCCGTTCTTCGCGGCGACGACCGGCCTCTTCCTCGGCCTGATCGACCGCGTCGATGGCGACGTCGACGCTGCGGTGCGCCGGCACCGCCAGTCGCTCGCCGCCTACGAGCAGCTGCAGAACCCGGTCATTCTCGCCCTGGCGCTCTTCGGCTTCGCCGATGTGGCGCTCGCCCGGGGGGACTACGAGCGGGCCGTGGTGCTGTACTCGGGTTTCGACGCCATCATCGAAGAGAGCGGCACCGAGCTCCCACCGATCGAGGGCGCGTTCCCCAACAGTGCGGAGGAGGCCCGGCCGCATCTGGACCCCGCCGTGTTCGAATCGTCATCGGACCGCGGCAGAACGATGACGGCCGAGGAGCGCGTGGCCTACGTTCGCCAGGCGTAGTGCCCTCGGGAGTGGCGCGAGCTCACCCGATGGGGCGGGTCCCTTCGCTGTGCGGGCGTCTGATGGCGTCCTTCTTCACCTTGTGGATGACGATCGATCCGCCACTGATCTCCGTAGAGGGGTCGGCGTTTTCGGATGCGACCACCTCGTTGTCGTAGACCACAGCATCGCCGTTGTTCTTGTCCCAGATCTTGATCCGGAACAGGTCGACATCAGTGCCCGGCGCCATCGCCGCATCGATCGCACTGAGCAGGAATCCATAGTCGCCCATCCCGTTGATGGTGCCGGACCCTTGAGCGTCGCCCTCGGTGCGGCAATGCGCAGCCACGTTGGTCGGATCCGTTCCCGGGCTGACCGATATGTACGCCTGGCTGCGCCGGGGGGCCTGGGTCGCCGCACTCGTCAAGGTCGACGAGCGGCATTACCGCTTGACCAGGGTCACCTTTGACGATCCGGGTTCATGGGGATGTTGGCGCGGCGTCGCGATTCGCGGCGAGCCGGAACCCGGACAGTGATCCGTCGGGCATGATCTTGCCGATCGGTTCGGGGAGCAGCCCCCATGCGATGATGTTGGCGGCGTCCTAGGATCCGCGCTGTCCCCATGGTGTGCTCGGATCGTTCCACGACTCGAGCCTACGGTGGGATACGTAACGCGTGCGGTCTTGCTCGGTCATCCAGAGCTCAGTCCAGGCGTGGCCGAGCTCATGAAGGGCGGTCATTCGTCCTGCGGTGCATAGCGATACGCGCCACGGTGTGGTGGCTGAACCGAACAGGCCCCGATTGCCTTCGCATGACGTTGCATCCTCGTAGATGTGGACTTCGAGCGTTGGAAGCTCGAGACCGACCGCTTCGAACCGTTCCAGCGCCCAGCGGGCGACGGCGCGTTGTTCTTCGGTGCCACCATCACCGTGGTGACAGCAACCGTGTGGGAAGGAGTGGAGAACGCAGTTCGACGATGTATGTCGTTCTGGCCGGGAAAAGCCGATGCATGAGTCAACGCCCCAACAATCGTCACCACCGTGAGCAGATGTCGCATAGGGAGGACATTCCGCCCACCGCGTCGCCGCGCCGGTCTAGGAAACGGTCAAGGGTGAGTCGGGATTCGCCTACGCGTTCCCGTCGTCGCGCAAGGTGTGCGCCATTCGAACAACATCGGGACCCGGGGCGGCGCCGAACTCAGCCTCGAGCCGAACCACGAGCTGGTCATAGTGCCGCAACGCACCGCTGCGATTGCCGCGGCGCGCCAGGTTGGACATGAGCGCCACGTGGGCGGCGTCGTGCAGGGGCTCTCGTTGAACCAGCCGATGGTAAGTCTCAGCCGCCGCGTTGCCCTGACCGCTGGCGTCTTCGAGCTTCGCCTTGGTGAGCATCGCTTCGACCCAGCGACGTCGGAGCTGCTCGCGTCGGGGAAGCGCCCAGGTGTCGTCCTCGAGATCGGCGACGAAGTCATCGCGATACAGGTGGACGGCGCGCCCAATCAGCTCGAGTGCGGTCTCCCCATCCTCTCCTGCGCGACGTTCGGCTTCTGCGCAGAGCTCTTCGAACTCTTCGACGTCGTACCAGTATTGGAGGTCGCGATTGAACCGATACCGCCCTTCCTCATAGATGATCCACTCCCGTGAGCCGAGCGCGCGTCTCAGGTGGTAGAGCGCTGAGCGGAGATTGCGGCGAACCTGCTGGTGGGAGCAGTCGGGCCAGAACGCCAGGCCGATCTCGTTCTTGGTGCGCGGCTCGGAATCCAGGAGAAGGAAGAGCAACTGCCGGGGCTTGGCGTAGGTCCAGTCGGCCGCGCGCAACGTAGTTCCTGCCCGCTCCACCGAAGTAGCGCCCAGGGCTTCGATACGGAGGGGGGACGGACCTTCTACATCCGTCGGCGATGGTTGGGCAACCAGCTCCCGGGCCGAGGCGATGGCAACCTCAACCGTCGGGGCAGCCCCAGAGGATCCTTGGACAGCACCTCGCCCGAGGGTGGCACTGAACAACTCGTGACGCTGCTGGGCGGCCGGGGTCATGGGACGGCCGGATCGGGCGCGGAGGGGGGCTGCGGCTGCGGCCAACACCGCTGCCTCACCTGCGGACCCGTTGTTGAGCGCAATAACGGCCAGGGATTCGAGGCATTCGGCGATGCCTGATTCGTCACCCAACTCGTAGAAGTGCTCGGCTGCCTGAGCGAGGTTCGGCTGTTGCCCGCTCGTAGTCCTTCCGGTCAACGGCGAGGTAACCGAGGTCTCACATGCTCGCCGCGACCCAGGCGCGAGTTCCGACGTCTTCGGCGAGCGCGAGCCCCTCCTCGAGATGGACGCCCGCCGCGTCGAATTGCCCTGCATAGTGCTCCACCTCCGCGAGTTGGCTGAGGGTCTGCGCCAGCAGCCAGGCCGAATCGAGGCGCCTTCGCAGGTCCAGGCTTTCCTCGAGGTGTTGCCGAGCAGAAGCGGAATCGCCGGTGAGATAGTGGATCCACCCCAGATCACCGATCGCGACCGCCTCGAAGAACGGGTCGCCGACCCTCCGGAAGATCCGCAAAGCCTCCCGGCTTGCCTCCAACGCACTCGCGCGCTTTCCGAGCATGCCGCGAGCCACACCCAGCCCGGTCAACGAGAGGGCCAGCTCGAGGGTCGGGCCAAGGGCGCGTAGCCTGGTGGCGCTCACTTCTAGCATTTCGGCTGCCGCTGCTGCGTCTCCCCTATACAGCGGGACCCGCCCGAGGTTCATCTCGACGCGGGCGACTCCGATCCGGTCGTCGATCTGGGTGAAGCGGCGGCGCGCCTCACCCAGGTGTTCGGCAGCCCTGCTCAAGTCACCGAGGAGCCATGCCAGGGTGCCAGCCGCCCAGTACGCCTCGGCGATGAGCTGGAGCGGCACGGAGTCGAGGTCGATCCCAAGCAGCCGCTCCATCCAGCGAAGACCCTCGGTGAACAGGTCCGCCGCGTTCCAATACCAGAAGAGGTCGCACCCCATCGCAACGACGGACCCGTCGCCCTCGTTGGCCGAGGCGGTCTCCACGCCGAACGCGAGTGCCTCGCGCAAGTTGTCTTCCTGGATTCGAAGACGTTGCAGCCAGGCTGCCTGGTCCGGTCCACGGAGGCCTTCTGCTGCTCCGGCAGCCAGGTCTCGGTAATACCGGAAGTGTCGCCGTCGCAGCTCGGCGACGGATTCGGCCTCGATCAGCCTCTGTCCGGCGAACCGGCGCACGGACTCGAGCAGCCGGAAGTGATTCGCACCCGGCGAGGCGTCTATCACCGCCACCATCGACTTGTCCACGAGTGAGGTGAGGAGCGCAACGATGGGCACTCCATCCACCTCGGCAGGCTCTGCGGTGTCGCCGGCAATCGCCTCGGCTGCCTCGATGGAGAACGCGCCGTGGAACACCGACAACCGTCGTAGGAGAGTCCTTTCGGCTCCGACGAGGAGCCGAAAGCTCCATTCGATAGTGTCGTCCACGCTTCGATGCCGCTCCGGCGTGATTGCCGGGTGTCCCGAGGGCAATTCATCGCCTTCCCGCAGCCGCGCCGCGATCTGAGCGACCCCCAGAGCGCGCGTTTGGGCAGCAGCGAGCTCGATCGCAAGCGGAAGTCCGTCGAGCAGACGGCAGACTTCCGCTACGAGCGACAGCGTTTCCGGGGTTGCACTGAAGCGCCCCGCGCGCTCGGCCCGCTCCACGGAGACCTCGACCGCCTCCGAGCGCGTACCGCTCTCATCCTCGATGGGATCCACTGCCAGCGGTGGCACAGGCCATACGATTTCCCCCGGTATGTGGAGCGGCTCACGGCTGGTGACCACGACCGCGGTGTTGTCACACCTCTCGAGAATCAAGGACACGAGCACGCGGATCGGAGTCACCAAGTGCTCACAGTTGTCGACGAGGACCATCGTCTGGCGGGGAGCCAAAGCCTGAACGAGTCGATCCTCGATAGCCTCCGCGGGCAGTTCTCCAAGATCGAGGGCCGACGCAAGCACGGAACCTACACGGGCAGGCTCGGAAACGTCGGACAGGTCCGCCCACACGACCCCGTCTTCGAATCGGGACTCGGCGCGCTCTGCGAGACACACGGCGAGACGTGTCTTCCCGATGCCACCCGGCCCCACCAGACTGAGCAAGCGCGGAGATCTCCTGTCGAGCAGATCCGCCAGCTCGTCGAGTTCGCGCTTCCGACCGATGAAGGCTGTTTGGTAGCGCGGGAGAGCGCCGTGGCGACGAGAAGCCTCACCGACCCCTGCTGGTGTCATCCGCATTCACCCAATGGCTTGTCAAACCCAGCGCCGTCCACGGCCAGACCTGCGATCACATCCACGGCATACTGCAATGTCCCTGCCTCCCGCACCGCAAGCAGGTCGTCGTGACGTTCAGCCAACGGCGTCTCCAGAGCTCGTCGCGGTCTGGTTGCCTATGACGCCTGATACAACCACGGCGTCCGCACGACCGCTACCAGCCAGCCACACCGATCACCCGCTACGGGCAATAACACCCAGATCATCCGTGCGCACATGGCGATGCCTGTTTGGGTGCGGCGTAGATCGCATCGCGGCGGTCCGTGCGGCGCGTCGTGCGCAGCGCAGCTGCTCGGCGTCTTCCTCCGGCGACGGCTACTCCGTCACCGTGATGATGGTCTTTCCGCCGGCGTGTCCGCCGGCGATGTAGTCCATCGCAGTCGCGGTTTCGGCCAACGGGTAGCTCCGATCGATCACCGGTCTGAGCTTTCCGGCTTCGATCAGCTCCGTGAGGTCGATTAGGTCCTGGCGGCGTACTGGTGAGTAGAACGGGCGGCCCTGCTTGGGGACGACCATCGACAACAGGCCGGCCACCGCCATGCGCCCGACCGCCCCGAACCAACGACCTTCGGATCGTGCGCTGTTGCTGATGTAGGAGCCCCCGGCAGCGACGGCCTGGCGTGCCTTCGCCAGCGAGTGATTGGCGACGTTGTCGAGAATCAAGTCGTACCGAGCCTCTCCGCCGGTGTAGTCCTCCTGCGTGTAGTCGATGACGTGATCGGCTCCGAGTTCTCGGGCCAGCTCGGTGTTTTCCGGACCGCACACGGCTGTGACCTCCGCCCCGAGAGCCTTGGCGATCTGGATGGCGTAGATCCCGACACCGCCCGTGGCTCCGTTGATGAGCACTCGATCGCCGGCTCGGACCTTTCCCGCGTCACGGATCCCTCGCAATGCGGTGACACCGGAGACCGGAACGGCGGCCGCCTCTGTCAGGGTGAGCGCATCAGGCTTGGGTGCCATCTTCTCCGCAGTCACCACCACGTATTCCGCGCAAGAGCCGTCGTTGGCTTCACCGAAG
The DNA here is from genome assembly GCA_964496825.1 of uncultured Acidimicrobiaceae bacterium. Taxonomy (GTDB): domain Bacteria; phylum Actinomycetota; class Acidimicrobiia; order Spongiisociales; family UBA5794; genus JACZST01. The sequence goes on from CAZCBO010000081.1 coordinate 6,590, forward strand.
ACCTGATCTCCGGCCTCGACGCCGGACACGTCCTTGCCGACCGCCTTCACGATCCCGGCGAAGTCGAACCCCGGGATGTGCTTCTTCGGCCGGCGCAGTCCGGTGCCCGGGCGCATGACGTATGGCTCCCCGCGCATGAGCATGAGGTCACCGATGTGCAACGCCGCGGCACGTACCGCGACCAGAACCTCCCTATCCCCGGGTGTCGGGTCCGCAACATCGCCGAGCACGAGGACGTCGGCTCCCCCGTAGGCATCCTGAACTATCGCTTCCATGCCTCCGACCTTCCTTCCCGTATTCCGGCACACATCCATCACTGTCACGAAGCGAAGGAGGTGCTGCCTTCCGGCCCTTGCTCACATTCAGTCGCTACGGCGCGAGAGCCGGTCGGTCAACGTCGGTGTCCAACTCGTGCGCTCGGAGCACTGTATCCGCGCTCGCGAACCCAGGGTTCGCGACCCCCAGGCGCGCCCGATCCACCTGGGATCGGGCCAGGAGGAAGCGGGTGTGGCTTGGCCCCTGAGGATCGGTATTCCAGCCAGTAGGCAACAGGCTGGTTTCTGGAGCTCCTGCTGTGAGTAGTTCCTGACTAGGTCGGCACACCCCTTGTAGTGAAAGGCTTTCGCCCCAGCTGGGCGGGAACGGCGTATCCTCGCGAGATGGCCGATGAGTTCATCTATCAGTTCGTCCCTGGAGATCGGCCCGAGCTGGCAACGGATCCCTCGGCGTGGACACCCGCCGATGAGCAGTCTGCCGAGGCGCATTACCGGCGCCTGCAGGCTGCGGCCGAAGCAGGTGAGGTGATTCTCGCCGGGCGCAGCCAGGATGGCGTCGGTCCGGCGATCGTGATCTTCCGAGCCGAGTCGGAGGAGGCGGCCCTGCGCTTCATGGAGGAGGACCCCTTCGTCGCCAACGGGCTGTTTCGTGCCGCGTTGCACCCGTTCCGGGTTGCGCTGATCGAGTGCGGCTGACATGGATCAGACGCTGGTCCCCGAGCGCATCGAGGTCAGCGGTGGCACCGAGGTCGTGATCGCCTGGGACGATGGCTCGACCACCACGCTCACGGCCCGCCAGCTGAGGGCGGCGTGCCAGTGCGCCGACTGCCGGGAGCCCTCCGGTCGGGCGCGGACCGAGGCGGTGCTCGGCGGTGAAGAGCCCGTGACGATCGGCGAGGCGAAGCTCGTCGGCAACTACGCCGTCAACTTCGTATTCGAGCCCGATGGACACGGAACCGGCATCTTCCCGTACCCCGCGTTGCGGACATTGGCCTCATGAGGGCCTCGGTCCACATGGCGGTGAGCCTCGATGGCTTCATCGCCCGACCGGATGGCAGCGTCGACTGGCTCGACCTACCGGGGGAGGACGAGAACGAGGACTACGGCTTCACCGCCTTCATGGACGAGGTGGATGCACTGGTCATGGGCCGGAATACGTACGACACCCTGCTGGGTTTCGGCGCGTGGCCCTACGGCGATACGCCCTTGATCGTCCTCACGCATCGTCCCGTCGGACCACCCGATGGGAGGCCGGTCGAGACGAGCGATCTCGCACCGATCGAGGTCGTCGCTGAACTGTCGGCCCGTGGTTTCAGCCACCTCTATGTCGATGGGGGTGCAACCGTGCGCTCCTTCCTCGACGCGGGCTTGATCGACCGGATCACGCTCACGACGATCCCGGTGATCCTCGGGGACGGCATCCGGCTCTTCGAGGCCGGAGGTCCGGAAACTCCACTCCGCCACGTCGACACGGTCGTCTACCCCAACGGGCTCGTCCAAACGACCCACGACGTCGTTCGAACCTGAGCGGCGATCATCGACGGACGCCCCGCAACGTATGATGAAACCGTCGTGATGGAAGGAGCCGCTCATGGCGCGGATGGTGAAAGCCGCCGTCGTCCAGACCGATTGGACGGGCGACAAGGAGTCGATGATCGAGAAGCACGAGAAGTACGCCAGGGAGGCCGCGGCCCTAGGCACCCAGGCGATTTGCTTCCAGGAGTTGTTCTACGGACCGTACTTCTGCCAGGTCCAGGACGAGAAGTACTACGAGTACGCCGAGGCCGTCCCCGAGGGCCCCACCACGCAGCGCTTCATGGCTCTCGCCAAGGAACTGAACATGGTGATCGTCCTCCCGGTCTACGAGCGCGAGATGGCGGGGTTCCTGTACAACACGGCGGCGGTGATCGATGCCGACGGCAGTTACCTCGGCAAGTACCGCAAGAACCACATCCCGCACGTCAAGGGCTTCTGGGAGAAGTTCTACTTCCGGCCGGGCAATCTCGGCTACCCGGTGTTCGACACGGCGATCGGCAAGGTCGGCGTCTACATCTGTTACGACCGGCATTTCCCCGAGGGGTGGCGAGCCCTCGGCCTCAACGGGGCCGAGCTCGTATTCAATCCGTCGGCGACCTCACGTGGTCTGTCCTCGTACCTCTGGGAGCTGGAACAGACCTCGGCGGCGGTGGCCAACATGTACTTCGTGGGTGCGATCAACCGGGTCGGCAGCGAGACCGACTTCGGTGACAACGACTACTACGGGTCCTCGTACTTCGCCGATCCCCGCGGTCAATTCGTCGACGGCAAGGCGTCGGACCAGGACGCCGAGCTCGTCGTACGCGAGTTCGATCTCGAGATGGTGGAGGCGGTCAGGAACGGCTGGGCCTTCTATCGCGACCGGCGTCCCGAGACCTACGGGCCGCTGACCGAGGCGTAGCCATGGGCATCCATGAGGATCTGTACGCCCGAACACGGGCGACGCTGCCGGCCTGGCTCGCCATCTACTACGACGAGCCGATCGCCATCGACCGTGGCGAAGGCCGGTACGTCTGGGACCTCGAAGGGAACCGGTACCTGGACTTCTTCGGCGGGATCCTGACCACCATCACCGGCTACCGCATCCCCGAGGTGACCGAAGCGATCAAGAAGCAGGCCGACAAGGTGCTTCACACCTCCACGCTGTATCTCTCCGAGCCGATGGTCGAGCTGGCCGAACAGATCGCCGAGCTGTCCGGCATCCCGGACGCCAAGGTGTTCTTCACCCCGTCCGGGACGGCGGCGACCGACGCGGCGCTCATGCTGTCGACGACCTATCGCCGCTCCAACCAGGTCCTGGCGCTGCGCAACAGCTACCACGGGAGATCGTTCACCGCGGTGGCGGTGACCTCGCACCGATCCTGGTCCCCGACGAGCTTCACCGGGCTCAGCGTCAGCTTCGTGCACGGCGGCTACCGGCTGCGCAGCCCCTTCGGCCACCTGGACGACGAGGCGTACACCGCCGCCTGCGTTGCGGATCTGCGGCAGGTGATCGACATGATGACGTCGGGAGATGTCGCCTGCTTCATCGCCGAGCCCATTCAGGGTGTTGGCGGGATCGCCACGCCGCCGGACGGGTTCTTCGGTGCCTTCAAGGAAGTGCTGGACGAGTACGGCATCCTCTACATCAGCGACGAGGTGCAGACCGGCTGGGGACGCACCGGGGAGCACTTCTGGGGCTATCAAGCCCACGGCATCACCCCGGACCTCGTGACCTTCGCCAAGGGCGTCGGCAACGGGCTGGCGCTCGGGGGCGTGGTCGCCCGAGCCGAGATCATGGACTCCTTCGAGGCAAATTCGATCTCGACGTTCGGGGGCAACCCGCTGGCGACGGCCGGGGCCCTGGCCAACCTCAAGTACCTGCTCGAGAACGACCTCCAGGGCAACGCGCTCAAACAGGGCGCCAGGATGAGAGACATCCTCGAGCCGGTCGTCGATGAGGCCGAGTGGATCGCCGAGCTGCGCGGCAAGGGCCTCATGCTCGCCGTCGAGACGGTGGCACCCGGCGGCGTCGAGCCGGACGCGGCGAAAGCGGCGGCGCTGATGGAGGCCACCAAGGAACGCGGCCTGCTCCTGGGCAAGGGCGGCCTGTACGGCAACGTGTTGCGCATCGCCCCGCCACTGAGCATCACCGACGAGGAAACGGAAGAGGGCGCCGCCATCATCGTCGACGCCATTCGGGAACTGAGCTGAGGAGGACCCCATCCCATGACCACGCTGATCAAGGGCGGGACCGTGATCACCGCCATCGACAGCATCGAAGCCGACGTCCGCATCGAGGGCGAGACCGTCACGGGCATCGCGACGCCGGGCACCCACGCCTGGGAGGAGACCGCCGACATCGTGATCGACGCTTCGGGCAGGTACGTGGTACCCGGGAGCCTCGACGTCCATACTCACATGGAGCTGCCCTTCGGCGGGACGGTCGCCTCGGACAACTTCGAATCCGGTAGCCGAGCCGCCGCATGGGGCGGCACCACGACGATCGTCGACTTCGCCGTCCAGGTGAAGGGCGAGTCGATGATGGAGGGCTTCGAGAA
>CAZCBO010000082.1:0-10888 GCA_964496825.1 uncultured Acidimicrobiaceae bacterium
CGCCACCCCATCACCATCCCAATCCCCCATGAACGCCACATCCCCCGGATTCCCATAGAAGAACCCGTTGACCGCAGCATCGGCCCGCAGATCACTCCACAACCGCCACATCCCCCCCGCATCCACCAAACCGATCGAGTCGCAGTCGCCGGCGGGACAGGGTCGCCGGCCGTCCTCGAGATCCGGATCGATCGGTGGCGGTGGGGGGTTGGTGGCAGTGGCGGTCCGCTGGGTGGAGTCGGTGGCGCCGTCGTCGTCGGTGACCGTCAGGGTGACGGTGTAATCCCCGCCGCTGCCGTAGGTGTGAACGGGTTTGCTACTCGAATCGCTCGATTCGTCTCCGAAATCCCAGGCGTAGTTGGTGATCGTGCCGTCGGGGTCGTCGGAGGCCGATGCGTCGAAGTTGCAGGTCAGCTCGTCGCACGAGACGGTGAACGACGCCTGGGGCGGCTGGTTGGGCGGCGGGGGGTCCGGCGTGCCGTCGTCGATGACGACCCCGAAGCGCGCCAGGACCGGATCGATCGGGATACCCACCGTGGTGGACTCGCTGCCGGCGAACAGCAGCGCAACCGGCCGGTCCTGATCGTCGACCATCAGCGACCCCGAGTCGCCGGGCGCTGCCATGTCGGTCGTCACGATGGTGTCGGCAAACACCGCCGCGCCGTGGCGCAGTTGCACGATGACGGTGACGTTGGCCGACAGGAACGTGCCGGTGGTGAGACCGCTCGAGCGTCCGCACTTCTTCAGCGTGGCTCCTGCGGGGATCGATCCGGATGCGACGGTGGACGCCTTGGGGGTGTATCCACAGACGTTCTCTGCCTGCACGGTGCCGTCGACTGCGGCGATCGCTGCGTCCATCGTGTTGGCCCGCGCCCCCGCGCAGCTGGCCCCGGGGCAGTAGACGATCGGCTGGTAGTCACTCAGGTACCCGAGGATGTGGTCCGGATTCGAGACGTTGCCACCGTCGATCGGTCCGGGTTGCAGGATGGGGTCGCCGATCGAAGCGGCGTTGCCGTCGGCGAACACGTGGTTGTTCGACAGGCCGAAGCGGTTGCCGGCGCCATCCTTCACCAGTGCTCCCAGGGTGCCGGCGGTGACGTTGGGATGGCCGACCGAAACTCCCGGCGGGACCGGGCGGTCACAGAGCGACCTGGGGGACGGGCAGTCCAGGGCGTGGAGGACGCCGGTGACGAGGACCTCGGTTTCCACGCCGTCGATCGCCGCGGGGACCTCCCCGGCGTCGGCTTCGTCGACGACGAGGACCAGGAGATCGGCATCGCCGGTGACATCGACGGTGACGCCGGTACCGACGACACCGGGATCGGCGAGCAGCTCGTCGCCGAACTGGTCCTCGACGGCTGCCGCCTCGGCGTATGGCGTAGGCGGGTCGTCCTGATCGTTGCTCGCGTTGTCGCTCGCGTGGGCGGGGGCTGCCGCCAGCGATTGGAGGATCACGAGGGTCAGGACCATCCCGCGTCTTCGCCGCGAACCGCGCATGGATCCGTGCCCGTTTGTCACGACGACCGCATGCTATGCCCTGCGGATCGATGTGGATCGGCTTGTATGGGCCGCTCGGTCGAAGGAGGTGTCGGTGAGGCGGACCCCTGGGGTCGTGATCGCCGTCGCGGTCGTTCTGGGCGCGTGCGCGGTGTCGGTGTCCGATGAGACTTCGCCACCCGCACCGACCGCGGTGTCGTCGACGACTGCACCCGTCCCGCCCCCGTCACAGCCGACAACCACCGTTCCGGCACCGGGCGACGGGTGGTACGTGGTCTCGGTGACCGCCGAGCTGCCCGACGAGCTGGTGTCCGGTCTTGCGCTGCTCGACGGCGTCGAGGTGGTTTCGGTGGTTCGCGTCGAGAACCGAGATCTCACCCTGACCAGACGGGCAGACGGCTCGGTCGCCGACCGTGCCCCGAGCGGGTTCTTCTTTCCGCTCGAGGTACAGGCGATCGACGCGCTCGCCCATTCCGAGTACGTGCCCGAACCGGTCGGTGACTTGCTGACCGGCCTGGGGCCCGATGAAGTCGCGCTCTCCACGTCCTCGGCGGTCTTCCGCGATCTGGGCCCGGGCGGAACCCTGGTACTGGACGACGGGTCGGAGCTGACCGTGGAGGGTGTCGTGGACGACGAATGGATCGGTGCTGCGGAAGCCGCCGTTTCATCGAGCGGGGGAGAGGCCCTCGGGATCGCCCTGGCCCGCTATGCCGTCGTCCGCTTCGATGGATCCCGCGACGAACTGAAACGCGCCGCTGAGTCCCTCACCGATGCCGCGGTCCACGTCCGGTCGCGGGACGAGGTGGATCTGTTTCGCCACGCCGATGCGGTGGCGCCGCAGATCGCCATCAAGCAGCGTTTCGGGGAGTTCGCCTACCGGCCCACCGAAGGGGATTTCATCGAGATCGATCCGGCATGGCTCGATGCCAACATCGTCGAGGTCGAGATCCCGCTGCTCGGCAACGACAAGTGCCACCGTGAGTTCGTCGCGATGCTGAGCGAGATCATGCTCGAGCTGGAGCATTCCGGTCAGGCCGAGGCCATCGACCCGAGCGCCTACCTGGGATGCTGGAACTCGCGGTTCATCAGGGGACGGAAGGACTTCTCACGTCATGCCTGGGGCATTGCCGCCGACATCAACTTCGGCAACGGGCCGGACGGCGGCCCCGGTTCACCGACGCATCCGGCCCTCCTCGCCGCGATGCGAGAGCGAGACATCCTGTCGGGACATCTCTGGACCGACCCGGATCCCGGTCACTTCGAATGGTTCGGCGATCCACCCTGAGGCGCGAGCCGGTACCGGTAGTCGTAGCGGTGACGAAATCCGGCCTGCCCGTAGAAGGCGACTCCGCCGTCGTTCGACGGGTGCACCTGAAGCATGGCTGTGGACGCGCCCTGCGACGCACCCCAGGCGACGAGGGCGTCGAGAACAGCCGTGCCGAGACCGCGCCGGCGTGCCGTGGGTGCGACGCTCATGTTGTAGACGGCGACGGTGTCGCCCTCGACCGCCGCCATCCCGATGGCGACCGGCTCTTCGTGCTCGACGATGACGGCGTAGGCGGCGGGGCCCAGCGCCCATAGGAGCCGGCGCATCAGCGCCGGTTTGCCGCGGTCGTCGCCGAACTCGGTCAGCGCAGCCAGCCAGCGATCGTCGGGATGGGGCTCGACGACGACCGCACCGTGGGATGCGACGTCACCGATCGGACGGGTCATGACGTGGGCTCCGGCATCGGTGGTATAGCCGCGCTCGTCCAGCACTGCTGCCAGGTCCGGTTCATCGGTGGGAAGGGAGCGGACGATGGCGGGGAGGCCCCGCTCGGCAAACCAACTCTCGATGAAGTCGAGCTTCTCCTCGAGCCCCATGGAGGATGATTCGAGGGGCGTGACCGAGTTGGAACGCCGGGTCACACCAGAGGAGGCACGCAGCAGCCAGCCGTCGACCCAGACCCGCTCGAGGGTCGGCCAGGTCCGATCGCCGACGTGCTCGATGGAGCGGATCTCCGCCGGTGTCGCGTGGTCGTACTCGATGGGGCCGGATTATGGCGCCGCTTTTGGAACTTCCTGGGCTTCGGGTCGCTAGGTTGTGTCGGTACCCGGAAGGGCGAGTGGGAGGTGAGCCATGGGAGACGAGCGGCCGGAGGAATCTCCGCAAGCCGAGGAATCGGGAGGCTTTGGCAGCGTCGGGTTCTGGCGCAAGGCGGCAGGCTTGGTGACGGTCGCGGTCGGCGTGGTGTTCATCGCGGTGACCCTGGTCAACAGTCTCTTCGAGGTGGGTCCGGCGTTCGAGGAACTGATCGACGACTTCCGGCCGGTGTTGACCGACGACTCGCTCAACACGGCTCGCGACGACGTCGCTACCCTCGCCGCGGCCGGTGAGGAGTTCCAGACCACGGTCGCCCCTGCGATGGCACAGGCACTGGGGGTCACGCCCGAGGAGTTCGGCGCCATGGTCCAGGGCAACTACCCGGCGGTGGCACAGGGCATGGCGGCGCTGCCCGAGATCACCACGACGTTCAGCGGGTTGATCGACACGCTCGACAGTCAACAGGAGCTGTTCGCCTCGGCCGATGCCATCCCCACCGATGACCTCCCTGCGACCACGGTTCCGTGGATCATCACGATCGCCGGGCTCCTGTCGATCGTTGTCGGGGTGCTGGTGTTCTTCCCCGGCCGGATCTGGGGGATTCTCGCCCTGGTGCTCGGGGTCGCGATCGTCGCGGGAACCTTTGCCATGAGCCTGCCCTCCAAGGCGGCAGACGCCGATGAGCTCAACGACAACCTGAAGCCGATCTACACCCAGGAGCTCATCGATTCGGCCGATCAGGCACTGGCCACGGTCGCCGCGATGGGTGAGGAGATGCAGACGCGGATGCTGCCCGATCTAGCCCAGCAGCTCGGCATGACGGCGGAGGAGCTGAACGCCTTCATGGCGCAGAACTTCCCGGCGACGGCCGCGGCGATAGCAGGCATGTCGGACTCGTTGCAGCGGTTCGAGGGCTTCGTCGGGATCTTCGAAGCCAATCTCGACAACTACGAGACGATCCAACCGGTGAGCTTCGTCCCCATCGTGTGGATGCTGGTCGTCGGCGGGATCATCGTCGCGCTGGCGGGGACGTACTGCACGGTGTTCAAGGACTGAGCAGCGCGTCCTTTCCGGAGGAATCCCTTGCTGTGTTCGGTGGTCAGGGGCAGGGTCACCGAGCGGGTCTTGGCTGGGAGATTCGTCAGTTTGGGGGATTGCTTCTCACACCGTTGTTGACGATTGTTGGCGGTAATTGCGCGAACGATGGACTCTCGCTGCGAAGGGGGCCTGTGTGGGGGCGATGGCTGAGCGGGGTCACCCGCTGCTCGTGTATGTGGATGCGGACTCGCGACTGCGTCGATTCGCTACCACCACCTTCCGAGACGAGTACACGGTGGAGGCTGTGGCCAGCGTTGCCGATGTGCATAGCGTCCTCGACCCAGCGGTGGCGATCATCAATCTCTCCGATGCCGTCGACCCACAGGCAACGTGGGATCGGCTCACCCGCCGGTGGCCGACGGTGCCGACGGTGATCGCGCTGACCACAACTGCTGCCATCGAACGGGATCGAGAGACATTCTGGGCGCTGCGGCCAGCAGCGATGGTGGTCAACCCCGGCTCCGCCGACGCCCTGCGGCGCGGAGTGGCGGCTGCTCTCTCCTGACCCCACAACCGCGTCAGGGGCAGGGTCGAACCGCCGACCTCTGGTTCTTAGAGCAACCCGGATGATGACCGGGTCACCGATGAGCGGGAAGGCCCCGCCCGTTCATCGCATCACCTCGGCGTGCGGTCCCGTCGACCCGCCACATCGGCACGGATGCACGCCCGGAGCTGGCGGGCGATCGACGATTAGGGTGCCGTTGCGCGCATCGACAACCCGACTCCAACAGCTGCGATCACCGTTGCTCCTGCGTAGTAGCCGCCAAGGGCAGCTGCCCCGCTGGCAAAGAAGACAGCGGCCGCGAGCAGCAGTGTGACTGGGAAGATCCACAACACCAACGCCGCGGTTCGGTTCCCTCGTCTCAGCAGCGTCGCTGCCAGGCCAGCAACCAGCAAGCCGAACCCGATGGTGATGGCACCCAGCAACCTGGCCTCTCTCACCAAGTAGTCCGCAACCGACGGCTCCGCTGCTTGGAACGCGTCCCATGCCACCCCGGTCTCGGCCTCGAAGTCGTTGGCGTCGACGGGCGAAAAGATGACGAAGATGCCGAAGAACACGAGCAACGACCCAAGCAGAGTCACCAACACCCAGGCCAGACGCTCATACCACGGGCCGCTCTCCGAGTTCACAGCCCACCTCCTCCACAGGGTCCGCCGAGCTCGCAACGAGTGTACGCGGGAGCGACCACCCGAGCCGGACTCGCCCAATCAAGGGTCGTGTGCGCTGGCTGGGTCAGGGAGATCGGACCCGGTCTACTCCTCCGAACCCCAAGCAGCTTCTCCTTCACGTTCCATGACTTGGAGGCGTTCGTAGTAGTCGGGGAACTCGCGAAGATGGGCGAGAGCGATCTTGACCGTCACAACCGGATCGTCGCAGGTCACGTCGAGATCGGGGAACTGGGTTCCGTGCTCGAGCTCGACGTTCATCCCTGCGGTGACAGCGTCGATGTCGTACGGCTCGCCGGATATGTCAATGTTCGCAGCGTCGAGGGCCTTGACGGCGTCGTCGGTGTCAAACATGGGTTCTCCTCTCCACACCAGCCAACGTCACTCGACTGGCCCTACCACACAAGGGGCCAATGTCACGACCATGACCAACGCTCCGCCCGTATCGGGACGAATGCGCCAGCTGACGGCAACCGGAGATGCGGCGCCTTGCTCGAGGCAGAAGCGATCCACGCCGTCCATCGGCGCTACACCCTGGACCACATCCCTGACGCCCACCGGTACGTCGAGCAGGGCCACATGCGGGACAAATAGAACCGCACCTCGACGAGCAATGTTTGGAGCGAGACCGATGCTGGTGGTGCGAAGCGGAGATCGCGTTCGAGAGTCGTGGCTCACACTCCCTCATAGGCTTCGAAGGAGAGTGGCAGCTATACGCGGTCACCAGCTCGTAGCGCCGGTGCGATCGCCACCATCGCACCGTCCGGGGCAGAACTGAACAGTCAGCGGTAGCGAAAACGCCCCTTCGCTGGTGTCCACTCTTCGATGACCGGCGCCGAGATGACACGGTTGCTGGCGCATGGCTCACCATCGACGTGAAGGGCGAGGTGTTCGTCGAACCTGTCGAGCAGTCCTCCGGCGACCTCTCGCTGGCCGGCTCCCAGCCCGCACCGGTTGGCGTCGGTCACTCGAAGGGTCCAGGCGGCGATCTCCTCGAGGTCGGCCGGGCCACCACCGTCGGCGCCGAGGTGCTCGAGTCGATCTGCGATCGCCTCGGTGCCCAGCTTGCACGGAGGACACTGCCCGCACGAGCCGCGGAAGAGGAACTCGGAGAGTGCGCCCGCCACCTGCACGACACAGGCGGTGTCGTCGTAGACGGTGAACCCTCCGGAGCCGAGCCCGGATCCCGCCGCCCGCATCGAGTCAAAATCCAGCGGGGTGTCGATCATCGTGGCGTCCAAGGCACGATTTGATACGCCGTTGGCGATCATGGCAATGCGGCGGCCGGCCTCCAGTCCACCGCCGACCCCGTACACGAGGACGGAAAGCGGTGTTCCCATCGGCAGCTCGGCTACGGCTTCGGTGCGCACGTCGCCGCCGATCGTGAACACCATGGTTCCCGGCGTTCTTTCCGTGCCAATCGAGCGGAACCAGTCGGGCCCGTTGCGGACGATGTGGGGCACGTTGGATAGCGTTTCGACGTTGTTGACCAGCGCCGGTCGTTGCTCACCTCCCGGTTCTTCGAATAGACCCTGCACGTAGGGCGGGTACAGGCGGGGCAACGGATCGCGTCCCTCGATCACCTCCAAGAGCGCCTTCTCTTCGCCGAAGAGGTAGTCATCCGGTCCGGGGACGATCGTGATCGGAGGTCCGGTGAGGATGCCGGCGGCGCTCATCTCGGAAGCAGCGCGCTCCAGGGCCGCGATCTCGGGCTCGAATCGTTCCTTGACGCCGATGAACGCTGCGGTGGCGCCAACGCTGAACGAGGCGATGGCGATCCCTTCCATGAGCTGGTAGGGATTGGTCCGCATCAGCCAGCGGTCCTTGAACGTTCCCGGCTCCCCCTCAGCGGCGTTGCACACGACGTACTTGAAGGTGGCATCGGTGTCGTGGATCCCTGCCCACTTCACGCCGGTGGGGAATCCGGCACCCCCTCTGCCGCGCAGCCCCGATGCTCGCACCTGGTCGAGTGTGGCCGCCGCCCCCTGCTCCTCGGCTCGGACGACCGCCGCACCGCCACCGATGTCGATGTAGTCATCGAGGGAACGGAGGGGCTCCTCTGGGACGAGGAACGGTCGCGGGACGGCCACGGCGATCACGCTAGCGCCCGGTGTTGATCCCGACCGTGGGAGGTGCTCCCCGAGGTCCAGGTTCCGTCGAAGGCAGAGACACCGGGGTCCCAGCCGCGGTGGAGGCTCGGCGTCGCTTGGCTAGCGGGAAGCAGCGGTTCGTCGCGTCGGAAGGGCGGCGCGGAGCGATGTGCGGGCGTCTCGCACCTCGCCGAGCAGCGACTGCAGCTCGCCGGTGATGAGCTCGGCTTCCAGGCTGGTCGTCGGTGGGACGTCGAGGGCTCGGCGGATCGCCGTCTCGAGGGCGCTCTCGCCGCGGTCGATCTCGGCCACCAGGACGACCGGAGAGTTTCCTGCGACCAATCGCATCCAACGCCGATGCAGCCGTCCGGCGATGTCCATCAGCATCATGGAATGTGCGCCAGCCTGCCGCGTCGCGACCTCGAATCGAACCAGGGCACCGGCGCGCACCGTGGCGCGATGTCCCGCGAACTCCCGTATCGTCGCGGTCGTGGCGAGGCGCGCTGCCGTCGCGTAGCCCGCGACACTCTGCTCGAGTCGGAGACGGACCTTGGCGAGCGCGCGGCGATAGGGATCGCCCACGCCGGCGACAAAACGCGACCAGTTCTCGGTGCTGGTCGGTCCATACATCGCTGTGGGCATGATCGCTGGCATCGGATCGTCCTTTCTCGGGGTCATCTCTCCCATACCCGCGTCGACGCGGTCTCAAACGGCGAACGACTGCCCGGCGGTTGGCGGAGTCGGCGAGGGGATCGTCGATGACCTTCCCTTCCTGATTGGCCCTGCCGTTGTGGTCGCTCCTGGCGCCGTGGGCGTGAGTTCGGATCCTCGATCGTCGGGCGCTCGGTGACCAACGGGTCGATGTCCGTTCCGGTGACGATCGGACCCGACCGGCACGCTATCCGACGTGGTCGCGGATTCGGTCGAGATCGCGGACGACGGCGGACCGGACCGCGTCGCCGGACGTCGGGACCAACTCGGTGGACCTTCCCGGGAGCGCCAGCTTGACGTACGCGGAGAGGGCCGTCGTGGCCTCGTCGATAGGGCTCACCCGTACCGCCAGTTGCCCGATGTAGGGTCCGACCCAACCCGACGCCATGATTCGATCCGGGCGGCTGGAGTCGATGAGGGAGAGGCCGGTTCGGTCGTCATGAGAGGGGAGTTCCTCCGCTGTCGTGGTGGGTAGCGCGGTCAGGTTCGCGGTCCAGCGCGGGAGGTTGCTCTCGTCGGTGAGAAAAGCGCGAACCTCAGAGGCGGGAGCTTCGATCTCGAATCGGTCGATGGAGAGCATGGTGGTCATGCGGGACCCTTACCCGATGCCGCCACAACCCAAACTCGTTTCGCTGTGGTTTGCGCTGCCGTCTCGCCGGGCAAACACCTCGTGGCTGAAAGGAGGTCCATGCTCTGTGCCCACCACCCCTGCACATGTACCGTCGAGGACCGCTACGAGTACTGCGGACCGTCGTGTCGGCAGCGAATCAGGATGCCCGACCCCGCTCGCTGCCTGTGCGGCCATGCCGACTGCGATGCATCCACCGGGAATGGCTGAGCACCCGGCGCGGGGCGGACTCGGCAGGCTCGCTGCGGTTCAATCTTCGGCGAAGTCGGTGATGTCCAATCGGCCCTTGACGACGTCGTGCGCAAGCTCGCTGACGAGGAGTCCCGCCGACGAGGCATAGACCCGAAGGCGCGAGAGGGCCTCGTCCTCGCTGAGGCCAAGCGCGTCTGCGATGCGTTGCGCGACATACCCGATCTCGTCGTCGGCGGTGACGCGGGTGAGGAACGGGTCGAGGTCCATCGCCGAGGTTCCCGGCTGTAAGTTGAGGCGGGCCCCCACGGCGAGTCTGGCCAGCGCCACCGCATCGGCCACCTGGTTCGGAGCGAGGTCTCCCGGGTCGGTGCGGTAGAGGAACAGCGCTCCCAGGCTCGGCGTTCCCCGGTCGCGCAACGGGACGGCGAAAGTTGCCCCCACGCCCGCCCCGCGTGCCGACTCGGCGAAACGCCGCCATGGCAAAGGGTCGGAAGCGGCGAGATCACCGACGAGCACCGGTGTACCCGACTCGTGAGCCTGGAGCGACGGTCCCTCGCCGTGGCGGAACTGGAGCTCCTCGATGGCGGCGGCCGTTTCGTCGGAGAAGCAGATGGCCCGGTGGCGGTGACCGTCGGTGATGAGCGACATAGCCGAACCGGTCACGCCGAGCAGGTCGACCGCGACCAGACAGAACCGGCGGCCGAGAGGTACGGCCGCGTGGGCTTCGACGGCGAGCGCTCGGGTCACTCGTTCCCGCCGGTCACGGCGAGAGGGGTCGCGGGCAGGGGATTCGGCCAAGTGACGTCTACCGGGGTGGGTAGAGACCGGCCGACGCCGCCTCCTCGGTTCTCCAGAAGACGGCGGCGATGTCGTCGATCAACGCGATGAGGGTCTTGGCCGTGTCGGGGCTCATGTCCCGTTTCACGTCTCCGGCGGTCTTCGTCGCTTGCCAGAAGAGATCGTGGAGCTGCGGATGCGCTTCGAGGCGGTGGGGTTTGAAGAAGTCGGTCCATAGCACCCACAGGTGGTGCTTGGTCATCTCGGCTCGCTGCTCCTTGATCTGGATACAACGCTCCCGGAACACCGGGTCGTCTGCATCGTGGTACTTCTCGACCGCCTTGAGCACGGACGCGGCCTCGATCCTGGCTTGTGCCGGGTCGTAGACCCCGCACATCAGGTCACAGTGGGCGTGGGCGACGAATCGGGGGGCGAGCCAATTGATGAATCGCTGCATGGGTGCTGCTCCTTCCGTGAACCTGTACCTACCCGACGACGCGCGAAAGCAAACCCCGGCCGCGCTCGGTTCGGGGTCCAGATCATGCCTCGGCGTCGGATACATACCCGTTGGGGACGAAGGTGCAGACGAGATCGACCCGAGTCTCCGGATAGCCGCGGCGGATGAGCTCTTCTCTGATGACTCGG
>CAZCBO010000083.1:0-10769 GCA_964496825.1 uncultured Acidimicrobiaceae bacterium
GAACCCGTCGAGGCGGATGCAGACGTCGTAGATGAGCTCGGCAGTGAGCCCGGCGGGGAGGTCGACGACTGCGGGGATCGCCTTCGGATCCCGGGTGTCGAGGTACCGGGTGAGCCCGTTGACCTGGGCCTGGGTGAGGCCGAAGGCCTTGCCGACATCCTGGAGCACCGACCGGGCCCGGTAGGTGATGACGTTGGCCACCATCGCGGCCCGTTCCCGCCCGTAGCGGCGGTAGCAGTACTGGATGACCTCCTCGCGCCGCTCCGCCTCGAAGTCGATGTCGATGTCGGGCGGCCTCCCCCGCTCTTCGGAGAGGAACCGCTCGAAGGGAAGATGGAGCCGGATCGGATCGACCCTGGTCAGCCCGAGACAGCGGCACACCGCCGAGTCGGCGCCCGAGCCCCGCACCTGGCAGTAGATGTCGCGGGAACGGGCGTACTCGACGATGTCCCAGGCCACGAGGAAGAACCCGGCGAACCCGAGTTCGGCGATCACCCCCAACTCGTGCTCGAGGCGGGCCAGGGCCTGGGGGTCGATGCCACCGCCGTCACCCGGGTAGACCTCGCGGGCACCCTCCAGGACGAGATGGCGCAGGTACTCGTCCTCGTCGTTGAACGCCCCCGGCATCGGGAAGTCGGGCAGCTCGGGGGCGAGCAGATCGAGATCGAAGGCCAGCGCGGTGCCGAGGTCGGCGGCACGCTCGACCGCACCTGGATAGCGGGCGAACCGTGCCGCCATCTCCTCAGGGGTGCGGAGGTATGCCAGGTCGGTCGCCGACCGAAACCCGTCCGCCGTTTCGAGATCACGCCTCCCGCCGATGGCGGCGAGGACGTCGGCGAGAACGGCGCCGCGGCGCTCGGCGTAGTGGACGTTGTTCGTAGCCACCGTCGGGAGGCCGAGCCGGGCGGCGACCTCGGCGAGAAGGTCGTTGCGGGCGTCGTCGTCGGGGAGGCCGTGATGGGTCAGCTCGATGTGGAGGCGGCCGGGAAAGAGCTCGCGGAGCCGCGCCGCTGCCTCGACCGCCCCGGTCAGATCCCCGGCCTGGGCGGCCCTGGGCACCGCACCCTGCCGGCACCCGGTGAGGGCGTGGAGGTTGCCGCGCCCGGACGCCGTGGCGAGCTCGTCGTAGGAGTACTCGGGCGCGTCCTTCACTCCGCGGTACTGACCGCCGGTGACGAACCGGCTGATGGCGGCGTATCCAGCAGGGTCGGGGGCAAGAAGGACGAGATGGTCGGTGGGTGGCAGGTCGACGGGCTTGGACCCGTGCATGCGGCGGATGCGGCCGCGACGGGGTTGCTCGTTCTTGCGTAACCTGGGCCCGTATACGGGCTGTGACAACGCAAGAACGGTGGGCATTCCCACCTCGGTCCCGTACACGATGGGGAGGCCGACGATCTGGGCCGCCTGGTGGACCTTGACCACGCCTCGGAACCCGTCGCGGTCGGTGACCCCGAGAGCGGTGTATCCGAGCTCGGCGGCCCGCTCCACCAGCTGCAGCGGATGTGACGCCCCGTCGAGGAAGCTGAAGTTGGTGTGGGTGTGCAGCTCTGCGTACCGTGCCACTCGGTCAGGCTAGTCGAACGTGTGTTCGATTGAAACCTCGCATTGCTATGGATAGGGTCGAGACGGTGAGAGCTGGCCGTACCCTCACCGTCGGGGTTCTGATCACCCTGCTCGCTGCCGCCTGCTCCAGCGAGCCCAGCGAGCCGGGCGATGTCCTCGAAGCATGGGTAGAGCCCGCCAACACCGGGGATGTAGAGGCCGCACAGGCCTTTCTCGCCTCGAACGACATCCCGTGGTTGGGCATCGGCGATTCACCGCATGCCTACACCGCCGGCACCGGCCCCTACGAGGCGGACAACTTCTTCATCGAGTGCACCTCCGACCACACGCTCGGCCGATGCGACATCTGGTGGCGCGATCGATGGATCGACGCGATCCCCGAGCTCGACCCGGCCCTCGACGGCGGCGAGCCGCTGTTGCGCGTCACTGCCGAGGTGGAGGACGGCAAGATCGTCGCCTTCCGGGAGTGGGTCTTCCACCCTGCCGTCGTGTCCGCCTTCGGCCAGCACCTCGACTGGCTCGAGCTCTCCGACCAGGAGGCGTTCGCCGCGAGCTGTGGTGCCGACCCGGCGAGCACAGAATGCAGTCAACTCCTCGTCGACAGCGTGGGGATGTGGGTGGCCGACCGGTAGCGTTCCGGTGGGATGTTCGAGGACGAGTACACGGCCGACGAGCTGGCGGAGCTGGCACGCCGCCACCGGGTCCGCCGGATCATCGTCGTCATCGTCGTGGTTGCAATGGTGGTCGCACTGGTCGTCCCGATCATCATCCGCAGCGTGCGACGCCCCGCCGAGCCCGACGGCATCGTGGCGGTTCACGTCGTCTCCGAGTCGCGTAGGATGGGGGTATGAGGGAGTTCTCGGTCACACTCACCAACAAGCCGGGACAACTCGCAGCGCTCGCCGGGCGGCTCGCCAACGCCGGCGTCCACATCGAATCGCTGGCCGCCATCGGCACCGACGGAGAGAGCCTGGTCCGCTTCATGCCCGACGATGCCGACGCCGCTCGACAGGTGCTCACGGGAGCCGGCGTCCACTTCGAGGAGCGCCCCGTGCTCGACACCTTCCTCCCCGACGAGCCGGGAGCCCTGGCTGCCATGGCCGAGCGGCTCGCCGAGGCCGGCGTCAACATCGACTCGATCTACCTCCTCCACTCCAATGCCGAGGGTCTCCACTTCGCCGTCACCGTGGACGATCCAGAACTGGCCAGGGCAGAGCTCGGCTGACGCCTCATCGCACCGCAGTCGTCGTCACCAGCCGCCCCGTCGTCGCCGGGCCCTTCGATGTCGATGGCTCTTCGGCTGACGCCTCATCGCATGTCGACGGCGCTCAGCGCCCATGCCACCCCGTCCTCGGGATCCTCGACGGCCAGGTGCAGGCCCCATCCCCCGACCTGGTCCCCCGGGTCCCACAGGAACCAGTTGAGCTCCTCGCCCGCGGCCAGGGCGTCGGGGTCCCCGGGGGGTTCGTCGTAGCCGAGCAGCTGTGCCACCACCCACCAGGTGAGGGCCCGTGCTCTGGGGGTGCCGCGGCGGCTGCCGTAGGCCCCTCCGCTGGCCGCGGCATACACCATCGCGACCAGTGCCTCCTGGTACGACACCGGGGCGATCCGGGCGCGCGACGGGCCCAGTGCCCGGATCGCCGACGGGGCGCCGCCGGCGACGTGAACGGCGTCGGCGTGGCCGCTGCTCTCGTCCCACCAGGGCTTGATCAGCTCCAGCAAGGCCTCGACACCGCCGTCGTCGTCGAGCCGCTCCCCGGGCTCAGGCAGGTCCTCCCATGCCAGCTCGGTTCGATCCCCCTCGGGGAAGTCGACACCGTCGGATCGATACACCGCCGTCGGGTAGGGCGGCTCCCAGGTTCTGCGCTCGATCGGGATCTCGAGAATGCCGCGATCGACCTCCTGCCCCGCGACGGCGTCACCGCGGAGTGCTCGCTCGTGGGCGACCATCGCCTTCACCGTCGGGGTCCCCAGATGAGGGGCGAGTTCCTCCCAGGAGTGTGTGGACGCCGCAACCTCCCACAGCGGCCCCGGCCCGTACCGTCCCTTTCCGTCGCCGACGACGGCGGCGGCCCGGTCGGCGGGAGCATCGAGGGCCAACCGGTACTCGGCATACTCGGCGGGACCCCAGACCTGCTTGCCTCGCTCCACCGCCTCGCGGCAGCGATCCCTGGTCTCTTCGATGCCGTCCCAGTCCCGGCTCGTCGCCAGGCCGTCGATGAACCGCACGAGGCCATCGAGATCACTCGACTCGATGAGGGCGGTGAGTGCGTCGTCGTCCATGGTCGCGACGTTAGGCCGTCCTCCGCACCGCCTCGGTGAGCCATCGGTCGAACCGGGCCTGCGTCTCGGCGACAGGTCGGTCGTCCCATCGCCACAGCTCGACTGCCCGCTCCCCTGCATAGAAGGGAACGAAGTCGACCGCGTCGACCACGTCCCACACCGGATCCCAGACATCGCCCCCGTAGGCAGCGAGCACGGCGTCGGCGTCATGGCTCCCGCGATCCATCGCCAGGTTGGTTCGGAGGTGGGCGAGGTCGATCGCCGGCGGACCGACGCAGCCGGACAGCCAGTCCAGCACCGCAACGATTCTCCCCCCTTGCCAGAGGAGGTTGCCGGGGTGGTAATCACGATGGATGAATCCCGTGACGGTGTCGGGCGGCACGGCGGCTGCGATGGCAAACGCATCGGACCAGACGGCCGGATCGGCCACCCACGAAGGGACGAACAGGGTCTGGTCGGCGTTGTACCGCTCGTACTTCCACGTGATCGGACCGGGGTCGACGGCGTGGATGTCGGCCAGGTTGCCCGTGACCCGCGGTACCCATCCGACCGGGAGGTTGGTGACGCCTTCGATCCACTCCATCACCACCAACGGTGCACCCGCCGCCGATCCGTCGGCATCCACGGCGACGAGAAGCGGCGCCGGTACGGGGGTCGGCTCCAGCAGCGAGAGCACCGCCGCCTCGTGTGCGGCCCTGTCGGGACGCTCGTCGAGGAAGTCCTGCCGATCGAACCGTTTGGCGACCAATCGGCGCCCATCGGTGAGATCGACCCGATACACGGTGGCCGTTGCTGCCCCCTCCAGCGGTCGCGCCGCGACAACCCCGGCGTCGGTTGCCGCGGCAATCCAGGACTCGGTGTCCGGGTGCAGGCGTGGCATCAGTCGGCACCCTAGGATTCGGTGATGCCTGAGCCGGGACCTCGTCGCATCGAGGGCTGGTCGGCCTTCTTCGGGTGGTTCTTCGTCGGAGCGCTCGCTGCGTTCGCCTTCGCCGCCGCCCTGTCGATCGGCGGCCTGGCCCTGCCCTTCGTGCTCATCCTCGGCGGCATGATGATCTGGGCTCGCCCCCCGGCACGCTCGCTCCTCGGTGTGCTTGCAGGCGCCGGTGCCTTGGTCCTCGCTCTCGGCCTGCTCCACCTGGGCGACACGCCCTGTGATCGAGTCGGCGTCGAGATCGACGGCGTGATCGTCTATGACTACGGCTTCGAGGGCAGCGAGACCTCATGTAGCGATTTCAACGCCACTCCGTGGCTGGCGGTGGGAGGCATCACCCTTGCCACCGGAACCGGCCTCTTCGTCGTCGCCGAGCGGGGCGCCGAGAACGAACCGGACCAGACGGCGACCTAACCTCGCGGCCGTGGGCCTCCGCATCGGCATCGTCGGGCTGCCAAACGCCGGGAAGTCGACGCTGTTCAACGCCCTGACCGGAGGGCACATCGCAGCCGAGCGCTACCCCTTCACCACGATCGAGCCCAACGTCGGCGTGGCGGTGATCGAAGATCCTCGGCTCGACGACGTCGCCGCGATCGTGGGATCGCCCGAGACCCATCCCGCCACGATCGAGTTCGTCGACATCGCCGGCCTCGTCGAGGGAGCGTCCCGCGGTGAGGGTCTCGGGAACCAGTTCCTCCACCACATCCGGGAGACCGACGCCATCGCCCACGTGGTGCGCCTCTTCGAGGATCCCAACGTCGCCCACGTCGCCGGCGCCATCGATCCGATCGCCGACCTGGAGACCGTCGACACCGAACTGGCTATCGCCGACCTGGAGACCGTCGAGCGCGCCATCGCCAAGGCGGAGCGCCAGGCCAGGGCCGGGGACAGGGAGGCAACGGTCCGGATGCAGACGCTCGTCGGGTTGCAGGAGCATCTGGGTGCGGGCACGCCGGTTCGCTCCCTCGAGTTCTCCCCGGCCGAGGCGTCGATTGTCGCCGACCTCTTCCTGCTCACGGTGAAGCCGGTGCTGTACGTCGCCAACGTCGGCGAAGGAGCACAGGACGATTCACGGGTCGCTGCAGTTCGCGACTACGCCAAGCGGGCGGGGGCCGACGTCGTGGTGATCGCCGCCGAGCTCGAAGAGGAGCTGGCGCAGCTCGACGAGGTCGACCGCGGCGAGCTCTACGCCGAGTACGGCATCGAGGAACACGGCCTCGACCAGGTGATCCACGCCGCCCATCACCTCCTCGGGTTGCGAACCTTCTTCACCGCCAACGAGAACGAGGCGCGTGCGTGGACCGTCCCGGCGGGCACCACGGCGCCACGGGCCGCCGGACGGATCCACACCGACTTCGAGCGGGGGTTCGTCCGTGCCGAGGTGGTGTCCTTCGACGATCTCACCGCCGCCGGCAGTGAGCACGCTGCCAAGGACGCCGGCCGGTGGCGGGTCGAGGGCCGCGACTACGTCGTCGAGGAGGGCGACGTCATCCTGTTCCGGTTCAACCGTCCAGGTAGCGGCGGATCATGAGGATCACCGTTCCTACCGCCCCGGGGTTGTAGCCCTCGGGCACGATGATGTCGGCGAACCGCTTCGACGGCTCTACGAACTGGATGTGCATCGGCCGCACCGTCGCCTGGTACTGGTCGAGCACGGAGTCGAAGGTGCGCTTCCGCTCGACGATGTCGCGCTGGAGCCGGCGCATCAGCCGCAGATCGGCGTCGGTGTCGACGTAGACGCGTAGATCCATGAGGTCGCGCAGCTCGGGCTCGGCCAGCACCAGGATGCCCTCGACGAGGATCACCGGCTGCGAGTCAACGGTGATCGTCTCCGACGAACGGGTGTGGGTGGCGAAGTCGTAGATGGGCCGCTCGATCGATTCGCCGGCGCGGAGGCGTTTCAGGTGGTCGGCGAGGAGCTCGGTCTCGAGGGAATCGGGGTGGTCGTAGTTGATCCGGGTTCGCTCGTCGAAGGTGAGGGCACCCTGGTCCCGGTAGTAGGCGTCGTGGGGAATGAGAGCGACGTGCTCGGAGCCGACGATGTCGACGACGCTCTGGGCGATGGTGGTCTTGCCCGAGCCGGATCCGCCGGCGAGACCGATGATCAGCGGCTGGCCCGCGTGGCTCCGATCGGGCCAACGGGCGGCGGCGCCTGCGGAGTCGGTGGGATCCGGACCCATGGGCCAGAGGTTAGAGAAGACCGCCGACCCGGCCGCTGTCGAAGGGCGGCCGCCACGTAGGGTCCTTCGGCCCTGAGGGGGTCTGGTCCCTCGTGGTGGAATTGCGTACTCATCCATCGGGGACAGGCCGCGCAGCTGGAGGTCGGCCGTGTTCGTGAAGTACTACACCCATGTCGAGCGGTCTTTCTCGGAACTGCTGCCGGCGTTCACTCCCCGGGACCTTCCCCTCGCCGAGCGGGCGTCCGATGCCTACCGCGACGCCGAGCGGCTGACGATGAGACTCGCCGCCGATCGCAGCGGGGCCCTGGCCAGGGAGATCGAGCTCGAGATCTGGGATCGATCGTCCGGGCCCGATCAGGTCGTACTCGCGCTGAGTTGGACCGCCAGCACGAGCGCCGCGCTGTTCCCACGGATGGATGCCGACCTCGCCCTGCAATCCCTCGGTCCCGAGCTGACCCAGCTCAGCTTCGAGGGCTCCTACGAACCGCCGCTTGGCATCCCGGGCGCGATACTGGATCGGTGGGTCCTTCACCGCGTCGCCGAAGCCTGCGTGAAGAACTTCGTCGATGGCATTGCCAGGGACCTCCAGGCGTACCAGGCCGACGACCGCAGCGACGGGTCGTGACGCCAGAAGTCGACCCGTTGCGAGTCCGGTCGTCCACCCATCGATTCGGCCTGTCGACGCTGGTGATGACCCTGCTCCTTGTCGCCGTTGGCGGGTACACCCGCGGCAGTGGGAGCGGCTACGGCTGTGCGGACCGGTGGCCGCTATGTGAGAACGGCCTGCTCCTCGGGCTGCTTCCCCGAGCCGATTACCACATGATCGTCGAATGGTCCCACCGCTGGCTGGCGGCGCTCGTGGGCGTGTTCGCCGTCGTGACCGCGATCAGCGCCTGGCGCAACCACCGGTCGGATCGCGCCGTCGTGTGGTCCGCCACGGGTGCCGTCGCGGTGATCGCCGTCCAGGCATGGGTGGGTCGGGCCGTGGTGCGAGGCCAACTCGATGCCGATCTCGTATCACTGCACCTCGCCGTCTCGATGACCGTTGTGGCCCTGCTTGTCGTGGTCGTGGTCGCCACGAGACCGCGGGGGCACGCCCCGTTCGATCGTCGCTGGGTACTGCTCTGTGCCGGTGCAGCCGGCGGGTCGCTGCTCATCCTCATCCTCGGATCACTGGTCCACAACGTGTATGTGCCGGGTTGGCCTCTGATGTTCGATGGATTGATCCCCGAGTTCGCCAGCAGAACGATCACGATCCACTTCCTGCATCGCCTCTTCGTTGCGGTCTACGTGGTCTTCCTCGCCTATGTACTGGTGCGAGGACGCAACGTCGGCCGGCCCGGTTTCGAGCTCACCATGCTCTCGGCCGCGCTGCTGCTCTCCGCGGTGAACATCGGCCTCGGCGCCGCTCATGTCTTCACCCGAGTGACATCGGCGACGCTGGTGGCGCTGCACCTCGCCGTTGCTGCGCTCGTTTGGTCATGTACCGTCGCCGCGACGGTCGGCGCGAGCCTGGCAGGGCGCGTCGACGGCGACTAGGTCGAGAGAGCCCACCGCGTTCCGTTCAGCGGATGTTCAGAAACACACCCCGGCTCGTGGCCGTTGTCCTCTCGAGATGCACCGGCTGGGACCAAATCGTCGCCACCGTGCCCCATACAGAGGGGACACCGGGTGCGGGTGATCATCGCCGATCGTCTGGAGGTGTACCGCCAGGGGCTGCGGTCGGTGTTCGCCGACTGCGATTGGATCGAGGTGGTCGGCGAGGCGGACGACGAAGCGACGCTGTTGGAGTCGATCCAACGGGCTGAGACCGATGCCGTCGTGATCACTTCCGGCATATCCGAGGACCCGGCCGTGGTCGAAAGGCTTCGCCGACACGCTCCGGAGGTCCGAGTGATCGTCGTACTGGATGACCATGCCCACGTGATCAAGGCTCTCGAGTCGGACGCGGAGGGGTATCTGCTGGCGAGCGCCGGCTGTCGCGACTTCGTCGCCGCGCTGCGCAGGGTTGCCGACGGTTCCCGGTACATCCAGACCGAGCTGGCCCGCAGCCTCGTCGAGACGCCGCCCCATCCCTCCAATCGCCTGTCGGCGCAGCAGCTGCGGATCCTCCGCCTGGTGGCGGCGGGTCTCAGGAACAAGCAGGTCGCCACGAGTCTTGGCGTGTCGGAGACCACCGTGAAATACCACCTGCGGACGATCTACGCCCAGCTCGACGCAACCAGCCGGGTGGAGGCGGTTGCCGCTGCCATCCGGGCCGGCCTGGTCGACTAGGGCGCGGGCAGGCTCAACGCCTGACCGTTGGGTCGCCCAGAAGGTCATTCGAGGCGGGCCGTTCGACCCTCTTGGATGACCCGCCTTCGGGAGATCTTGCGGGGAGACATGTGCGTGATCGCGACCGGCGAGCACGGGGATCGGGACATGTCGCATGGGTGGAGTCCGAAGCATCAGGAAGAGAGGTGACCCATGGCCCGCAAGACCCTGTTTGTGATGTTGGTGTCGGCTGTTGCGGTGGCGTTCCTCGCCGTGCCCGTGGCGGCACAGGAAGGCGCAACGACGGCGAACGGCTGGTACGAAGGAGAGGAGATCTACTACATCCTGGCCGGTGAGGAGGTGGGCGTCACCGAGCGCGGCGGCAACGATCTCTACCTGATCGGAGGCGATCGGGCCTTTCAGGCGAACGTCGCCGAGTTCATCCCCGGCGAAGCCGGCTACACGCCGCATTGGAACGTCAATGTGGTCCATACCGCAGAGGGCGTCACGCTCGCGGACATCCTCGCCTCGCCCTACGTGTCCTCCCACTACCCGGAGGCGCTCTTCGACGACGTCGAGGACATCCTGGACGCGGAAGAAGCCGGTCTGGTGACCATCGAGACCCCGGGCAAGGTCGTGCTCTGCCCGATCATCCCGGAGAAGGCGGCGGAGGCACCCGGTAACACAGAGCTGTCCGAGGTATTCCCGGCGTTCCCCGACACGTTCTGAGCCATCGCGCTGTTGGCAGCGGGCCTTGCCACGGCGCGGGGCCCGCTGTCGGCTTCTGCACCCGCCACCGCGCAGACCTCACCGCAGGGTGATGTCTCCCGACATCGTCCTGATGTCGAGGGTGGCTTTCTTCGTCGGTTCCTCGCCAGACGGGGTCACGCGGTTGAAGAACTCCCCCGACAGGCTCTTGATGTCGGCGTCGAGCCTCATGCCGGGGGCGAGACCGACCACGACGTCGCCGGACATCGATACCACGCTGAGGCTCGATCCTTCGAAGCGGTCGATCCGAACGTCGCCGCTGGCCGTCTTGGCGACGGTTCTCCCTCCTGCGGCGCCGATGATGAGATCTCCCGACGCCGTGCTCACCGCCAGATCCCCCGAAACGACCTCGACCGAGAAGTCGCCGCTGGCCGAGGCGGCCTCGAGGTCACCGGTGATCTCGTCGAGAGCCACGTCTCCGCTGGCCGTCTTGATCTTGGCCCGCTCGGCGCTGGGGCCGAAGCGCACGTCTCCTGAGGCCGATGACACCGCGAGCGATCGTGCCTGGACCGAGGCGAAGAGGTCGCCCGAGGCGGTCTTGATCTCGATATCGGTGCCCGGTGGCAGGGTGACGTTGATAGCGACGGAGGACTGCAGCCAGCGCAGGCCCCCGACCTTCCGCAAGCGGATCGACACCCGATCTCCGGCGTTGGTGACGTCGAAGCTCTCCAGACCCGCCTCGCTGCCCTCGAGCACGACGTCGATGGCCCCGGGCGCTCCTTCCTTGAGGACGATCTCGGAGCTCGCCGCAGTCACCAGGAGCTCGGGCCGCTCACCGACCTCGAAGT
>CAZCBO010000084.1:0-10739 GCA_964496825.1 uncultured Acidimicrobiaceae bacterium
TCGCCGATCACATCGAGGGGGCGACGCTGCTGGAGCTCCCCAGCGCCGACGTGGTACCAATCTTCGACCATCCCGAGGTCGCCCTCACCGCCATCGAGGAGTTCATCACCGGAAGCCGTAGCGGAGCGACCACCGCCCGGCAGCTCGCTACCGTGCTCTTCACCGACATCGTCGACTCCACGCGGAAGGCGGAGGAACTGGGGGATCGACGTTGGCGCGCCGTGCTCGACCTCCACGATCACCTGGCGGAGGATCTCGTCACACCGAACGGGGGTCGCCTGGTCCGATCGACCGGCGACGGAGTCCTCGCCACCTTCGACGGCCCGGGCCGCGCCATCCGCACCGCCCAAGCCTTCCGGCAGGAGCTCGACAAGGTCGACGTGCGTATCCGCACCGGGATTCACACCGGCGAGGTCGAGCTACGCAACGGCGGTGTCGACGGCGTCGCCGTCCATCTGGCGGCCCGAATCACCGATCTCGCCGACGCGGATGAGATCTGGGTCTCGAACACGGTGAAAGACCTCGTGTTCGGCTCAGATCTCGCCTTCGAAGACCGCGGGGCACACATCCTCAAAGGTCTCGACGGCGAATGGCAGCTCTACTCGGTGATCCAGCTTGGTGCCGCTGCCAATCCCATCTGATCCTCACGGGGCCGCGTTCGCGGACGCGGATCCAATCGCGCTGCAGCGCCACCCGCCGGAGGTTCGGGGGCGACGGGACCCACCCATCGGACTCCTGTGGACGGTGCCGCACGGATCACCCGCTATGCGCCATAGCGGCCGTTTCGCAGAGTGCACGAGATCCGCACGTCGGCGCTCGCTGTCGATGAAGGAACGAGCCGCGCTCGATCGGTGCGGTTGCCCTCGATTGGATGCGAGGCCCCCGGCGGCTCATCCCGGACCCCGCCGCAAAGACCAGTCAGGCGTCGCGTTCTGCCAGCCTCTTGATCTCGAGCATCATCTTGCGGCTCATCACGAAGCTGATCACCTCGATGGGGAAGCGCCCGAACACCAGGCGGCTCTTCCAATCCGGTGCGTAGTCGTAGCGGCCCCTGGTCAGGAACCGGCTGCCGCCGCGAGGGCCGGGCTCGACGACGAACTGCCAGGTTGACATCCCCCAGCTGTCCTCGGCACCAAGGTCGGCCGGTGATCCGACGAGCACGAGGGCGTGCGGGGGATCCACGATCTCGATTCGCATCGGCGGTGCCGTCGGATGCAGGAAGATGTCGTCGCCAACGACCGGATGCTGGTGATCGGGGAGAATCTCGGTGGTGTTGGTGATCCTGCACCCGGCGAGGTTCTCGAGCGTCTGGTACGTGTAGAACCCGCCGCGGCCCTGTCCGAGCTGTGCGATCCACGGCCACACATCCTCCGGCGATGCCGCGACGGCGATCCCCAGGGTGTACGACCACTTGGGTTTGGGCACGAACTCATCGCCCGGCAGCGGATCACGTGCTTCGGTTCCCTCGGTGCCCCACCGCAGCCTCCTACCCCCGATGAACGGGGTGGCCACCACGTTCCACACCATGAGGGAGGCGCCCTCGAGCGCAGCAGGCACGCCGACACCGGGGGAGCGTGTCATGTGATGCCCGCGCCGTCTCGTGTCCGCGTCACCTGCAGTTGCCACGGTGCCGTCCTCGATCGTCCGACGATCATCCTGCCGCCGTTCGGGAGTCTCTCCCAGGGCCGAATGTCCTTGGCGTTCAGGACGATGGCGCCTCCGGCGCGGCCATGGGATCATCGGCCCCTACCGAGTCGGGATTGTCGATGGTGAACACGTCGAGCGAGCTCGCCGCTGTGATGCGACGACTCATCAGCGCCTTCGAGAGCCGCGACGCGGCAACGGCGAGGAGTTTGATTTCGCGGCGCGACGAGACCTTGGTTGTCGGGTCCGACGCCAGGGAGTGGCTCTATGGAGTGGAGGGCTATGAGGTCTTCGCGGCTCAGGTTCTGCGGACACCGAGGTTTCGGTGGACGATTCATCGCCTCGATGCCTTCACTGAAGGGTCGGTTGGGTGGGCGGCGGCGGACTCTACGGCCGACTTCGAGAACGGTGGATCGGCGGAGATCCGTGTCACGGCGGTGTTCGTTCTCGAAGAGGGTGTGTGGCGTGTGGTGCAGTGGCACGCATCGGTTCCGGTTCCGAGCATCGAGATCTCCGGAGCGGATTTGCCGACCAGCCTCGCCGATCTGTTGGTGTCCCTGGACGACGACGTGAGGGTCGTGTTGGAGACGAGATTCAAGACTTCAACGGTGACCTTGCTGTTCAGCGACATCGAGGAGTCGACGAGCCGCGCGGTGGAGTTGGGGGACGCGGTGTGGGGTGACATGGTGCAACGGCACTTCGCCGAGCTCCATCGCGTGGCGAATGCGCAAGGCGGACTCGTTGTCAAGACGATGGGTGATGGCGCCATGTTGGCGTTCGAGTCTGCTCGCGACGCGGCGCGTTCGGCTGTCGCGATTCAGCGTTCGGTGGCGCGACAGAAAGCGGCCAAAGCCTTTCGCGTCAGGGTCGGTGTGCACACCGGTGACGCGATGCGTGCCGATGGCGACTACTTCGGGCAAATGGTCGACAAGACGGCTCGGATCGCCGCGAGCGCGGAAGGAGGCCAAGTCCTCGTCTCCGACATCGTGCGCGGGCTCGTCGACGACACGCCCGGTCTCGAGTTCGGCGAGCCCATCGTTCTGACCCTCAAGGGAATACCGGGAACCCATACCGCCTACCCGCTCGTCGAAGCCGAGCCGGCACCGATCAGCCAATCCTGAGCGATGACACGGACTCTCACAAACGAGCAGATCGGCACGTCACGCCGCTGACTCCTGCGGCGTTGCCGTGGCCTGGTCTTCTGCCGGGCGACGCAGGAACCACACAGCGAGGCCGCCCAGCATCACGAGGATGGCGAGTTCGGCGACGAGGGTGAGGCCGCCACCCGCCATGTGATCGACGAGGAAGACCCAGGTGCCGATCATCCCCAACCCTCCAACGAGCCCGGCAGCGCCGAGCCATCGCGGGGGATTCCTCTGACCCGCCGGCGACCAGATCAGCAGGGTCCCGATCGCGATGACGCCGACCCCCAACAGGGTCTGTGCGAAGAGCGCGCTGAGCGCTTGGGACACGCTGACCGTCCGGGCCGCTTCCAGGATGATGGGATCTCCGGCGGCGATGACACCAGGGCCGCCCTGGCCCAGGAAGTCGGCGGCGAGGAAGGCCAGGGTCATGGCTCCGACCTCGTGCATCATGGCCGCCATCGAACCCGCCACGATCGCGAACGCTCCGACGAGCGCGAGCGTATGACTGCGGTCACGGAAGGCGAGGTAGAGGAGCGCCGCCATCGCCACGACGAGGACGTCCTGGACGACGAAGGGCACGAGGCTCGCCGTCCACAGCCCGAAGTTGTCATTGATGGTGCGGAGCATCTCTTCGACATCGCTGCGGGCGAAGGGATCGACCTCTCCCAGCGGGGTTCCCGCGACGAAGCCGACGATGCTGAGCAGGATGAGTGCCGCCAGGACAACGCCGGTCACCTTGTCGATGCGGTTGGCCCAGAACATGGTTCACCTCCCTCGGTGCAACCGTTACGCTCACTTGAGCGATACACTATTGATTTGAGTGACACTACAACGACCGGATGACCGCGGCAAACGGCGATACTCCTCCCCGCGTCGCCAGCAGCAAGCGCAGGAAACTCGCGTTGTCATCCTCGAAGCTGCACTCCACCTCTTCACCAGCAACGGCTTCCACCAGACCACGGTGAAAGACGTGGCCGAACGCGCCGGGGTGTCGGAACAGACCGTCTACAACGCCTTCGGCGACAAGGTCGGCCTGCTGTTCAGCGCCGGGATGATGTTCATCGAAGCCGGCGGAGATGCCGACGACACCGCCTTGCTCGACGCGCTCCGAGCTGAACCCGACCCCGTCGAGAGAGTCCGGATCGTCGCCCGCGACTCCCGCGAGTTCTGGTCCGAAGGGGCAGAAGCCATCCTGCAGCTCGAGGCCTTGGTCTCTGACCCCGACCTTCCCGACCCCAGACTGGTCGAGCTCGCCGACCAGAGCCTCGCCTTCAAGGTCGCCAACACGCGTGCGGTCGCCGAGCTCCTCTTCCCCGACCAGATCCGCCGTCCCGGATTCGACCTCAACGACATCGTCGAGTACCTCAGCACCGTCGACTCCGCAACGACGGTCCTCACCCTGCGCAAACTCGGCTGGGGCATGGAGCGATGGGAACAATGGGTCGCGCAGCTGTTGACCCTGTTCCTCGATCCCGCAGCTACCCGAGACTCCGCCGACGAACCCTGAACCACCAGTGGAGGGCCAACGTCTCGGCAACGCGGCTCGCCGCCGACGCGACCAACACAGGGTCCCTGTCCAATGGGCCGGGTAGGGGCTTTTGGCCCTGGAAGCTCTGTCGTTCCGGCCTACACTTTGAGGTAGAAAGTTCTTTGCAGTAGCGAGAGGGGAGGGTCATGATGAGTGACCGAGATCTGAGGGCGCTCGAGCGCCGGACCTTCCGCGTCGCGCACGACGACGGGCTCTGGGACGTCCTGATCGCGGCTTTCGTTGCCATGTTCGCCATCGCGCCCCTCCTCAGCGAACCACTCGGCGACTTCTGGAGCTCGGCGGTCTTCGTCCCGATCTGGATCGGCACCTATCTGGCCATCCGCCTCCTCCGCACGACGGTCGTCACACCACGCATCGGAACCGCCGGTCCCGGACCCGAACGCATCCGACGCATGCGCAGTTTTCGCCTGACGATGCTGGTCGTCTACGCCGCGGCGCTCGGTGCCGGCATCGCCGTCGCCGCGGCCGTCGCCACCGACCGCCTCGATCCCGACGGCCTGGCCTATCCGATCGCCCTCGGGGTAGCCAGCCTCGTCGGGTTCTCCATAGGCGCCTATACCACCGGCATCCTCCGGTTCGCCATCTACGGGCTCATGTTGGCCGCCGCACCCCTCATCGGCGAGTGGCTGTGGCGAAACGACCTGGTCGATGATCACGGCTACCCGCTGGTCTTCGGAACCGTCGCCGCGATCATCTTCGTTGTCGGTGTCGTCCGATTCGCCAGGTTGGTGCGAAGCCACGCGGTTCCGCCCAACACCGCCTTGGTGTAGCCCGATGGCAGGCGACCCGCTGGCGAGCATCGACCCGGTGATCCACGCCCCGGCGAGGCTCAAGCTCGTAACCCAGCTCTACGTGGTCGACCACGCCGATGCCACCTTCCTTCACAACCAGACCGGGCTCACCTGGGGCAATCTCGCCACCCACCTGCGCAAGCTCGAAGAGGCCGGCTATGTCACCGTGGACAAGACCATCGACGGACGCAGACCACGTACCCTCATCTCATTGACGGCTCGAGGACGGACCGCGTTCGACGAGTACCGCGCCAATCTCCAGGCAGCGCTCAACGACCTGCCCCGGTAGACCGCGTCGGCGGTTGGCAGGGCTCAGGTCACGTCGTTGACCAGGGAGAATTCGGGGGCCCCGACCACTCCGGCCTCGGCCATGGCCTCCTTGAGGACCTGCGACTGGCTGTAGGCCTGCAGATCGGAGGGGTCGCCCTCCAGGATGATGATGAGCCGGTTGGGATTGGTGGCGTCCTGGAAGACCCGCTCCCCGCCGATCCGGTACTCCCGGCGTACGTCCCCCATGCTGTCGAACTTGGGGCGCCACCGGTCGTAGTCCTCGACCTGGTTGATCAGGATTGCAGCTGCCATGAGCATCCTCCTCGTATGGACGGTCCGCGCTTCCTCCGACACTAGGCGGGCAGGTCGGCGACTGTCGGGAAGACCCCTGCCGCGAGGCCGGGGACCTACGGGCCGAGGTCGGTGATCAGGAGGTCCTCGTAGGCCTCGCGCCTGATCACCAGCCTGGCATCCCCGTCCGCCACGAAGACGACGGCGGGGCGCAGCACCTTGTTGTAGTTGGATCCCATCGAGTGGCCGTAGGCCCCGGTCACCGGGGTGGCCACGATGTCCCCGACCCGGAGGTCGTCGGGGACCCAGCCGTCGGACACCAGCACGTCGCCGGTCTCGCAGTGCTTGCCGACGAGCCTGATCGGTCGCGGCCGCTCGGCATCGACCGCCCGGGGGAGGAAGGTCTCGTAGCCGGACCCGTACAGGACGGGGCGCGGGTTGTCGCTCATACCGCCGTCGACGGCGACGTAGGTGCGCACACCCGGGATGTCCTTGATCGTCCCAGCTGTGTACAGGGTCACCGCGGCGAGGGCGGCGATCGCCCTTCCCGGCTCCACCGAGATGTGCGACTCCAGTTCGTGGGCGGCGGCGGCGTTCCGGATCGTGTCGGCCCACTCGGTGATCGTCGGGGCCTCCTCGCCCTCGACGTAGGCGACGCCGAGTCCACCGCCGATCGAGACCTCCTCGAAGCGGTCCGGGCCGGTGAAGCCGGCGATCACACCGATGGCTTCGGCGAACGATTCGCCGCGGAACACCTGGGATCCGATGTGGGCGTGGACACCGCGCAGGGTCATCATCGGCGACGCCTCGGCGCGGTCGACCGCCTCGGCGGCGGCGCCGGTGGAGACGGTGAAACCGAACTTCGAGTCGTCGTGGCCGGTCTTGAAGAATTCGTGGGTGTGCGCCTCCACTCCAGGGGTGATGCGCACCAGCACGTCGGGGGCGGTGAGACCCTCGTCGACCAGCTGCTCGATCCGGTCGAGCTCGTCGAAGGAATCGACGACGACGCGGCCGACGCCCTCCTCCAGGCCCAGCCGCAGCTCGCCGACGCTCTTGTTGTTGCCGTGGAACACCAACCGCCGGGCGGGGACGCCGGCTGCCCTGGCAACCGAGAGCTCCCCGCCCGTCGCCACGTCGAGGCGCATGCCCTCGTCGTGGGCGAGCCGGGCCATGGCCGTGCACAGGAACGCTTTGGTGGCGTAGACGGCTCCATCACCGAAGGCGGTCACCGCCTCGCGGCAGCGGGTCCGCAGATGCGCCTCGTCGTAGACGAACAGCGGGGTGCCGTACTCGGATGCCAGCTCCACGGTGTCGACGCCGCCGATGGTGAGGGTCCCGTCTGCCGTCACCGCAGCGGTATCGGGGAGCAGCGAACCAGGGATCGGATTCACGCGCCTCGAAGGCTGGTCGGGCTCACGGAGTGCTTTGGAGCTGGCCGGCGGGCTCGGCGAGCGCGCTCAGCTCGGCTGCCAGATCGGCGCCGGTGACCCGGTCGTCGGCGACGACGAGCACGGTGTTGTCGCCGGCGACCGTACCGACGATGTCGGGGTGGTCGGTCTCGTCGATGACCTGAGCCAGAGCCGAGGCATAGCCCGCCGGGGTCACGATCAGGGCCAGGTTGCCGCTGTCGCGGATCGCCGAGGCCCAGCGGCGCAGGGCGCGGGCGAGCACGCGCATCCGGTCACCGTCCTTGCTCCCCGGGGTGGCGTAGATCATCCGCTGCCCCTCGCCGCGGACCTTGACCAGGCCCAGCTCGGCGATGTCGCGGGAGATCGTCGCCTGGGCGACCTCGATGCCGGCCTCGCCCAGGGCGGCGACCATCTCCGACTGGGTCGAGATGTCCTGCCGGTCGATGAGCCGCAGGATCTCCGCCTGGCGGGTCCGCTTGCTCATCCCGGTGCCGGAACGGGTTCAGGTCGTGTAGTCGGCATTGATCCTCACGTACTCCTTGGTGAGGTCACTGGACAGGTACGTCGCGGCGCCGTCGCCGATCCCGAGGTCGAGGTCGATGTTGAGCACCGTGTGATTCATGTCCGGTGCGTCGCCGGTGGGCCGCCCCGCGGCGAAGACCGGTGTTCCGTTGAAGCCGAGGGTGAGCTGATCGACGTCGACCTTCACCGGCCCCCGCCCCGTGGCGGCCGCCCCGGCGGCTGCGACGACCCGACCCCAATTGGGATCTCGGCCGAACGCCGCCGTCTTCACCAGGCTCGAGCCGGCGATCTGCCGGGCAATGGCCACCGCCTCGTCCTCACTCGCCGCCCGCGTCACGGCGATCTCGAGCAGCACCGAGGCACCCTCGCCGTCTGCCACGATCTGGCGAGCCAGGTCGTCGCATACCTCCTGGAGTGCCGATGCGAAGCCGGCGTCATCGCTCTCCGATCCGGAGGCACCGTTGGCCAGCAGAACCACGGCGTCGTTGGTCGACATGTCACCGTCGACCGAGATCCGGTTGAAGCTCGACTACACCGCCGCCCGCAGGTAGTCCGTTGCCTGCCCGGGGGACAGGGCGTAGTCGGTGGTGACGACGGCGAGCATGGTGGCGAGGGCGGGGTGAATCATCCCGGACCCTTTGGCGATTCCACCGACGATGAAGCCATCCCGTCGTGCCACGGACTCCTTCGGCCTGGTATCGGTCGTCATGATGGCCTCGGCGGCATCGGCGCCACCGTCGTCGCTGAGTCGCGCCGCCGCCTCCGGCAGCCCTGCCGTGATCTTGTCGAGCGGAAGCGGGATGCCGATGACGCCGGTCGACAACACGACCACCTCGTTCGGGGCGAGGCCGAGCAGCGACGCGGTCTCCTTCGCCATCGCCAGGGCGTCGGCATCGCCCTGGGCGCCGGTGACCGCGTTGGCGACACCGGAGTTGATCACCACGGCCTGGGGCTGGGCCTGGCTGAGGTGCAGCTTCGACACCCTGACGGGGGCGGCCTGCACCTGGTTGGTGGTGAACACGGCGGCGCCGGTCGCCCTGGGCACGGATCGGACGATGGCCAGGTCCTTCCTGCCGTTCCTGCGAATCCCGCAGGACACGGCTCCGGCGACAAACCCGGTGGGGGCGGTTACGCTCACCGTCTCCCTGATTGCTCGGCGGGATCTTGCATCATGACGAAGTATGGATATTATGCACTCTTGGAGAATAACAAACATCTCCCCGAGCCGACGCTTCGGATCGGCTTCGGCGGAGAAGCCCGACACCATAGACGCCTCGGTCGGCATGTGCTGAAGGCGCCGACGATGGGGGCGCGTCCACGATGAGCGTCCACCGGGTCGGCATCATCGGCGCCTCCGGATACGCCGGGGCGGAGCTGCTGCGCCTGTGTGCGGCGCATCCGTCGCTCGACGTCGTCTTTGCCTCTGCCGAGAGCCAGTCCGGGGTCTTGGTCGGCAGCTCCTATCCGAGCCTCGTCGCCGAATACCCGGACCTCGAGTTTCGCCCCTGGGAGGAGCTTCCCGAAGGGCTCGACGTCGTCTTCGTCGCCCTGTCCCACGGGGTGTCCCAACAGGTGGTACCCCGGGTGGTGGCCAAGCACATCATCGACCTCGGCGCCGACTTCCGGTTGGATGATCCGGGCCTCTACCCGGCCTGGTACGGCTGGGATCACTCGGTCCCCGAGCTCCTCGGCGACTTCGTGCTCGGACTCCCCGAGCTCTTCAGGGACGAGATCCGGGGAGCGCCCGCCATCGCGGTGCCCGGCTGCTACGTCACCACCGCCACCCTGGCCCTGGCCCCGCTGCTCACCGCCGGGCTGATCGAGACCACCGGGATCGTCGTCAACGGCGTGAGCGGGGTTTCAGGAGCCGGCAGGAGGGCGACGCCGGGCACCTCGTTCTCAGCGGTGAACGAGACCTTCACGCCCTACGGGATCCTGACCCACCGGCATACCCCGGAGATGGAGATGGTGCTCGGGCGCGCCGCCGGCGCACCGGTCGAGGTGATCTTCACTCCGCATCTGGCGCCGATGACCCGGGGCATCCTCGCCACCTGCTACGCCCGACCGCAGGGTGACCCGGACACCGAGGCACTCCTCGGTGCGATGTCCGAGGCCTATGGCGGCGAGCATTTCGTCACCGTCACCACCGACCTTCCCACGACCAAGGCGACGCTGGGCTCCAATGCGGTGCACATGACGGCACGCCGTGATCCCCGCACGGGCTGGGTCCTCGTCATCGCCGCGCTCGACAATCTGGTCAAGGGCGCCAGCGGACAGGCGCTCCAGTGCGCCAACCTGGCGCTGGGCATCGACGAGGCAACGGGGCTGACCGCGACGGGGGTCTATCCATGACCGGAACACCCCCCGGCGCCGCCGCCATCCTCAGCCACGCGCTCCCCTACATCCAACGGTTGCGCGGGAAGACGGTCGTGGTCAAGACCGGCGGTCGCGCCCTCGCCGACGAGGATCTGGCCCGTCGTATCGCGGCCGACGTCGTGTTGATGCACTCCGTGGGGATTCGCTGCATCGTCGTCCACGGCGGCGGGCCCCAGATCACCGAGCTGCTCGATCGGTTCGGCAAGGTCAGCGAGTTCAGCCGGGGACATCGCGTCACGGACGCCGAGTCGCTGGAGATCACCCGTATGGTCCTGGTCGGCAAGGTGAACCGCGACGTCGTGTCGGCGATCAACCGGCACGGCCCGATCGCCCTCGGGGTGTCGGGAGAGGACGTCGGGCTCATCATCGCCGAGCAGCGGCATCCCGAGCTCGGCTTCGTCGGCGATGTCAAGGCGGTGAACCCGCACATCGTCGAGCGTCTCCTGGCCGAGGAGCTCATCCCCGTGATCTCGACGATCGGCACCGATGGCGCGGGCCAGGCCTACAACATCAACGCCGATGTCGTCGCCGGGGCGATCGCCGCCGCCGTGAGCGCGGTCAAGCTGATCTACCTCACCGACGTCGACGGCCTGCTGGCCGACGTCGCCGACCCCGGCTCGCTGACCGCCGAAGCGACCGCCGCCGAGATCGAAGCCCTGATCGAGCAAGGGGCCATCCAGGATGGGATGCTGCCCAAGCTCGAGGGCTGCCTCAACGCCGTGCACAGCGGCGTTGGATCCGC
>CAZCBO010000085.1:0-10660 GCA_964496825.1 uncultured Acidimicrobiaceae bacterium
CCTCGAGAGCCACACCCACCAGGATCCCCACAACGCTACGGAACCAAACCCCGCAACACCCCTACAGCACTATCAGGCACCTCGGCGTGCGGTGTCGACGGTCAGAGGTCTGTCGATCGAATTGTCCGGATCCGAAGCGTCGCGAGGATCCCTCCTATGCCAAGCCCAACGAGCCGGCTGTTCGGTAGGGTTGGTCCGACCCTCAGGAAGCACCGTGTGGCTGACCCGATCGTCTACATAGACCGGTCCACAATCCGTGATGGGAAGACAGCCGAAGTCGCTGATGAGATTCAGCGGCTTGTCGGATTCATCCAATCCCGGGAGCCGCAACTCCTCGCCTATGAGTTCTGCCTCGACGAGTCGGGAACGAACTTGACGGTGATCGCCATCCACCCAGACTCGGCGTCCCTCGAGACCCACCTCGAGGTGGGACGGTCGGCCTTTCAGCAGTTTTCAGAACTCATCGATCTGCAATCGATCAACGTGTACGGGCGACCCAGCGACAAGGTTCTCAAGCAACTCGAAGACAAGGCGAGCATGTTGGGGGATCACGGAAGCGTGGAAGTGCACCCGGTTCAACATGGCTTTTCCCGTCTGGCACACCGCTAACGAGGGCACCGCGCAGACCATCCGGAAGTGCGTCGGACTCCAAGATGTTTCAGCAGGCCGCTGATCACAGCCGGCTCTGCTCGATTGGGGGCGCATACCACTCTGGGCAAGCCAGTGGGGCGCGTTCGGACAACCGGCAGTAGGGTCGGATGTTCCGTGGTTGAGGTCGAGGGAGGAGCGATGACGCGATCGAACAAGGACATCGTCTTGGAGTACGCCGATGTCATGTGGTTCCAGCAGGATCTGGAACGCGGACTGACGTATCTCACTCCGGAGTTGGCGACGGCGGACAATGTCGCTCACATCACTGAGTTGTTTGATGCGTTTTCTGATCTCCGCGGTGAGATCCTCGAGCCGGGACCGATCGCCGAAGGTGACTATGTCGTCTTGCGGGTTGGGATTAGGGGCACGCACGACTCGGCGGACTTCGCCGGCCAGCCGCCGTCGGGCAACGAAGTGCGGTGGGAGTCCATTCGTATCTTCGATGTCAAGGACGGGAAGATCGCCGCGACCTGGGCGATGCAGGACCGGCTCGGGCTGATGGAACAACTCGGAGCTGTGGAATCGCGTGCCGGGGAAGTACATTGGGCCGCCGGAGAAGACTCGCAGTAACGCTCGCCGGGACCGATCAATCGGTCTGAGCGATAACAACCACATCGCCCAACCGCAGGCACCTCGGTGGGCGCTACCGAGCCGTGGCGAGGTCGAGCCGGTACCTGTGTCTCACGACGCCGGGTTGGGTCACGGTGATGGCGATATCTCCGCCGGGTTCAGGTATGTGCCGGGTTTCGCGTTCGGATGCGCCGTGCCGGGCTCTGGTTCGAACGGGAGCCAGCCGTACCCCGGGAAGAACACCTCGACCCAGCTGTGGGCGTCCTCGGCCTGGACCAGGTAGCTGCCGTCCTCCTGGCGAGTCCCGGGGAAGAACCCGATGGCGATGCGTGGCGGCAGACCCGGGTCCGGACCATGACCGCAATGGCGGCCGCGTCTGCTCGCAGTATCCGGTCTTGGTCTCGGTGAGGAACTCGACGAGGTCGATGCCGGGCGCGACGTCGGTGCTGTAGGCAAAGCTTCCGTCGTGGAAGTGCTGCTGGATCGCCAGGACCTTCTGATAGTTCGAGGAGGAATGCGTGGTCCACTGCTCGGCGATCGCGGTGATCCGCGGATCGAGGCCGGCGGGGAGCTCGGTCCACTGTTCGTATGCATCAGGAACCCATTCGACCTGATCCAACTCCTCAGACGTGGGGACCGCGATCCGGGACCGAACGGTGTACTCCATCCCCGGCTGGATACGCCCCTGAGGGAGCGCCTGGCTTCTCTCGGTATCCCACGTGATGTGGCCAAGCGGTCCTGCGATCTCCTCCGCGGCCTGCGCCATGGGCAGCGCAGTGAGGATGTTGGTGTCACCGAGGATCCGGAAGGTCTGGTTGAGCATCTCGGATCGAGGCGGCGAACTGCCACCGTGCTGCGGCAGAGCCGCCGGGACCGCGAGCAGTACGCCTTCGTCGTCCGGGTGGCTCCTCGTCCACGACGCGCCGTCGAACCGGTCCAGCGTGAGCATCCGCCAGTACTCGGCCTGATCGGCCTCCACCGAGAACAGGCCACGCCCCAGCCACTCATCAGTCGGCTCCGCCTGTGAGCGGCCCGAAGAGCCCGTCGGATCCGTCGTAGCCGATCCGGCCCGGTGGACGGTCACCCCACCGACCCCCTCGGTGGCGTCACAGGCGATCACCGCCGGTGTCATCGTCGCCGCCACGGCGACGTGGGCAAGCCTCATACGTTGCACGTGCCAACCTTCCAACCGGCTTACTCCTCACCCTCCATTGACGAACTCCACGTATTCCTTGCTCCGCTCCTCCCAGAGTTGGATCGACTCTTCGGTGAGCGCTTCGAGCGTGAAGCTGCCATCGGTATACATGACGGCGGCGTCCTCCGGGTGGGTCTCGGCCACCCAGCGGGCGAACGGCTCCCACACCTGGTTGGAGAAGCCGTTTCCGATGAAATCCCAGACGAGCGCGACCGACGCGATCTCCCCATCCTCCACGGTCACGGCGAAGTGGCTGCCGCCGAAGGGTCCCAGTCCGATCTGATCCGAGCGGATCCCGTGGTAGTCGAAGGGGCAGATCACCGATCCGCCGGATCCATCACAGCCGTCGAGGATGAGCTCGAAGCCCTGAGCCTCCAACCACTGGTTTCCCAGTTGCCAGTTCTGTCGGCCTCCCTCGAACTGCGAGAGATCGGCGTCGGGCGCCAAGTAGGAGGCCGCGCTCTCGAGGTCGAAGTTTCCGTAGGCCTCGAGAAACGCCGCAGCGATCTCCGCCGCCGGTTCCGCGGATACCTCGGAGGTCGCGACCGTGGTCGCTGCCGGTTGGGAGGTGGCGGTAATGGTGGTCGTTGTCGCAGGCTCTGCGACCGGAGATTCTTCACCTTGACAGCCGGCGAATACACCGGCAGCGACGAGCGCGGCTGCGGCCACCCGGAGCGGATGGCTTCGTCCCTCTTTCCGTGGGGGCTGATCAACGGCGGGCCGTTCCTCGAATCGCATGTCGCTCCTCCTCCTGAGCTATGTGAAGGTGACCAGGGTCAGGCCCCGGTGAACGCTGGGACGCCGTGGGGCAGCATCGGCCAGAGTGCGACGGTGACCCCGTCGAATCCGGTTCCGGTGAAGTTCTCGTCGAGCCCTCTGGAGACGACGTACCACACCTCGGATCCGTCCTCTGGCCGATGCGGGAGCTCCTCGACCCCCGCCTCCGTTAGCGCCATAGCGAGGGTCCGCGCTTCCTCGGTGGTGATATCGAAGCAATACTCGGCTGATTCCGCGGCTCCGGCGAAGGCAGCGGGGTCGACGTCGGCGAGCGACGCCATATGCAGCCTTGGGGCACCGGCGAGGAGGTCTTGCGCCGCCGCCGGGAGCTCCGCGAGATGTTCCGAGACGTCCGTCGGAGCGACGTAGCCACCGCTGTGCACGCACACCGCATACCTCGACGGCACGTACGGCCTTGGCATCGTGTCCTCCCAGGCGCTGTCCGGCAGCCACACCCAGAGTTCGGCGAGTCGTTCAAAGAGATCAGGTACCACCCTGTTGACGTAGACCAGCCGGTCACCGCTGCGCACCTGGACGAAGCCCCCGTTGACCCCGCGGGGGAACCCGGTGTTCGGTTCGGGTGGCGGCTGGTCGGGGTCGAACAACCCGGTGGCGATGATCTCGGATCGGATCACCTCGACGCCCTCTGAGGTGAGACGCTGCTCGAGCCAACCGCCGGTCGGCTCCGGATCGAGCCGTTCCCAAATCAGGCGGCCATCGGCGTAAACGTAGAGCCAGCCGTTGCCGAAGGAACCGGGCGCGCCGATGTGTTCCCACATCGAGGCGACGAGCTCACCTCGCTCCGGGGTGCTCGCCGCCGCCCCCTCGGGTGGTAGGCCGGGAAGACCGGTCGGCGATTCCGCGGGGACCGTAACGCTCGGCTGATCGGTCACATCGACGGGTGCGACTCGAGCCAGCCATGCGACCGCTCCAACCACGATGAACGCGGCAAGGGCTGCAACCAGCCCGAAGACCCACCCCTTCGGAGGCGATGGCGAGGCCGCGAATACGCGTCTTGCGCCGGTCACGTCGTCGACGCTGACCGGAGACACGCCTGCATCGAAGTCCTCGCCGTAGATATGCAGCTGTTCCAACAGGCCGAGGCTCACAGATCCACCCCCAACTCGTTACGCAACCGATCCATCCCCCGCTTCAGATGCGTGTGCACCGTTTCCACCGACACCCCCAGCAACTCGGCGGTCTCGGTCTGGGTCCACTCCAGACAATGGACGAGGACCACCACCACACGTTGCCGCTCCGAGAGACGGGCCAGCGCCAGAGGAAGTCCCGGCTCCACGGCAGGCACCCGCTCCGGATTCACTGCCGGCAGCACCGGAGCCAGACGGAACAGCCTGCGCGACCGGCTCCGACCGACCTTGTACAGATAGCCGGCAGGGTTCGCCATGGCGCGCACCTCATCCCAGTGCTCCCAACCCCACGCCAGAGCCTCCGCCGCGGCCTCCCGCCCCCGATCCACACCGAGCGCAGCACTCAGCGCGTGACGGAGACGGGGTTCGATCTCAGAGAAGAACTCCGTAAACGAACCGGTGAGCGCATCTTCAGAAACCACGGCCCCTCGAGTATGTCCCACCCCATAGAGCTCTGACGCCCCGAAATCTGAGACAGCATGATCCCCGGCTCAGATCAATCCCGTCTCAGGATGGTCGAGCAGACCAGGATTTCAGCCCCGAGAACGACCGCACCACTACCTCGGATCAGTTGGCGAGCTACGCAAATAGCCGGTTGTGAAGCGGCAATCAGCTGTCGGAGGGAATCACCTCGATGAGAGCGGCCGGATGTGCTCGATGGGTGGACATGTCCCAAACAACAAGCTCGTATCGATGGCCCGCTTGGAGCCGACCGTCAGCTTGGATCGTCGAGCTCCTCGAAGAGGGTGATCTGGAGGCCCGCAGGCGCCTCGAGACGTGAGTTGAGTGATCGCCACGGGGTTTCGGTCGGCGGGGCGAGGAGCTCCGCTCCGACGGCCACCAGATGATCGGTGGCCGCGGTCGCATCGGTCACCTCGAACGCCACGCGGATGCTGCGGCTGACCTCGCGGCCCACCTCGAGCTCGTCGATCAGACGCCGTTGCGCCGGATTGACGAGTTCCAAGGTTGCCC
Organism: uncultured Acidimicrobiaceae bacterium; assembly: GCA_964496825.1. Classification (GTDB taxonomy): domain Bacteria; phylum Actinomycetota; class Acidimicrobiia; order Spongiisociales; family UBA5794; genus JACZST01. The sequence goes on from CAZCBO010000085.1 coordinate 5,314, forward strand.
TCCCGGCCTGGAGCGCCACCACCCGTGCACCACCTTCGCTCTCGACCGAGAACTCCTCGGGGAGCCCCAGCACGTCGCGGAAGAACGCGACCGCCGCATCGAAGTCATCGGCCTCCACGACCAGGCGAAGCTGCTTGACCTCCGGTGCCGGTGCCTCCAACTATCGCTCCATTCGTCGGGGGATGGCGTCCCGCCACACCCCGGCGGCCCCGGCGACGACAGCCGATCCGTGCGCACCGAAGTCGACGAGGTCTCCGCCCATCGTGCCGAGGCGACGGCTCGGCACGTCGTCGATGCCGAGATCGAAGCCGGGTGGTGCGACGGCGAGGAACCGCCCGGGGGACTCGTCGAGCAACCGTGTCCAGTGGTCGGCCTCTACGGTCGCGCCGACCCCGGAGCGGATGCAGATCTCGGCGACCGCAGCGGCAAGACCACCGGACGACACGTCGTGGAGCACCGGCATCTCGAAAGCCAGGCGGGCGGCATGTGCGACGACCGCATTGGCCGCGTTGACGTCGATCGCCGCCGGGCGACCCCCGAGGTGGTCGAGGACGACCCGGTCGTACGCCGATGCAGCGAAGTCCAATCCATCCTCGGTGCCGACCAGCCACAGCTCCATCCCCTCCTCGGCCCGGTCGAGCCTTGGCGGGCGTGCCGGCATCGGGTCGCAGAAGCCGAGCATCCCGACCACCGGGGTCGGGTAGATGTCGACGCCGTCGGTCTCGTTGTAGAAGGAGACGTTGCCGCCGACGACCGGGACCCCGAGCGCCTCGCAGGCGGCCGCCATCCCCTCGACGGTCTCGACGAACTGCCACATCACCTCCGGCTTCTCCGGATTGCCGAAGTTGAGGTTGTCGACGACGGCATAGGGCCGGGCCCCGGTGACGGCGACGTTGAGCGCAGCCTCGTAGACGAGGCGCTCCGCGCCGCGACGAGGATCGAGATAGCAGCGGAGGGCATCCCCGTCGGTCGACACCGCCAGGCCCTTCTCCGTGCCCTTGATTCGCAGCAACGACGCGTCGTGTCCCGGCTCGACGACCGTCTGGAGGAACAGCATGTGGTCGTACTGCTCGTAGATCCACGAGCGGTCCCCGAGGGCGGGGTCGTCGAGGAGCAACAGGAGGATCTCACCGACGTCGGCGGTCGGCGCCGGCGGCGGGGTGTCGGCCCAGAGGGCGTCGAGATCGTGCGGCCGGTGGCGCGCTCGCTCGTAGCGCGGGGCATCCTCGGACAGTGAGGCGGCCGGTACCTCGGCGACGGTGGTACCGCGGTGCGTGACCCGGAGCAGCCCGCCGTCGGTGGCCGTTCCGATCCGTGCCGCGGCGATGTCCCACTTGTCGGCGACGGCGAGCACCGCATCGACATCGTCGGGATGGACGATGGCCAGCATCCGCTCCTGGGACTCCGACATGAGGATCTCGCCCGGCGTCATGTCCGCCTCACGGAGATGGACCGCATCGAGGTCGACGTCCATCCCGAGGCCGCCGGCCGCTGCCGACTCCGACGTGGCACACGAGATCCCGGCGGCCCCGAGGTCCTGGATGGCTTCCACGAAGCCCGCGTCGTACAGCTCGAGGCAGGCCTCGATCAGCTTCTTCTCCTCGAAGGGATCGCCGATCTGCACCGACGGCCGCTTGGCGCCCGATTCCTCGTCGAAGGAGGCCGAGGCGAGGATCGAGGCGCCGCCGATACCGTCCCGCCCCGTCGACGCGCCGAGCAGGATGGCCTCGCTCCCGGCCGACCCGGCTGCGCGGGTGACCAGCTGCTCCCCACGCATCAGGCCGAGCGCCATCACGTTGACCAGCGGGTTCTGCGAGAACCGGTCGGCGAACTCGACTTCCCCGCCGAGGGTGGGCACCCCCACGGCGTTCCCGTACCCGGCGATGCCCGAGACCACGCCGTTGAAGAGGTACCGGTTGCGGGCGTCGTCGAGGGAACCGAACCGGATCGGGTCCCACACCGCCACCGGGCGGGCCCCCATGGTGAAGATGTCCCGCAGGATCCCGCCGACCCCGGTCGCCGCCCCCTGGTAGGGCTCGACGAAGGAGGGGTGGTTGTGGGACTCGATGCGGAGGGCGGCGAGCCACCCGTCGCCGAGGTCGACGACGCCGGCGTTCTCCCCGGGGCCGAGCACCACCCAGGGGTAGTCGGACTTGAACCGGCTCAGCCAGGCTCGCGACGACTTGTACGAGCAGTGCTCGGACCACATCACCGAGTACATGGCGAGCTCGGCGTTCTCGGGCGGTCGGTCGAGGACGGCGACGACGGCGTCGTACTCGTCGTCGGTCATCCCCAACTGCCGGTGGACCGGCTCGGTCACGCCGGCACCACTGCCGTCGTCGCGGCGACGAACGATTCGAGCAGCACGCGGCCGTCGGCGGAGCCGAGGATCTCCTCGCTGGCTCGTTCCGGATGCGGCATCAGCCCGGCGACGTTGCCTGCCCCGTTGGTGATCCCGGCGACCGGCGATCCGTTGATGGTGGGGTCGGGCTCGCCTGAAGCGTCGACGTAGCGAAGGATGACGCCGTCGTCGGCACCGCCGACGTAGTTCCCCTCGTAGGAGTTGAGCGGAATGCGGAGCCGCTGGCCGACCTCGGCACTCCGCGTGAGGACGCTGTCGGTGGATTCGACCCGGAGGTCGACATGGCGGCAGATGAAGCGCAGCCGGTCGTTGGCGACCATGGCACCGGGGAGCAGGCACGCTTCGGTGAGGATCTGGAACCCGTTGCAGATCCCGAGCACGGGGGTGCCCTGGGCGGCGTGACGCTCCACCTCGGTCATGACGGGTGAAAACCGGGCGATGGCACCGGTGCGGAGGTAATCGCCGTGGGCGAAGCCGCCGGGCAAGACGATCCCGGAGGCACCGGAGAGATCGGTCTCGCGATGAAACACGAGAGCGGCATCGGCGCAGAGCCCGCGCAGGGCGTGGACGACGTCCTGCTCGCAGTTCGAGCCGGGGAAGACGACGACGGCGATGCTCATCCGATCCGCTCCACCGTGAAGTCCTCGATGACCGGGTTGGCGAGGAGCCGTTCGCACATCTCGATGACCCGGGCGGTGGCCGCCGCTTCGTCGTCGGCGTCGACCTCGACGACGATGTCACGCCCGAAGGAAACGCCGGTCACCTCCTTGTAGCCGAGCTCCTGGAGGGCGTGGGCGGTGGTGGTGCCTTCGGGGTCGGCGATACCGGGGCGGCGCGAGATCTGGACCCGGAACCTCACACGTACTCCTCGAAGGGCTTGCCGGTCAGCCGCTCGTAGGCCTCGACGTAGCGGGCCCTGGTGTCCTCCACGACCGCGTCGGGGAGCGGCGGGGCGGGCGGGGTCTTGTCCCAGTCCTGGGCGTCGAGCCAGTCCCTGACCGGCTGCTTGTCGAACGACGGCATGGTGGCGCCGGGCGCCCAGGCGTCGGCGGGCCAATAGCGGGAGGAGTCGGGGGTGAGCACCTCGTCGATGAGGATGACCTCCCCGTCGGCGAGGCCGAACTCGAACTTGGTGTCGGCGAGGATGATGCCCCGACCGGCAGCGTGCTCGGCGCCCCGCAGATAGAGGTCGATGCTGCGTTTCTGAAGCTCCTGGTACTGGTCGTCCCCGACGAGGGCCCTGGCTTCGGCCTCGGTGAGGTTCTCGTCGTGGCCGTCCTCGGCCTTGGTGGCGGGGGTGAAGATCGGCTCGGGGAGCCGCTCGGCCTGCTGAAGCCCCGCCGGGAGGTGCTCGGTCGTCGGCCCGCCCCCCTCGGCATACTCCTTCCACGACGAGCCGTAGAGATACCCCCGCACCACGCACTCCATCGGGATCACCTCTGCCCTGCGGACGAGCATCATCCGGCCGGCCAGCTCGGCCTGCGCTCCCTCGTCGAGGCCGGGGACGTCACCGGGATCGGCGGAGATCAGGTGGTGCGGGGTGTCGAGGAGATCGAACCAGTAGCGGGACAGACCGGTCAGCACCCTGCCCTTGTCGGGGATCGGCCGATCGAGGACGACGTCGAATGCTGAGATCCGGTCGGTGGCGACGATCAAGAGCCGGTCGCCGTCGACGGCGTAGATCTCGCGTACCTTCCCCGACCCTATGTGCTCCAGCGCGTGCACGTCGCGGAGCATATCTCGTTCTTGCGTAGCCACACGCCATATACGGGCTGTGGTTACGCAAGAACGAGGGCTTCCAACCGATCGAAGACGACGGTGGTGTTGGCGAAGAAGCGCTCGTTGGAGAAGCACGCCGCCAGCTCATCTTCTGTGAGGTCGCACTCGGGGTCGGCGGCGAGGCGCTCCTCGAGCGAGCCTCCCTTCTCCCAGGTCTCGGTGGCGCTGCGCTGCACGATGCGGTAGGCCTCATCCCGGTCGTGGCCCTTCTCGGCGAGGGCGAGCAGCACCGCCTGGGAGTAGACGAGGCCACCCGTCGCCTCGAGGTTCGCCGCCATCCGGTCGGTGTCCACCACCAGCGTGTCGACGAGCCCGGTCATCCGCACCAGGGCGAAGTCGAGGAGCCCGGTGGCGTCGGGCAGCGTGATCCGTTCGGTCGACGAGTGGCTGATGTCCCGCTCGTGCCAGAGCGCCACGTTCTCCATCCCCACGGAGGCGAATCCCCTCAGGAGCCGGGCGATGCCGGTGATGTTCTCCGAAGCGATCGGGTTGCGTTTGTGCGGCATCGCCGACGATCCCTTTTGCCCGGCGGAGAAGGCCTCGGCGACCTCTCCCACCTCGCTCCGCTGCAGATGTCGGATCTCGGTGGCGAACCGCTCGAGCGACGCCCCGACGAGGGCGATCGTGGACAGGAACTCGGCGTGGCGATCGCGGTGGGTGATCTGCGATGACGCCGGTTCGATCCTGAGACCCAGACCCTCGCACACAAAGGCCTCGATCTCCGGAGGAACGAAGGCGTAGGTGCCGACCGCACCGGAGATCTTGCCGACCGCCACCGTATCCCGGGCCCGCTTCATCCTGGCGTGATCGCGGGCGATCTCGAAGGCCCAGGTCGCCAACTTCAGACCGAAGGGCATCGGCTCGGCCCACATCCCATGGGTTCTCCCGATCATGGGACTGTCCCGGAACTCGAAGGCCCGCCGCTTGACGACATCGAAGAGCTCGGCGATCCGGCCCAGCAGCACGTCGGCGGCGTCGCGCATCAAGACCCCGTTGGCGGTGTCGAGGATGTCGGACGACGTGACCCCGTAGTGCACCCACTCGCCCCCGGTTGCCACGTGCTCGGCGAGTACATCGACGAAGGCGGCGAGGTCGTGACGGGTGATGGCCTCCCGCTCCTTCCAGACCGCCGGATCGACCGGCGGCGCCGCCCGGAGGGCCTCTGCGGCATCGGCGGGAACGACCCCTTGAATCACCCCGGCCTCG
>CAZCBO010000086.1:0-10623 GCA_964496825.1 uncultured Acidimicrobiaceae bacterium
GGCGGTGCGGGCACCGAGAACGACGAGCCTTCTCACGATGTACTCCTTGAGTCGTGGTGGTCAGGGGAAAGGTGCCTTGCCAGGACGGTGAGCGCGTCGAGCATGGAGGAAGTTGCCGGTTCGTCGAGCTTAGGCACGCTGGTGGCGGCCGCGGCCAGGCGGGCGGGCTCGACGCCGCCGGCGGCCGCCAGCTCCTCGAGGGCGTCCGGTGCCGGGGGCCATTCCTCTGCTGCGATGCCGCCGGCGATCACCATGCCGACGAGCTCGAAACCGCGACGAATGAAGGCACGGGCGCACTGGAAACCGAAACGGCTCGGACGCAGCGTCGGCTGGAAGTCTTGATCCGTGGCGTGGGAACGCCACTCGGTGATGCAGGTGTCGACCACCACGGGGTTCTCGCTCAGCACTGCGAAGTAGTCGCTGGCGTTGATGACCGGCGTCAACGGCCGTCCATCGAGATCGGTGACCACCGCCATCACCCCGTACAGGTCGGCGAACAGGGACGTCAGCCGCTCCGCCTGCTCGACATCGATCGCCGTCTCGTGCTGGGACCCGAGGTCGATCCCCAGCACGCGCTCCACCTCATCAGCGGGGAACCGCCACTGGCGTCCGACCTTGATCCCGGGCAGACGTCCGTCCTCCGCCATCCGGTACACGGTCGACTTGTCGATCCGCAGCAGCCGGGTGACGTCGGATGCGGTCAGGTATTGCCTCTCCTGCACTGTCATCGCTGCATCTTCTGCATCTCTTGCAGCGTATGACAGCGCCTGCACCTCCGATTAGGGCCGAAAGTCCCGTTCCTCTCCGTTCTTGCGTAACCTGAACCCGTATCCGGGCCGTGGCTACGCAAGAACGGAAGCTATGCCCGCACGTCCCTCCCGTGGCGGGCGTGGAGGTCGATCGAGGACGTCTGTTCGACGGTCACGAAGGCGTTGGGGTTGACCTCGTGGATGAGGCGCGTCACCTCCTTGACCCGCTTGCGCGGGACCACCGTGAACGTCAGTCTGACCTCGCCCTCGAAGCCGTCGCCGTTGATCACGGTGGCCGCGAAGCCCTGATCTCGCAACACCTCGGCCACCGACGGAGAGCCGACCGGGGCCACGATCCGGACCAGCGATTGGCCGAGGGCGAGTCGCTGCTCGACGAGGGCGCCGACATAGGTGCCGGCCGCGAAGCCGGCGGCAAAGGCGACGATGCGCTCGGGATCATCGAACCCGGCGCTGATCACCCGGGTGATGGCGACCACCCAGATCACCCCTTCGACCAGAGCGAGACCCGCGGCGGTTCCCTTGCGGCCTTTGCTGAGGAACACGATGCGCAGCGTGGCCAACGCGACGTCGATCATTCGCAGCGTGAAGATGAGGAACAGGTCGAGAACAAGGTCCATGGCCGGCGAAATCTATCGGCGATCCCTCCGGTATCGATCGAGCGACGGCCTGGAAATGTCGTCCGGGCTTCAGCGGGTCGTCGACGACGGTTTCCTCGAGATCCGTGCTTTTCCTGCCACGAAGCCTCGACGCGCAATAGCATCGATCGCCATGGCGGAGACGCTCACGTTTCTGTTCTCCGACATCGAGGACAGCAGCAAGCTCTGGGATCGATATCCCGAACCGATGCGCGCCGCCCTGGCCCGGCACAACGGCCTGTTCAAGCAGGCGATGGCCGGCCACGGTGGCTCGATCGTCAAGGACCGTGGGGATGGCTATCTCGTCGTCTTCGGCAGCGCCGGCGACGCCATTGCGGCGGCCCTGCGCGTCCAGCAGGATCTGGCCGGTGCGGATTGGGACGAGCCGGTTGGTGAGCTCAGGATCCGGCTCGGCCTCCACAGCGGGACCGCAGAGGCGCGCGACGGCGACTACTTCGGACCCGACGTCAATAGGGCGGCTCGGCTCGAGGCCGCCGCCCACGGCGGGCAGGTGCTGGTCTCCGAGGCGACGCGGGCGCTCGCCCTCGACGGTCTTCCGGCCGGCGCAGAGCTCCGGGACCTCGGCACGCACACACTCCGCGGCCTGACCCGCCCCGAGCGCCTCTACCAGCTCGTCGCGCCGGGAATCCCGACGGAGTTCCCTCCCCCGCGCACGGTGTCGGGCGGGCGAGCGCCGTTTCCGACCTTCGCCACGACCTTCGTCGGACGGTCCGCCGAGGTCGAAGAGCTGTCGGACCGGCTGCTCGACCCCGGCACTCGCGTCGTGACGCTGCTCGGGCCGGGCGGGATCGGAAAGACGAGGCTGGCCACCGAAACCGCCGGTCACGTGTCGCCGCACTTCGCCGGCGGCACCGCCTTCGCCGACCTGGCCCAGATCGCCGATCCGGAGGGCATTCCGATGGCGATCGCGCAGGCGCTCGGCGTGCACCCGGAGGGAACCGCCCCTGTCCTCGACATCGTCGCGGCCGAGATCTCGGAACCGACGCTCGTCGTGCTCGACAACTTCGAACACGTCATCGAAGGACGCAGGACCATTGCCGATCTCGTCGGGCGGTGCGGCGAGATCACCGTGTTGGCGACGAGCCGCAGCCCGCTTCGGATTCAAGGCGAGATCATCCATCAGCTGCAGCCGCTCGGGACCGAGTCGGGGAATGGCGCGATCCCTGCAGCCGTCGGGCTCTTCATCGACCGCGCTGCAGGTCACGGCGTCGCCATTGATCCCGAGGGACCCGACGGAAGCGCCGTCCGGTCGATCGTCAGACGTGTCGATGGCCTGCCGCTGGCCATCGAGCTCGTGGCGGCGCGGGTCCGGATGCTCAATGTGGCCGAGATCGACCGCAAGCTCGGCGTGTCGCTCGCCGTCGTCGGCGGTGGAGCCGCCGACCTCCCCGAGCGGCAGCAAACGATCAAATCCACCATCGATTGGAGCGTCGACACCCTGACCGCCGAACAGCGGTCGCTGTTCAACCGGCTCTCGATCTTCCCCGCAGGAGCGACCCTGGAACAGATCGAGGGCGTTGCCGCCGCGGAGCTTGATGGCGACGCGCTCGATCTGGTATCGGTGCTCGTCGACAACTCACTCGTCACCGTGGTCACCGACCTCCCCGGCGGCACCCGCTTCCGGCAGCTCACCGTCCTCCGCGACTACGCCGCCGAGCAGCTCCAACAAGCCGGTGAGCACGAGATCACGATGTCCCGGCTCGTCGACCATTACCGCTCCGCGACGCAGGACGCGTCGGTGCTCGCCATCGACGGAAGCATGGTGCTCGGCGCCCAAGCCGACTACGCCAACTTGGCGACCGCGATGGAGTGGAGCATCGGTGCCGGCCGAAGCACCGACATGGTCGGCGTCGTCTACCAGTTGTGGCCCGTCTGGTTCAACGGCGACCGCGCCAGCGAGGCCTTCACCTGGGTCGACCGAGTAGATGCGGTGACCGCGTCCCCGCAGCTCGACTGGCTCCTTGGGATGTTCACCTTTCAGACCGGTGACTACGCCACGTCTGCCGAACGATTTCAGCGGTCCCTGGTCGGATTCGAATCGGAAGCAGATGCTGCGGGCCTCGCCCTGGCACAAGTCTTCCTGGGCGCCCTCTCCGATCCTGCAGCAGGACGCGCCCTCCTCGCCGAGGCCGGCGAGTACTTCGAGGCCGAGGACAACGCCCTGGGCCGCTTTCTGGTTCGTCTCTTCACCTCGATCAAGGACGTCGAGGAAGGCAATGTCGAACAGGCGCTCGTCACCCGTCGCCGGTTGCTGTCCGATGCCGAGACGTTCGGCCTCGAGGAGGTCGCTGCGTGGGGCCACTGGAACATCGCCACGGCGCTGCTCGGACTCGGTCGAGCCGAAGAGGCCGAACATGAGTCCATCACCGCCTTCGAGACCTTCGCTGCCCTCCGTTATCACGAGGGCATTGCATCCACGTCGGAGATGGCAGCGATCCTGGCGGCCGGGCGTCAGGACTGGGAGCGGGCCGTTCGCATCCACGGTGCGTGCGAGGCGATCTGGGATCGGCTCGCTATTCGCGTGTGGTGGGAGCTGGTCCCTTTCATCGCCGACGCGATGTCGTCGGCCCGAGGTGCGCTCGGCGACGCGGAGTACCAGCGGCTCGAGGAGCTCGGGAGGGCAATGAGCGTCGACGAGCTCGTCGCCCTGGTGCAACAGGGTTGACTTGAAGTGCGGTTCAGGTTGTACGGTGCTCGCATGGGGGACCTCGACGACCACAGCGTCATCCACCTCACCACGATCGGGAGGGTGACGGGCCGGCAGCACACGATCGAGATCTGGTTCGCCGCCGCCGGGGAAACGATCTACCTGCTGTCCGGAGGCCGGGATCGCTCGGATTGGGTCCGCAACCTGATCGCCGATCCCCGCGTCGAGGTCGCTGCCGACGGCCGGACCCGGCCGGGGTGGGGGCGTGTGATCGCCGATGCGGATGAGGAGGCCACCGCCCGCAGGCTCGTGCATGCCAAATACCAGCCGCGCTCCCGAGGGGACCTCCGCAGCTGGCGCGACACCGCTCTCCCGATCGCCGTCGACCTCGATCGCTGACCGAAACCGCTGTTGCGTTTTCGAGGTCGAATAGGGACATGCGATCCACGTACTCCCCGGGAGCGTTCCGGTCGTCCGCCCATTAGCCTTTCTGCGACCTCGGAGGACCTATCACCACCCTCGACCAACCCGTTGTGATCATCACCGGTGCCTCGGCCGGAATCGGTCGCGCGATCGCCCGCGAGCTCGCCAAGAAGGGTGGGCGCCTCGCCCTCGCCGCCAGACGCGTCGACGAGCTCGATGAAACCGCCCGCCAGGTCGAATCGCTCGGCGGCACGGCGCTGGTCGTGCCAACCGACGTCACCGACAACGACCAGGTTCATGCGCTCGTCGACAAGACCATCGCCGCCTGGGGCCACATCGACGTCGTCATTGCCAACGCCGGCATCTACGTGCGCGGCCTCGCCATCAACACCACGATGGATGACCTGTACCGGGCGCTCGAGACCAACTTCTTCGGAAGCGCCAGGGTCGTGTTGGCTGCCCTCCCCCACATGGTCGAGCGCGGTTCGGGACATATCGCCCTCATGGCCTCGGTGAACGGCAAGAAGGGAATCCGCCTGGATGCCCCCTACGCAGCGTCGAAGTTCGCCTTGGTGGGTTTCGGTGACGTGATGCGCCAGGAGCTGCGAGACCACGGCATCGGGGTCTCGACCCTGCTCTTCGGTCGTGTCGATACACCGTTCGTCGACGGCATGGCGTTCCCCCTGATCAGCAAGCCGATGTCGGCGGACCGGGTGGCACGGGCGACCGTGCGGGCGATCGAACGCAACCGGGCTCACCTCATCCTGCCGCACCAGGCCAAGGCGCTGGTGTGGTTGGCCAACATCTGGCCCCGGCTGACCGACTTCGCGTTGCGGTTCATCAAGCTGGAGGGACGCATGGAGAACGACTCGTGACGGCTCCCGGACACCCTGCCGCCGCGGGTTGGCTCGACGGGAGGCCGGTGCTGCCAACCGTACACGTGGCCTTCCTACCGGGCGAGACCACCGATCTCCTCGATGACCTCGTACCGCGGCTCCGCAAGGAGTTCCACCGTCAGGGCCACATGGTCCAGGACGCTCCCGACCAAAACACCGACCTCGTCGTCACCACCGCCCCCTTCGGCCGTCCGCTGTCGTGGCGGCAGGCGGCGATCTTCCGGCTGCGGCCGGAGTACGGGATCCGACACAACCCCGTGGTCTACAGCCTCGTCCACGCCACCTCGGCCGAGTTCACCGACCTCATGTCGCGACTGGAGGTGGCGCTCAAGCCCGACGATCCCGATCCACTCGACTTCGAGTTCGACGGCCTCAACGACACCGCTTACCACGTGCTCCACGAGCAGGGACGACGGGGCGGGCCGATCCTGGCGCTGGAGCGGGCGATCCAGGCCCAGGTCAAGAGCATCAGGGTGCTGTTGACCATCGGTGAAGACCGGCCCGAGCGCATCTTTCATTTCGATCTCGTCGGCGCCCACCCTCAGAGCACCGGCACTCTCGACGGGATCCTCGAGAACGTCGTGCTGCGGATGGTGACCACCGTGAGCACCGAGGAGGTGGCCGAGCACGAGGCGACGTCCGAGGTGGTACCCCACAACCTCTGGAGCCGGCTCACCACTCCCCCGGCCATGGCGGTGGCATCGGCCGAGCTCGGCGGACGGGGCTTCTTCACCGAGCCGGTGGTGATCGCCGATCTCGTCAACGTCCCCGCGGTGTCCAAGGCGGTGGCCGACCACTACAGCGAAGGATGCTTCGGTACCTGGGAGCCGGGGGTCGGCGGGCTCGTGACCACCGTGACCGGCAGCGTCCGTCCCGTCCACAAGGGGCACGTCACGCCCGATGACCTGGCGGTGGTCGTCGGCCTTCGGCCCAACGGGATGGGGGCCTTCTTCCGGCCCATCGAGGGAAAGGAACCGACGCCGCCCTCATCGGAGGGTGTCGAGCTGATGGCGATGGACCAGCTCCTCCCCCGGATCACTCTGCCCGAGGCGTGGCGCACCAACGGTTCCGTGCCGGTGCTGCGCTCCAAGCTCCACGGACATCGCGGGATCGCGGCGTTCGACCCCGATCGCGTCGAGTTCGTGCCGCTCGATCCGCCGTACTACGACTACCTGGTCTCCTGTGCGTCCGACGCCCAGGCGATGGGGGTCAAGGAGGCGTTCTCCCGGTCCCAGGCGCTGCGCGACCCGAAGGACCCGAGGACGGTGGTCTTCACCGTCCTCCCCGGCCACGGCGTGATGATCGCCGAGAAGTGGGTCGACGACCGCGTTCCGTTCCAGGAGATCTGGGACGCGATGGACGCCAACGCCCTCGGCGTGACCAGCAAGGTGCCCCAGGGCCCGCTTCGCTTCGTCGAGGACGGACCGCGGATGGTGCTCGAAGAAGAGACGCCACCGCTCCCGTGAACGGGGCACAAGCCGACGACCGGGCGTGGTGGGCCATCGTGAATCCCGCGGCGGGCCACGGTCGGGATCACCTCACCAGGGTCCGCTCTGCCCTCGACGACAACGGGATCGGTGCTGAGCTCCAAGTCAGCGAGGAAGCCTCCCACGTCGCCGAGCTCGTCACCGAAGGGATCAAAGGCGGATACCGGCAGTTCCTCGCCGTCGGCGGTGACGGCACGGTCAACCTCTTGGTCGATGCCCTGCTCAGGGAGGACTGGAACGACGCGCCGATGCTCGGCGTCCTCCCCGCAGGCAGCGGCTGCGACCTCATCCGCACCTTCGGTATCTCGCAGAACCTCGAAGAGGCGGCGAGCCATCTCCCGGGCTCGGCCTCAGCACCCCTCGACGCCGTGTATTTCTCGGGGCCATGGGGCGAGCGGTTCTTCGTCAATTCGGCGGGAAGCGGCCTGACCGCAAAGGTCGTCGAGGAGGTCGAGCGCATGCCCTCGTCGTGGCGTGCCGTGCGGTATCAGCTCGGGATCTGGCCGGCGCTGGTCAAGATGCCCCACGCCCAGGTCGAGGTCGTCTGCGGCAGCGATCGGTACGAAGGCGATGCGCTGATGCTGCTCATGTCCAACGCCCGCTTCCTCGGCGGCGGCTTGAAGACCGCTCCGCATGCCGACCCCGCCGATGGCCTGATCGATCTGCAGGTCTTCCACGCCCCCAAGCGCATGGCCCTCGTCCTGAAACCGATGGTGCAGCGAGGCAAACACCTCGACCACCCCAATGTGACGCTGATGCGCGGTTCCGAGTTCTCCATCCGCACCGATCCGGTCTGGCCGATCGAGGCCGACGGCGAGTTCCTGGGGCACGGCGCCATCGACGGGTCCGTCGTTCCTCGGGCGCTCGAACTCAAGGTCTAGAGGCGTCGTATCGCACCTCGAGCCACTCGTCCCAGGTCGGCGTATCGACCAGAGCGTTCGGCGTGTGGTGGACCCGGTCCCTGAAGGCCCTGGCCGATTTGCCGAACAGCGGCACCGGCATGATCGGCTTGCCCGAGCCGGTGAGCTCCTTCCAGCTGTGGGCCATCGCATGCATCGATTCGCTCCGGGGTCCACCGATGTCCCCGACGCGGCCCTGAGGGTCAGACCCGAGCAACTCGACGAGCCGGTCGGCGACGACGCCACCGTCGATCACCTGCCATTCGAAGCCGTTGAACACCGGAATGATCGGACCCGCCGAGCCAAGGATCCGGTCGAGGAACTCGTGGAACTGCGTGGCGCGGAGGATGGTGTGCGGGATGCCGCCGCCCTCGATCAACTGCTCGGCGGCGAGCTTGGCACGGTAGTAACCGAACGGGTGCTCGTCGATGCCGACGATAGAGATATAGACAAGGTGTTCGAGCCCCGTCCGCTTCGCAGCCTCGATCAGGGCAGCCGTCCCGCCGACGTCGACCTTCCACGGTCGGACGGCGCTGCTCGCAGCGTGGATGACGGCGTCGGCCCCTTCGAGGGTTTCGACGGGAGGGGCGCCCGCGCCCAGATCGATGACGCGGAGCTCGACACCATCGGGCACATCGCCCTCCGACCGGGAAGTCACGATCACCGCATGACCGGCGGCCGCCAGCCGGGGCGTCAGCAGCCTGCCCAGCGTGCCCCGTCCTCCGGTGATCAGGACGTTCATGGGATGACGCTATCAGGATGGGTATCGTTTCTCCCGCAATCAAATTAGTTGCTATATTGATTTCATGACGAAGAGCCGGCTCTCGGTGCTCTACGACGTGCACCGGATCGCCTATCTCGCCCAGGAGCTGGTCGAGGGGGCGCTCGACGGACACGATCTGTCCGGCACCGAATTCGCCCTCTACTCGTATCTGATCGTCGAAGGACCGGTGACGGTCTCCGAGGTCGCACGGGGCATCGCCGCGCCCCTCGCCACCACCTCGAAGCTGCTGGCTCGGGTCGAGGAGCGAGGCCACCTGGACCGCACACGCAACCCCGAGGACGGTCGGTCGACCCTGGTCGAGCTCAACGATGCCGGTCGCGCCGCCCATGCTGCGGCCCGGCCGGAGTTCCTCGGCGCACTGCGGCGAGTCCAGGAGAGTTTGGGAGGTGCCGCCGACGACGTCCGGTGGGCTCTGGCCCGCCTCGACGATGCCCTCGCTGCGGCGATGGGTGCGGAGGGCTCCTTGCTGTACCCGGTGCGTCCGTCGAACCGGCAGCTCAGCTACCGGGGCGACCCGCTGACGGCCGACGAGGAGGTCGAGGTTCGTCGGTTCATCGAATGGCTGCGCTGGCAGCGACAGGTGGCGTGATGCGTCGGCATCTCGCCGTGGCGCTTCTCGTCGTGCTCGTCGGCGGCGCATGTTCCGCTGAGGAACCGACGGCCACACCGACCACGACGGCCACATCGACCACGACGGCCGTACCAACCACCACGGTCCCGGAATCGTCGGCCACGGTCTCCACGCTGGTGGCCGAGCTCGACGCCTCGACCGGCGGCGTCTCCGTCGACGCAACCGGCAACATCTACGTGGCAGACATCGGGCCTGCGCCGCGACGGACGGGGAAGAGGGTCTATCGGATCACACCGGAAGGAGCGGTCAGCCTGTTGGCCGATGACGAGCAGCTCCGGGGCCCGTCGGGCAACACCGTCGACAAGGATGGGACGCTGTACCAGGGCGCCTATTCCGCCAGTGCCATCTTCCGCATCACGCCCGACGGTCGGGTCGAGCTCTTTGCGAAGGAAGGCGTCTCCGGGCCGATGGGAATGGTGGTCGACCACGAGATCGGCGGACTGTTCGCAGCCGACTGCAGCGCAAACGCCGTGCTCCACATCTCCCCCGAGGGTGACGCAGCCGAGCTCGCGGAGAGTGACCTGTTCGACTGTCCGACCGGCCTTGCTAGAGACGAGGCCGGCAACCTCTATGTCTCGAACTTCGGTGACGGCTCGGTGCTCCAGGTGACGCCGGAAGGCGACGTGCGCCAGCTGGCGGTGGTACCCGGCGGCAACAACGGCCACCTCGTCTACACCGATGGACGGTTGTACGTTGTGGGCCGCGGCGCACATCAGATCTTCACCGTCACCCGCGAAGGGGAAGTGTCGGTGCTCGCGGGCAGCGGCGAGCAGGGCGTCGACGACGGACCCGCGGCCAATGCCACCTTCTCCCTGCCGAACGGCATCGCCGTCGGCCCCGACGGCTCCCTCTATGTCAATCAGGTGGCTTCGGCGGAGGGCAGCCGGAACTTCCCCGTCGCCGTCAGAGTCATTCGGCTCGACGGGTAGGGCGGGGCTTCCTGCTGCCCTCCCGCCTGATCAGAGCTCGAACGCTGCCCCCGCCCGGCCGGGGACCAGCTCGATCGAGAGGTCCTCCGAGAGCGCCTGCTGGAGCTGCTCATCGAGCATCTCGTCGGAATGCTCCGGATCGTGGTGGAAGGTCACCAGGGTTCTCACTCCCGCCTGGGTCGCCAGGTCGACGGCGTGGCGCAGCGTGCTGTGACCCCAGCCGACTCTGCCCTCGTACTCCTCCTCGGTGTACTGCGCGTCGTGGATCAGCAGGTCGACGTCCTTCATCAGATCGAAGCCCGACGTCCATTGCGGATCCGCAGGAAACTCCGGATGCCCCAGCGCGGGCTCGTGGTCGGGCATGTAGGCAATCGACACACCATCCTCCTCGATCCGGTAGCCGAGCGTCGGCCCCGGATGGCAGATCAGGTCCGCCGTGATCGTGAACGGACCGACCTCGAACGTGCCGGGCCCGACGTCATGCGTCTCCAACGCCTGGAG
>CAZCBO010000087.1:0-10604 GCA_964496825.1 uncultured Acidimicrobiaceae bacterium
CTGCTCTTCCTGTTGCCGGTGGCGATGATCCCGTTTGCGGCATCGACCCTCGGTGCGTACGAGACCGATCCCAACGCCATCCGCGTCTACGGTGCGGTGCTGGTCGCCTCCACGCTGCTACGGATCGTCCTCGACCTCTACCTGGGCCGCCATCCCGGGCTTCTGTGGCAGCAGCCCGACTCCCGTGCCCGGAATCTGGCGCTGGCAACCAGCCTTGGAACGGTCGTGGTCTACGCCCTGGCGATGCTTGCCGCGGACTGGAGTCCGCGGCTTGCCGTGCTGTTCTACTTCGCTGTGCCGGTGATCTACTTCGGCGCGGTCGCCATTCTGAAGGCGGACCGGCGAACGCGCACAGCGGCTGCAGATCTGTCATAGACCGAACTCGGGGAACGGCCGGAGACCGCCAGCTTCCAACGTCTCGATCGATCTCCGTCGCCGCGAGCACATCGACGCCCTCTGCGACTCCCTGCGCCTGCAGCACTCGACGGGTCACTCGGCTCAATTCGGAGTACCGGTCGGGCAGCACGCACAGTCGTGCCGATCTATCGCACTCTTCGAAGGTGGGCGTTCTCGCTCCAGATTCGGTGATCGGTGCCGTCGGTAGGGAGGCTTCGAA
This sequence comes from uncultured Acidimicrobiaceae bacterium, assembly GCA_964496825.1. Lineage (GTDB taxonomy): Bacteria > Actinomycetota > Acidimicrobiia > Spongiisociales > UBA5794 > JACZST01. The sequence goes on from CAZCBO010000087.1 coordinate 617, forward strand.
GCACACGTACACCGAAGACTGCTATGCCATCGCTGCTGCGGTTATATGCCGCCTTCGGGGAGGATGATTTCGGCTTCCCAGGTGACGATTGCCTCGATACGCGACCACAACGGTGCACCCATCGAGATCACGGCTGCGATGAACGCGAACGTCGACGCGAGGAGGACCCAGAATCCCCACCCAGGTGCTCCACCGATGTCTGCGATCGATTCGTTCCAGTAGAGCAGGATGATGGTCGGAAGAACCAATGCGATACCGGCAACCCACAGGCCGACTGTGTAGCGGGTCTTGGTTACGGTGTCCCATCGGGTGACTCGTTTGAAGGGTGCGCCGAAGCGCGTCAGGAGCTCGGCGACCCCGTCTTTGCCGAGCAGGGCGATTGACGCGACGAGCAGGAGGTCCGGTCCACCAACGACGGAGAGGCCAAAGAGGATGGCGTTAACGCTCTCGGGGAGACCGAACAGCGGTACGAGTGCCAGCGCCAGGACGGGCAGGATCAGATGGAGGACGAAGATGGTGATGCCCAGCCACTTCCGCCATGGGGCGATACGCCTCTTGGGCATTTCGTCCTGATGCGCCGAACTCGGATTCATCTCGGGATTATCGCGAACCATCGTCACATAGGGCCGGGATGGTCGTGTCAAACGCCTCGACGGGCGATGTTGTAGCGACTCTCGTCCTGAACGCCTGCAGCGCGAGATGGGTCCGATGTCGAGAAACGGCATGCAGCCGATCGCGACGATCGGATGCTTCGGCACAAACGCGCGACGAGACGGGATAGCGCTCCAGGTGGGTGATCCTCGCAGGATCAAGCCAACATCATCGCAATAGCATTGGCGGATGGACAACGACGCTTACGCGACCGCGGCCGACCTGAGATTGATGGAGGGCTTTCCTCCCCCTCCCGGCAAGCGGGTCGACCGATCCAACGCTCTGCTGGTCTCGCCGTTCAACCGCTGGTCGTATCAGAACATGCGCACCATCTACCCGTCTGCACCGGTCCGAACTTCCGAGGTGCCCCATCCGGTCAATGTCCACATTGATGACGGCATCGCAGACCTGAGCGTCGCACGCCCTGGCGGCGAGACGGTCGACTTCGCAGCATTCCTGAAGGAGACCTTCACCGACGCTCTCGTGGTGGTGACCAGGGACGGGATCGTGTATGAGACCTACCTGAACGGCATGACGGCGAGCCAGCCGCATCAGATGATGTCGGTCACCAAGTCCTTCGCCGGCCTCTTCGCACTGATGGCTGTCGAGTCCGGGTACCTCTCCGAAGGCGATCCGGTCACCGACAAGGTCCCCGAGCTCGCGTCGTCCACAGCTTTCGCCGACGCCACGCTCGGGCAGGTGTTGGACATGGTCAACTCAATGGATTTCACCGAGGATTACGCCGACCCGACGTCAGGCATCGTCCGCTACGGCAAGGTTCTTGGATGGCTGGAGGCGAAGTCGGACCAGATACCGGCCGACAACCTCTATGACTTCCTCGTCACGCTGGCAAAAGACCCGCGGATCGAACACGGTGAGGTCTTCGTCTATCAGACGCCGAAGACCGACGTGGTCAACTGGGTGACCAACCGCGCAACGGGTATGTCGTTCCAGGACCTCATGCACCAGATGCTCTGGTCCAAACTCGGCACCGACGCCGAGACCTACGTGCTCCTCGACCGCAACGGAATCCTCGTCGCCGGCGGCGGATTGAATGCCGGTCCACACGACCTCGCCCGCTTCGCCCTGATGATGCTCAACGACGGGCGATTTGCCGGTCAACAGGTCGTGGAGAGCGGCATCATCGACCTGCTCGTCGCTGGCGGCAGTACCGACGCCTTTGTCGCGGGACCGGAGGCGATTGGCTACATGGGCGGCGGGGATTGGAGCTACCGGGCGCAGTGGTGGGTGCGCCACACCCCCGGGAGGGAAGCATTCACCGCCATCGGGATCCACGGTCAGTGGATCTACATCGACCGAGACCGCGGCGTGGCCGTCGTCAGACAGTCCTCACAGCCGGTTTCGGCCGACATGGCCGTCGACGAGTTCACCGTCAACGCGTTCGACGCCATCATCGATCACCTAACCGGGTAGGGAGCCCATCCTGAATGCTCCCGGGTACGATCCCGCCGGCATGAGGGCCTGCGCAGCAGCATTCGTGGTGGTGATCCTCGTCGCCGGTTGCGATAGGGGTGCGGGACCGCCCGCTCCCTCCACCACCACAACGACGAATACGGCCACGACGCAGTTGACGACGTCGACGACCGACGACGGAATGGCCGTCGGTGAACAGGTCCCCGGCGAGCCGCTGTGGGCACTCGTTGCCGGCAACGACCTGGATGCGGACCGGATCAACCTCGTCTTCGCCCCCTGGGGGTGGGAAGACCGGGAGGCCTTCGAAGCGGTGGCGGCGGCGCAACTCTCGTGGGACGGAGACGCCTTCCTGATCGCCGAGGATGGAAATGTCACTGCGGACGGGGTCTCTGCGATCGGAGCACAGCTCGGCGTCTTCGCCATCGAGCCGTGGCGATCGTCTCGCGATCGATTCAACGCCTGGGTCACCGATGTTGAGCCCGATACCCCAGTGACGTGGGTGAACCAGGTCGATCCGCCCTTTGACCTCCCGGATCAAGTGGTGGTCGTCTTGGCCCTGGATGCCCACCGCTTCAACCCCGAACTGACGTCGGTCACCGGCTTCGACGTCCACTTTGTCGGCCCCGGTCTCGTGGGCCGCCCCGTCGACGACGATCCGTTCGCCAACTTGACGGTGGTCGTGGACAGCAGATTCACCGCCGCCGGCCTCGCCGAGGTACCGCACGAACTCGGTCATGCCATGTTCAACCTGCCCGATGAGTACGTCGGGCAGCAGCTGGGTTTCGACGGCCGGGAGGACCTATCGAGTTGGCCTTCGTGTGCCGAAAACCAGACAGAGGCAGACGCCTGGTGGGGAGATCTCCTCGGCGACGTCGACCCCATGGTCCAGATCTGGCACGAGGAGATGGAACAGGCGGGATTCCCGCTCGGCGATCCCGATGCCCTCGCCGAAGCTGTCGTCGTCGCCGATGTTCAACAAGGATGCTACGGGGTCGAGGGCAGCTACCGAGCCACCTTCGACTCCCTCATGAACAACAACATTCCGGTCCTCGGATCGGTCAACAGGCGGTGGGCCGAGGAGATCCTCGATCTCTGGGAGGGCGCCGCCCGACCGTGAAGTCAAGGTCGTGTGGCACCGTTTATCCCGCGGCGCCCCGTCCGTTCGAAATCGCGCCTTCCTGCAACATCCCTTGCGCTGATTCCGTGGAACAGGCTCGCCGTCTCGCCGCCCCGAACACGGCTATCCGATCGACAGCCCGGCCTCGACCATCATCTTGGTGACGTTGGTTACGAGCAGCGATAGGCCGATCGCGGTGAGAAGCACGCCAGCGGCGCGGTTGATGATCGTGCGTCCCGTCGGTCCAACCCGTCCCGGGATGGCGCTACCCACATAGCAGGTGATGCCGACCACGGCGCCGAAGAGCACCCCCATGGCGGAGAGGGCGACCAGATCGGGGATCTCCTCGGCCATCGCCGCGCTGGCGACGCTGATCGCGATCGTCGTTCCGCCCACGCTCAGCGGAAAGGCGACGGGGGTAATCAGCAATGTCTGCCAGCTCTCCTCCGAGCCCTCATACGCTTTAGCGAGATCCGTCGGGTCCTCGGGGGGCACGTGCTCGATGCCGCGCATCATCGGGATCCCCGCAAACAGCAGCGCGATACCGCCAACGGCGGACAGCACAGTGGTACTCACCCCGAGCGCCTCGACGACTAACTCGCCGACCCAGACGGCGGCGACGACGAACGCGGCAACGATCACGAACAGCCAGAGCGAGATTCTGCGGCGCGTCCCGGCGTCGAAGTGACCGACCACCGGCGAGTACGACGGCGCCGCCGCCAGCGGGCTGTAGACAGCGAGCAGCGTCACCAAGAACCCGGACACGGCGGCCCACGACATCGTCATCCACAGTGCTCCATGTGGCCGTGACCCTAGGTGTCGCCGCGGAGCGAGTAGCCAGGTCCACGGCTCGCCGACCCCTAGCCCGACTCGGGCGTCTCGAAGGCGTCGAGGAGCTCGGTCTTGCCCTCTTCCTGCATCTGGTCGCGCCACCGTGTGAACGCCAACCCTCCGAAGGGGATTGGCGTCAGCCAGACGAGGATGCGGTAGACGAAGACGGCGGCCGCGATCTGATCGGTGTAGCCACCTCCGGAGGCGGCGTTGAAGGTCCCGATCAGGACCGCCTCGGCGATGCCCGGCATGTTGAAGATGGGAATCACGGTGAGTGCCACCGAGGCGGCGAAGGCGGCGAATGCCACCGTCCAGTCGATTTGGTCGGCGCCGAGTCCGACGAAACGGAGCGCGAGCTGTAGCACCGCGAACGACGCCAGCCGCGCAGTTACCCCGGCGACCAGCCCCAAGAGGGTCCGGGTGCGTAGGACCTCGGCGGCTTGATCCCGAAACTCGATCACCAGGGCGCGAAAGTCGGTCGTTACTTCGCGGCGGAAGATGCCCGAGACCCGGCGGACGATCGAACCGAGCAGCTCACCGACCCTGGCGGCAAGTCGTTCGGAGCGCATCACGACGAAGAGGCTCGCCGCGCCGGCGACGAGGAGCAGCAGCGCGATGAGCGCCAGCTCGTCGAGGTCGTCGTTCCGAATCCTGTTGATAGCCAGGATCGCGACCGCGGCGATCGGCAAGACGAGCTTGCTCAGCGCGGCAAACACCCAACTCGCGATCGTGGCCGACGTGGCCGATGCCTGGCTGAACCCCCAGGCTCGGCTCATCTGATATCGCGCCACCAGATCGAGGCCGCCCGGAGGAATATTCGTCAGGGTCTCGGACACGAGGAACAGCTGCGTCCCCTGGCGCATGCTGAGCCCGGGCTGGGCCGCAACGTAGGTCCATCCCTCGGGAATGAACCGGAGCAGGCTCACGGCGATCAGGATGAGCCACTCGCCGAAGCTGATCTCGCCGATCGCCCTGAGCACTGCCTCGTAGTCGATGAACTGGGGCAGAACCCAGCCGAAGATGAAGACGACGATCGCGATTCCGATGACGATCGGCAGCAGTCGCTTCCACAGTGGTGCCTCGTTCGCGTCGACCATGGTCCCGGCAATCTAGGCGGTCGGCCTCGTCGACCTCCGACGCGTACACTCCGGCGCCATCGGCTGGGCGGGAGGAGCGTGGAGCAAAACGAGCTCGTCAACACGATCATCACGGTCGTCGTGCTCGTCGGGCTCGCCTGGGCACTGTATCGGCCCAGGGTGCAACAGTCGGAGCGCTATCAGGCGCTCGTGGTGCCGCTGGCGAACATCATGGACGTCGGGTTCATCGTCCTGTCGCCGATCATCGTCGGGCTCGTCGGATACGCCGCCCCGGTGTTCATGCTCACGATCTGTCTCTTGGCGATCGCCATGGGTTTCGTCATCGCCTACAACATCCGCAACTTCGAGCCGATCGCCAATGATGCCCGAGGCGGCATCAAGACCCTGAGCACGGCGTCGTCCTGGTCACTACTGGGGGCTTCCGTGGTCAACGTCGCCTACTACGCGCAGGTGATGATGACGTTGATCGTGCTGCCCCTCGACCTCTACACCGAGGGGACGGTCACCACCACCTCCGTGGTCCTCCTCGGCCTGCTCCTCGTCTACGGCCTCTCCTTCGGCTTGGAGAGAATCAACAAGATCGGTGATCGAACCACTGCCTTCAACCTGGCGGCGGTGATCGCCATCGTGCTGGCCTTCGTCGTGTTCAACTTCCAGGAGATGCTCGGTGGTCGTTGGGAGTTCCCCGATTACCGACCGCCGATCGACGCCAACGTCGTTCGACAGCTCCTCGGCTTCTTCGCCATCGTGCAAGGCTTCGAAGCGTCGCGGTACCTGGGTGCCCGGTTCAGCGCCGACCTGCGGATCTCGACGATGCGTCTCGCCCAGTACATCTCCTCGGTGACGTTCGTCGCTCTGCTCGCCGCCATCCTGATCCTCTTCGTCGAGGTTCAACCAGAGATCAACCAAGAAGCGGTCTTCGTGGTCTCCGAAGCGGTGAGCCCGGTCCTGCCGTTCATTCTGATCCTGGCCGCGATCGGGAGTGAGTTCTCGGCCATCACCAACGCCACCGTGTCGCGGAGCGCCCTCATCGTCGAGGCCTCCCAAGGACGCATCGCGCCACGATTGACGTTCCCCATGCTGCTCGGGCCGGCAATCGTGATCACCCTGTTCACCGACGTCCAGTCCGCCGTCGCTCTCGCCTCCCGGGTGTTCGCCGCCTACTACCTGTTGCAGGCGTGGCTCGCCGGTTCCCTTGCCGCCCGCCAGCAGGCATGGGGACAGGTACTGGGGTTCGCCGTCCTCGGCGCCGCCATGGGCGTCATCATGATTTTCGGCATCCCGTCGTGAGTACGAACAAGTGAAGGCTTCCGATGCCGACAATTGAGCTTCCTCGAGGCATTGAGGAGTCCGCGTTCGACAACACATATCGCGACGGCCCTGGGGCGAACTCGTTACCTCTCCACCGATCCGAACCGGCAATATGCGCTGCCTATCCTGTGTTGCCCCGTGGCCCAAAGACAACGCTGAGTCGCTCACCGGTCGACACGAGCGACGCTTTCTCAAAGTTGAGCTACTGGTAACCCAAGCCGGCCGGCCCCGGCCTTCCTCACCCACTGCAATATTGAGCGGTCCGAGTCACGCGTGTGGCGCATCTGTGCCGATATGCGCGATCGATCGAGGAGCTAGCTATCGACTGGTTCGATCGTTCCAGTGATAGTCCAAGGAAATCCGACGCCCTCGAGCTGGTAGGTGAATTGGAGTCCCTCGTAGCCGCCGGTTCCGAGCAGAGTCCCCTGAATGTTGTGCACGCCGCCGAGGCTCGTCCCGGTGAAGGCGCCCTCCCATGTGCCACCATCGTTCATGATCTCGAACGTGCCCTCACATTCGGCTGACCGCTCCCCTTCGGAAATCCACTTACAGAAGGTGACAGCCTCGTTCTGGCCTTGTAGCCGTTCGTCGGATACGTCGGTCCAATTGCCCGTGTAGGTCAGCCCCTCTTCACTGAAGGAGTCGCCTGATTCCGAGAAGCCTCCGGTATTCCCGGACACCTCAACCGGCTCCGTCTCGCCTCCACACGCAGCCACCAAGACCAGTAGGACCATGGATAGCAGAGCAAGGCGCCTCATCGTATTGCTCTCTTGATGGGTCTGCTCATCTCACCGTTGATCAAGGCCGGAGCCAGCTGCCAGAGCCGAAGGCCTCCTTCTTCCGACAGATGCCGTTCTGCCCGCCGGCGCGGAGCCGGGCACACGCCACCGGCATCCTCAAACAGCCGCTGAATCGACGACCCGTGGCGACCCAACCGACGAGCGATCGACCGGGTCAACTCACCTGCCCTTCGCCGCTCCCACACCTCGGCGATCTCCGCTTCCGTGAACCTCCTCGACACCGCACACCTCCCGACGAGACACCAAACTCTCGCCGACGGTGTTGCGTTCACGCCTTGAGGCAGCCGGCAATATGGGCTCCCTGGCCCCCTCGCACGCCGGTACTCCGTATGTGCGGATCCATCGCAGTTGGTGGGATCGTTCCGCCCTCGACCAGCGGCCCGGCAATCGACTCTCGTCGTCGAGATCCAGCTGATGCTCAGGGATTCTGCGGCGAGCTAGTGCTGAAGGTCCCTGCTCGCCGAACGCCTGCGGCGCGATTATGCGGGAGCGTGCCGGCTGCGGCCGAGACGCTCGTGCTCCCGAGTCGAAGCACGCTTGCCGGGAGAGAGGACAACGCGTGAGTGGTGTGTGGGCGGTCCTGCTCGTGCTGGTGGGATCGATCGCAATCGGACTGCTGTTGGTGAGCTACTACCGAGGTCCTTTCGTCACTGAGTTCACTATCGCCCGGTTCCGGATCGTTGACGGCACGGATCACGTTGGACCGGTCCTCGAGGGCGGGTGGATGGCCATCTGCCTGCTGGCGATCCTCGCCTTGTCATACCTGGTGTTCCCCACCCAGGCCGAAGCCTTCTTCACCGACCGGGTGACCTCTCCCGTGGCACTGGTCATCACCGTCGTTGTAGCCGCGGTGGTCGCACTCCATCTCTTCGTGTGGGCAATTGACGAGGCAACCCGGCTCCTTGCTGCCGAACCTACCGCGATCGGCCGGGTGCCGACGGACGCCGCTGGGCGCATCAGCGGCATAGACCCGCGGCCGACGCGCCGAGCGTTGCGGGTTAACGCGGTTCCCTACTACCCGTACGCGGTGGTCAACCTCCTGTTCATCGTGGCCATCCTGTGGCTCATCGGAGCAGGTCTGTGGGCCGATGCTTCCGCTGCACGCGTCGCCGCCGACACCGTCGCGACTGGCCCGCCCGCGACGGCGACCGCGGATCCGCAGTCCCATCTCGAGGCCTATTACGTGCTGTTCCGTACCTATCAGGACGCGGCTCTCGGGCTCGCTGTCGACCTCACGGCAGTGATGGCGATCCTTGCCGCGGTGGCGTTCTGGCTTCTCGGAACGCCCTACTTGTCGATCCTCGCCCAGAACGTGCTCACCGTGGCCCGCGGCGCAGCGACACTCGCCATCCTCGTCGTGCTCCCGGCGCTCATCGTGCTCACCTTCGTCAACGTGACCAGCGTCTCGAACCACGTGCGTGAGGAGGTCGCGACCGTGATCGAGTCCGCCAACAACGGCGGCTTCGACATCGAAGAGGAGACGACCCTGCACGAGATCGAGGACCGCATCGTGAACTCCACCGAGGTGGAGACCTTCTGGGCTCGGCTAGCGACCAGCAGCGGCGGTGTGCTGCTTATCCTGCTCGCCTTGCTCTCGTTGTGGCAGGAACGCAACCGGGGGTGGTCGTTCATGAGTGGCCTCCTTCCCTTCGGACACGGTGCGCAGGAGAGCACCACGATGGAGGTCGCCAGGACCGTTCTCGGGCCGAGCCTGGATCACGCCGGCTCCGCGGAGAAGGAAGCCCCGTAGATGCCCGGTCACGCCCTCCACATCGAACTCGCCCGCACCCTGCTCGTCGACTCGGACCGTTGGTCGGCGCCGGCGTGGCGGCATGACTCGGCGGCGCGCAACGCCCTCTACCACGGGGCGATCGGACCCGATATGGGGTACTTCCCAGGCGCTGAGCCGCTCCTCACCGACCTCGCCCACTACGTCGCGACCGCAGCGTTGACCCGCACCCTGTTCGAGCGCACCAGCAACGACGTTGAACGCGCCTTCGCCCTGGGCTGGCTCACCCATGTCATCGCCGATGGCGAGATTCATCGGATCGTCAACCGGAGTGCGGGAGCCCTCCGGAACGGCTCCGCGGAACAGCCGTCGACCGCGGCCGATTCGATGCCGACTCACATGCGGGTCGAATTCGGGCTCGATGGCGTGCGTTTGGCGCGTAACCCCGACGTGCGCGCCGTCCGGCTGGTTCCCACCTTCGATCGAGAGAGCATCGGGTTCCTCGCCGGAGCCTACGACCGCACATACAGCGTCGACTTCGACCCCGCCAGCGTCTTGCGCTCGCATCGGGCGGTAGCCCGATACCAGCCGATCCTTTCCGCCTTCACCGGGATGATCGGCGCCCGCCACCTCACCCAACCACTCCGCGGGAGTGCCCTGGTCCTTGCTCTCGCCTACGGACCCGCACGGTCGGTGAGCGGCGTCGTCGCCCCCGACTCCAAGGTGTTCGCTGCGACCCACACCGTCGCTCCGGACCCGTCGACTGAGACGGCCGTCAATGACGTGGTTGCTGCCTTCCCCTCCAAGGTGCAGCACATGACCGACGGCGGGCTCACCGATCTTCCTGAAATCAACCTCGACACGGGAGAGGTCGAGGATCGCGCCACGCCGTACCTACTGGCAGTTCGCGCTCGGGAGGAGCTAGCGCGACGACGCGCCGCCGGTTGACCAATCTCAACTCGGGCATGTACACGGCGACGCCGCCATCGGGGCGAGTTCGCTTCAGTTGATCGGCGGC
>CAZCBO010000088.1:0-10571 GCA_964496825.1 uncultured Acidimicrobiaceae bacterium
CCCGTCGTCGCCTCGGTGCTGGTCCACCCGTATCTCGACCGCCATGCCGAGATCACCGACATGGTGTTCGCCGTCGAGAGCCGGTTCGAGGATGGGCGGATCCTGCTGACGATCAGCAGCGGGCGGACGGCGCTGCCCCCGAACTACCTCGCCAACGATGTCCTCGGCGCCTCGCCCGCGGAACTCGCCGAAGCCCATCAGGAGGCCCTCGACCTGTTGGCGACCTGCGGCGTCACACCGCTCACGGTCGCCGAGCACACGATCGTCTCCGAGGCGATGGCATCAGAGGTCGAGACCATCGAGTGGAGTCTGAGGAACCCCTCCGGTGGCCTCTTCAACTTCGGGGCGGGGGTCGGCCGACTCGACGGCTCTGCGGAGGCGAGACAGCGCATCGAGGCGTGGCTCGCCGCCGAGCCGGCGGCGGGTCACTGAGAACTGATCACCACGGGTCCGGGCTCGTACTTCTGCTCGTCGGCGTACCACGAGAAGAAGACCCAGGCGATGAATCCCCAGAGGATCAGCCCACCGCCGATCTTCATGATCAGCCCGGCCACGACCTGATCGGTGACCACGTCGACGCCCCACAGCCGGGGGAAGGTCTCGTAGATCCCGTACAGCGGCGTTCTGCCCAGCGTCATGAACGAGGCCGGGATCGTCGGGACGAGCGACTGGAGGAACAGATAGCCCATCTTGCCGAACGGGGTGAGGCGCTGGGTGTCGGGGATCGGGTCCATCACCGGCCACCACATGATGATGGCGGCGATGAAGAGCATGGCGTGGGCGAAGAAGTGGAACGCCTCGTTGGTGATCATGAGCTCGACCACGGAGGGCACGTGCAGCAGCGCCAGCCAGCCGTTGAACAGCAGGAGGGCGATCAGCGGCCGGGTGACGAACTGGACCACCGGCAGGATGGGAGCCACGAATGCCCGCATCAGCCACCAGGGTGTGCCGGCGAGCAGCAACGGCGGCACGACCAGCGACAGCGCCATGTGCTCGACCATGTGGAAGGTGAACAGTCGCTCCTCGGCGATGTCGTGGACCGGCCACGTGGAAGCCGCGACCAGGATGAGCACGCCGGCGTAGAAGAGCACGCGCTGGAGCCCGGTGACCGGTGTCTCGTCCTCGGGGCAGTAGCGGGGGGCGAGGACCCGGATCCCCGCCTCGTACCCGATGATCAGGGCCGCAGCAATGCCCAGGACGTCGCCGTGGAGGTGGAAGGGGATCTCCACGATCACAGGGCCTGCATGGCCGCCAGCACCACGGCGAACACCGCGAGCGCCCCGAAGATCCCGAAGAAGAACAAGGTCCGGTAGCTGCGCAGGTCGTAGCGGAGGTGCATGAAGACGGCGACGACCGTCCCCCACTTCACGATGCTCATGAAGACGAGCAACGGGCCCTTCATCACGCCGAGGGCATCGATGTACGAGACGCCGATCTCGAGGGCGGTGACCACCGCCAGGAAGGCGCCGACCAGCCAGTAGGTCCTGGGCGTCGGGTGGGCATGGGTGGTGGTCGTCGCCATCGTCAGACCTGCAACAGATAGACGACGGTGAAGATCACGATCCACACGATGTCGACGAAGTGCCAGTACAGCGCGGTGAGCTCGACGTTCATGCCATGGTCCGGCGACAGCTTGCCCCGGAGCGAGAAGGCGATGAGCAGTGCGAGCATCAGCACCCCGCCGGCGACATGGGCACCGTGGAAGCCGGTGAGCATGTAGAACGAGGAGCCGAAGGGACTGGACGTCAGCTTGAGGCCATGCTCGTAGAACTCGGTGAACTCGAAGATCTGCCCGGCGAGGAAGGTGAGGCCGAGGGCTGCGGTGCCGACCAGCCAGATCCGGCCCTGGCGCTGGTCGCGGCGTTGGAAGGCGTGATCGGCCAGCACCATCGTCACCGAGCTCATCAACAGGATGAACGAGCTCGCCGAAGTGAAGGGGATGTTGAACAGGTCGGCCCCCGGGCCCCCGTTCGTCGAGTTCCGGTACAGCAGGAACGTCGAGATCATCGCCCCGAAGAAGAAGGCCTCCGATCCCAGCCAGATCCACATGGCCGTCTTCCGGGTCCGATGATGGGCCTCGTCGCCCCCCGCCTCGAAGTCGTGCTGCTCGAAGATCGGCTCGGAAGCAACCGCCATCAGTGCGCCTCCGCCCCTACGTGCTCGTCACGCGTGATCGGCTCCGCCGCCCAGCCCACGATCCCCCACAGCGAGATCGCCGCACCGACGACGAGGATGGACACCCCGATGACCCCCGAGGACCAGAAGACGAGCCCGGCCCCGACCGCCACCAGCCCGGCGGCGGCGATGAGCGGGTAGTAGGACGGGGACGGCATGTGGATGCCCCCCTCCTCGGTGACGAAGGCGGGCTCCTCGACGTAGCCCTCGGGCAGCGGAACGGCCCTGCCTTCCTCGTCGACCCCGTACTTGCGGTGCCACCACTCGTCGAGGTGGCGGACGACCGGCACCTCGTCGAAGTTGTGGACCGGCGGCGGCGAGGAGATCATCCACTCGAGCGTCCTCCCGTCCCACGGGTCGTGGCCGACCTCCCTGCCCCTGCGCATGCTCCGCACGACGTTGATGATGAAGAGCAGGATCGAGAGGGCGATGGTGAACGCCCCGATCGTCGCCATGGCGTTCCAGAACTCCCAGCCCAGCCCGTCGGGGTAGCGATAGGTGCGACGGGGCATGCCGTCGAGGCCGAGGATGTGCATCGGGCCGAAGGTGAGGTTGAAGCCGATGAACATGAGCCAGAAGTGCCACTTCCCGAGGGTCTCGCTGAGTGCCCTTCCGGTCCACTTTGGGAACCAGTAGTAGGCCCCGGCGACGAACCCGAACACGGCACCGCCGAAGAGCACGTAGTGGAAGTGGGCGACGACGTAGTAGCTGTCGTGCTGCTGCCAGTCCGAGGGCACCACGGCGTGGGTGACCCCCGAGAGGCCGCCGATGATGAACATGGCGATGAAGCCGATCGAGAACAGCATCGGCGTGGTGAGGGTGAGCTTCCCGCCCCACATCGTGCCGATCCAGTTGAAGATCTTCACGCCGGTGGGGATGGCGATGAGCATCGTCGCCATGCCGAACCCGGCCTCGGCCACCGGCCCCATCCCTGCGGTGAACATGTGGTGGGCCCACACCCCGAAACCGAGGAACCCGATGGCGATCCCGGAGAAGACCACGAATTGGTAGCCGAACAGTGGCTTCCGTGAGAAGACCGGGAGCGTTTCCGAGACGATCCCCATCGCCGGCAGGATCAGCACGTAGACCTCGGGGTGGCCGAAGATCCAGAACAAGTGCTGCCACAGCAGCGGATCACCGGCGGCCTGCGATTGGTAGAAGAGGGTGCCGAAGTTGCGGTCGAAGAACATCTGCCACAGGCCGACGGCGATGACGGGCAGGCTGAGGATGAGCAGGAACGAGGTGACGACGCTCATCCACGTGAACACCGGCATCCGCATCATCGTCATCCCCGGAGCCCGCATGGTGAAGATCGTGGCGATGAAGTTCGCCGACGACCCGATCGAGGCTATTCCGAGCAGCTGCACGCCGATGGCGTAGTAGTCCATCCGCACGTACTCGGTGACCTCGGTCGACAGGTTGGCGTAGCCGACCCACGCCCCGTCGGGCGATCCCCCGAGGAAGAACGACGAGGTGAGGAAGGTCACGCTGAAGAGGAACAGCCAGAACGAGAAGGCGTTGAGCCGTGGAAAGGCAACATCCCTTGCGCCGATCTGGAGCGGGATGATGTAGTTCTGGAAGGCGGCGGCGATCGGCATGATGACGGCGAAGACCATCGTGACGCCGTGCATGGTGAACAGCTGGTTGTAGGCGTCGGCGGAGAGCACCGTGCCGTCCGCCTGGGCGAGCTGGGTCCGGATCAACAGGGCTTCGAGTCCGCCGACGATGAAGAACACCAGCGCCGAGACCCCGTACATGATCCCGATCCGCTTGTGGTCGACGGTGGTCAGCCAACTCCACAATCCGTCGGTCGACGGGGTGTAGCCGAGATCTTCTTTGGGGGCGGTTATCGCCATGAGTTCACTTCCAGGTTTCGAGGAGCGCTACCAGCTCCGCGATCTCCTCGTCGTCGAGACCGTAGTCGGGCATGCCCAGGATGCGGCCCGTCGCGAAGTCGTTGAGCTGCGGCGCCATGGGCTTCACCGAGCCGGGATTGTCGATCCACTCGGCGAGGTGCTCCGCGGTATTGGTCAGCACTCGCGCGCCGAGCGTCGACCGCGAACCGAAGTGCGTCAGATCCGGAGCGATCGCCTCACCCACCACCTCAGGGCCATCCGGTCCTGCGACGTTGGCCTGGTGACACGCGGTGCAAATCGCGGTGAAGATCTCGTACCCGGACGCCGCCGCGCCGTCCGCGGGGATCACCGCCGGCTGCAACTGTCCCGCCGCCCACTCATCGAAGTCGGACTGGGTCTCGAGGAACACGAGCATCCGCATGTCGGCATGTGACAGCCAGCAGAACTCGGCACACTGCCCCGGGATCTGTTCTCCCGCCCGGTCAGGGTCGGGAGTCATCTTGATCACGGTCTCGAGGCCGGGCACTACGTCGCGCTTGCCCGCCAGCGGCGGCACCCAGAAGCTGTGGATCACGTCGGCCGAGGTCAGGTACAACTCCGTCGTCACTCCGACCGGAAGGTGAAGCTCGTTGGCGGTGGTGAGCGGCCGGCCCTGGTCATCGACGAGATCCGGATACTCGAACTCCCACCACCACTGATGACCGGTGACGTTGACGCGAAACGCTCCCTCGGCCGGATCGCTGAGCTCGAAGAGGGTCCGGAGCGTCGGCACCGCGACGACCACGAGGATCAGCGCCGGGATGATCGACCAGACGATCTCGAGCGGCGTGTTGCCGTGGGTCTGCTTGGGCTCCGGCCGATCGTCCTTCTTCCGCTTCCTGAACCAGAAGATCGCCACCACCAGGGCGAACTCGACGACGACGAAGACGCCGGCGGCGAGGCCGAAGACGAGCTCCCAGAGGTTGTCGATCTCCTGGGCCTCGGTCGATTTCGGATTCAGGGCCGACTGCGGGAGATCGCTGGCACAGGACGCAAGCGCCAGCGCGAGAAGCGCCACCGCGACCACGATGAGGAGGCGGCGGCGCCCACCGGCATGGCGATCTGGTCTCTGCACGTAGCTCCCGTACGAACGGCCGGAGGGGACGATAGTCAAAGAGTCGCGAGTCGCGAGTCGCGAGTCGCGGAGACGGTCACAACTGGATTCCCTCCGACGCGGGCCACAGCGAATCCCACATCTCACCGAAGGCGTCGAGGAACTCGGGAACCGCCCATACCAGCACATAGGCGAGGGCGGCGAGCGCCGCCACCGTCAACGCCGCTCTGATGTATCCGAGCCACGGTCGCTCCGGATCGCGCAGGATCTGGAGGAAGTTCTGATCCCGCTCGATGACCGCCACTGGGACCGAGGCCGTCGGCCACGGTGTCGGCGGTACGACGGTCACGGGCTGGGGCGGCGGAGCCGCAGGCAGCGGAGCGATCTCCGGCTGCTGCCACTCGACGATGGCTCCCGAGTCGACGGCCTCCGCCACATCGGCGAGCGGTACGACGTCGATCGGGTCGCCGGATTCGACCGGGCCGGGGTCGGGGACCGGCTCTTCCTCCCGCACCGTAGCCAGCGCCGACTCGACCTCGACCGAATCGAGGCCGAGGCGCTCGATCAGGGTGTCGACGACGTCGGGGGTGGGAAGTCCCTCATCGCGCTCCCACCGCCTGACCGAGGCGGTGGAACGGTCGACGGCAGCGGCGAGCTGGCCCATCGAGAGGTGCCGCTCGAGGCGCGCCTCACGAACGATCCGGCCGAAGGATCTCCCGGTCACGGGATCACAATATCGGACCTTGGGGAATGGGCGTTGCACCCCGCCCCGAATCGACTTTCGCGGCCTTGGTATCCTGAGGCGACCGCCGAGCCTCGCGAAGGAGCCAGCCGATGGGTACCGATTTCAAGAGCCTTCCCGACCTGTTCGAGGCGAGCGTCGCCCGGTTCACGGACAACCCGCTCTTCGGAACGAAACGGGCCGACGGCAGCTGGGAGTGGCTGAGCTACGGGGACTTCGCTGACCAGGTGGCCCAGGCCAGGGCGGGCCTTGCCGGCCTCGGTGTCGGCAGCGGCGACCGGGTCGCGGTCATCGCCGACAACCGGGTGGAATGGGCGGTCGGCGCCTACGGCACGTACACGCTCGGTGGGGCGTGGGTGCCGATGTACGAGGCACAGCAGGCGAAGGACTGGCAGTACATCCTCGCCGACTCCGGAGCCAGGGTCGTCATCGTCGCCGACGACGGGATCCGCGCCCAGCTCGACGACTACGCCGACCAGCTCCCCGATCTGCTCCAGATCGTCGTCATCGATGGTGCCGCCGGCGGATCGGCGATCACCTTCGACGAGCTTCTCGCCCGCGGGGCCGAGGCCCCGGTGGACACCGTGCACCCCGACCCCTCCAGCCTCGCCGGGCTGATCTACACCTCGGGGACCACGGGGAACCCCAAGGGCGTCATGCTGTCGCACGCCAACCTGACGAGCAACATCAACACGTTCCCCGACTTGTTCGACATCGGCTCGGAGGACCGGACCGCCTCCTTCCTCCCCTGGGCCCATTCCTTCGGCCAGACCGTCGAGCTGCACTTCATCATCGCCGCCGGGGCCTCCGCCGCGCTCACCTCGGCCAAGGACCTGATGGAGGACCTCCCGGTCATCAAGCCGACGATCCTGGTGTCGGTCCCCACCGTCTACAACCGCATCTACGACGGGCTCCAGAAGCTGATGGCGGCCGAGGGCGGCATCAAGAAGATGATGTTCGACCAGGCCATGCGGAACGCCGCCAAGCGCGCCGCGCTCGCCGCAGAAGGAAGGACGAGCTTCCTCGCCGAGCTCCAGCACGGCCTCTTCGACCAGCTCGTGTTCTCCAAGGTGCGGGATCGGTTTGGCGGGAGGCTCAAGTACGCCATCTCGGGCGGTGCGGCGATCTCCCCCGAGGTCGCCGAGTTCATCTCGGCCCTGGGGCTGACCGTGTACGAGGGCTACGGACTCACCGAGACCTCTCCGGTGGCCGCCGCCAACATCCCCGGGTTCCGCAAAGTGGGCACGGTGGGCAAGGAGATCCCCGGGGTGCGGATCGACATCGACACGGACGCCGTCGGCAGCGACGACGTGGGCGAGATCGTCATCCACGGCCCCAACGTGATGCTGGGCTACTACAACCTGCCTGAGGAGGACAAGACCGTGTTCACCCCGGACGGCGGGTTCCGCAGCGGCGACCTCGGCTCACGCGACGAGGAGGGGTTCATCGCGATCCGGGGCAGGATCAAAGAGCAGTACAAGCTGGAGAACGGCAAGTACGTCGTGCCGTCGCCGATCGAGGAGCAGCTCCAGCTCTCCGGGTTCATCACCAACATCATGGTGTACGGGGAGCAACGTCCCTTCAACGTCGCGGTGGTCGTCCCCGACATCGAGGCCCTCACCAAGTGGGCGGCCGACAACGGTCTGGGGGACCGAACGGTGGACCAGCTGCTCGAGGAAGACGCGGTCAAGGAGCTCATCGAGCGGGAGATGAACCGGCAGTCGGGACCGATCAAGGGCTACGAACGGATCCGCGGATTCGTGCTGACCGACGAGGAGTTCACCCCCGAGAACGGCATGCTCACGCCGAGTCTCAAGGTGAAGCGGCGGGCGGTCATGGCCAAGTACGGAGACGAGATCGAGGCGCTGTACGCCACCGCCTGACGACTACCCGGCGTCGATCTCGAGCGGGGGAACGGGCTCCATGCCGTGGCGGCGCATGCCCTCTTCGATGATGGCCACGGCGGTCTCGAGGACCGCCACCCTGCCGTAGCGCTTCTGTTCGGCCGGGACCACGTGCCAGATCCCATCGTCCCACGAGGTACGCGCCAGCATCTCCTCGACGGCGACCCAGTACTCGGCGTGCTTCTCCCGGTTTCGCCAGTCCTCGTCGGTCAGCTTCCACTGCTTGAGGGGGCTGTTCTCCCTGGCCTGGAAGCGGCGGAGCTGCTCGTCCTGGGAGATGTGCATCCAGAACTTGCCGAACACCATCCCCTCGGCGACGAGGGTCTGCTCGAAGTCGATGATCTCGGTGTAGGCGCGGCGCCACTGATCCGTGGTGGCGAATCCCTCCACCCGCTCGACGCGGACCCGCCCGTACCACGACCGGTCGAGGACCGCGACCCCACCCCAGCCGGGCAGATCCGGCCAGAAGCGCTGGAGCCAGTGGTGTCGGAGCTCGTCGGCGGTCGGGGTACCGATCTGCACCACCCTGACATGACGGGGATCCATCGGGGCGACGAGGCGCTTGATGGCCCCACCCTTGCCCGAGGCGTCCCATCCCTCGAAGACGAAGCACACCGGCGGTCCGAGCTCACCGGTGCCGAGCTTGCCGCCCAGCTGGAGCCTGAGCTGCAGGATGCGCCGCTGGGCAACGTTGATCCGGTGGTTCCCCTCCTTGGCGTCGACCGCGAGCGTGAGATCGGCGTCGCGCAGCGAAGGTACCGCGGTGGTCGTCATCGCTGCGATGTTACGCGCCGGTTGATCACGGGCTCAATGCGTGCCTCGGGGTGCTCGCTCGATGTGACCGAGCTACGTACGACGCGGGGGCTGGCTACCTTCCCCCGCGGAGGTGTCCGGACGCCTGGTGGGTTCCCCGGTCTTCAAAACCGGTGTCGGGTTGCACTGCGGCCCGAGGGGTTCGATTCCCTGCACCTCCGCGGGCTGCGGTCGAGTCCTTACCGGCCGCACCGCTGATCACTCGAAGCGCTTCTCCAGGAGCATGGTCGACCGGTACTCCCCCATCTTGTACCCCACCTCGTCGAGCACGCCGACCCGCCGGTAACCAAGACGTTCATGCAGCGCCACCGAGGGTTCGTTGGGCAGTGCCACGAAGGCGTAGGCCCGGTGGACTCCCGAGGCCGCCAGCGATTCGAGCAGGGCGGTGAGGAGAAGGCGCCCGATCCCTTGTCCGTGGTGTTGGGAATCGAGTGCCACCGTGGTCTCCACAGATCCGGCATAGCCGGCCTTGTCCTTGTAGGGACCGGCGTAGGTGACGCCGACGACCTCGCCGTCGATCTCGGCCACGAGGGCGGGGAAGCGGCCGTCGGCATAGCGATGCCACCAGCGCTGCCGGTCTTCGATCGTCCACGCCTCGAGATCGAAGGACACGTGGCTGTCCACGATGTACTCGTTGTAGATGTCGTTGATGCGATCGAGGTCGGATTCGACGGCGGGTCGAACGAACGGTTTCACGGGCCCTCCTGTGATTCGCCGTGGCGGGCAACAGAACCGTGGGCTGGGAGCGACGCTCAGCGTTGCTGCGAGCCCTGGGTTCGCAGCGCAGTCACCCGGTGATGTAGTTCTCGAGCTGGTTGATCATCTCGAGCTGGTCGGCGATGACGGCCTTGACGACATCACCGATCGAGATGAGGCCGACGAGCTCCTCGTCCTCGAGAACGGGCAGATGACGGACGCGTTGCTCGGTCATCAGCGACATGGCCTCGGTCACGGTGCACGCGGGTTCGACGGTGACCAGCTCGGTGGTCATGATTTCGGCGACCGCCGTGTCCTTGGAGGCCTTGTCGACCAGGATCACCTTGCGCGAGTAGTCCCGCTCGGACATGATCCCGACGAGACGGTCCTCCTCGAGCACGAGGACCGCGCCCACGTTGGCATCGGCCATGACCTCGAGCGCGTGATAGACGGTGTCGTTCGGCTTCACCGTGATGATGGTCGAGCCCTTGTCGGTGATGATGGCCGCGGCCGTTCTCTGCAAATGGAACCCCCTCGCCGCGTACAACTTACCAAGAGCTCTCCGGACGTGCACGGACGGCTCGAGAACGCGGCTGCGACCTACCGGCTGGCAAAAAAGGTCTAAGGTTCAGGCAAGAAGACGTGGGGCCTGGATCGACCCCGCGTCTATATCAATGGAGGAGAGAAACATGCGACTCGAGAAGGGCTGGAGGCTTCTCGTGGTCGTCGGGGTAATGGCACTGGTTGCCGCAGCTTGCGGTGATAGTGACGAGACGACGACGACGGCGGCTGCTGCGGAGACGACGACGACTGTGGCGGAGACGACGACGACTGTGGCGGAGACGACGACGACTGCTGGGGAGACGACGACGACGACTGAGGCTGTTGAGATCACTGGTCGTGGGGATGGGGTGTTGACGTTGGGTCGGGTGTTGCCCGAGACGGGGTTCTTGGATTATCTGGGTGGCCCCATGATCGCTGGGGTTGGCTTGGCGGTTGAGGACATCAACGCTGCTGGCGGTGTGTTGGGTGCCGATGTGGTGTTGTTGGAGTTCGATTCGGGGACGGATCCGGCGGTTGCTGGGCCGAATGTGAACAGTGCCTTGGCGCAGGGTGCTGATGTGATCATTGGTGCGGCTGCTTCCGGGGTGACTCAGTCGTTCTTGGATACGTTGAATCAGAACGGGGTGCCGAACTGTTCACCGTCGGCGACGTCGCCGTCGTTCAACGACCAGGCGAATGCGTCGATCATGTATCGGACGGTTCCGCCTGATGAGTTCGTGGCTCCGATC